>JANQIU010000359.1 GCA_028281985.1 Alphaproteobacteria bacterium | reverse complement strand
GTCGCCGCCGGGACGACCATCGAGGAGATGTCGGTGATCGGCGGTGGCGCCCGGTCGCCCTTCTGGGGTCGCCTGCTGGCGGCGATCCTGAACCGGCCGCTGGTGTATCACCGGGGGGGTGATCTGGGGCCGGCCTTCGGTGCGGCGCGCCTCGGCCGGCTGGCGGCCACCGGCGAAGCGCCGGAGGCGGTCTGCGTGCGGCCGCCGGTCGAACAAACGGTTCAGCCGAATGCCCGCCTGGCCGCCCAGTACGAAGAGAAGCACCAGAAGTATCGCGAGCTCTATCAGACCCTGAAGCCGCTGTTCGCTGCGCGGCAGTAGAAACACCCGGGATGCCCGGGTTACCCGTTCGGCATGTCTCGCACGGTCGACGGCGACGGTTTCGTGCCCTAAATCGATAGGCGCGGCCGCGCCATCCGGCGCGCCTCCGACCGTCCGCGGACCCTGGAGAGCTACCCGTGCATATGACGAAGATCGACCTTGATTCCGGCATTCGCGAACAGGTGATCACCATCCTTGGTGCCCGGCTTGCCGATGCCGTCGATTTGACGGCGCAGGCCAAGCAGGCGCACTGGAACGTGAAGGGGCCGAACTTCATCGCCCTGCACGAGCTGTTCGATGCGGCGTACGAGGAAGTGGGCGGCTATGTCGACCTGATCGCCGAACGCATCGTCACCCTGGGCGGCACGGCCGTAGGAACGGTTCAGGCCGCGGCCGACCGGTCCACCCTGCCGCCGTACCCGACCGACATCTACGACGGGTCGCTGCATGTCGATGCGCTGTCGACCGCGCTGGCGGCGTTCGGCCAGGCCGTGCGCGAGGCCATCGATGCCACCGACGCGCTGGGCGACGCTGGCACCGCCGACCTGTTCACCGAGGTTTCCCGCGGTATCGACAAGCGCCTGTGGTTCGTCGAAGCCCACCGCCAGTCGAACCGGTGAACGCGCCGGAAGGGGCCGGTGACGCCCCTTCTTAGTTCATCATGGACGCGTCCGGTGCGTCCGGTTCCTTGCCCAGGATGATCATGCCCAGGACGTCGTCCTTGGTGACGTCGGTGGTGCGCACGGTGCCGACCAGCTTGCCGTTCTTCATCACGCTGACCCGGTCGGACAGGTCGAAGACGTCGTGCAGGTCGTGGCTGATCAGGAAGATGCCGATGCCTTCCTTCTTGAGCTGCAGGATCAGGTCGGCCACCTGCTTGGTTTCTTGCGGGCCCAGGGCGGCCGTCGGCTCGTCCATGATCAGGATCTTGGCGTTGAAATAGATCGCCCGGGCGATCGCCACCGACTGCCGCTGGCCGCCCGACAGGGCCTTCACCGGGTCCTTGAACTTCTTGAAGTTGGGGTTCAGCCGACCCATCACCTTGCGCGTTTCATGTTCCATGAACGCGTCGTCCAGGGTGCCGAACAGCGTTTTCTTTTCCCGGCCCAGGAACAGGTTGGCGGCGGCATCGATATTGTCGGCCAGGGCCAGCGTCTGGTAGATCGTTTCGATCCCGTACTTCTTGGCGTCGCGGGGATTGTGGATCTCCACCGACTTGCCATTGATCAGGATCTTGCCGCCGTTCGGCCGGTAGGCCCCGGACAGCATCTTGATCAGCGTGCTTTTCCCGGCGCCGTTATGGCCCAGCACGCCGACCACCTCGCCCGGGAACAGGTTCACCGAAACCTCGTCGACCGCCTTGATCCCGCCGAAGGCGATCGACATGTCCCGCATCTCCACCAGGGCCGGCTGGGTGGCCGCTGCCGGCTGCGCATGCGCGGTGTCGGTCATGGCGCGTGTCTCCTTCCCCCGCGTCCCGGCTATTTCCGCCGCTTCTGGTAGACGGTGTCGATCCAGACGGCGACGATCAGCACGAAACCGATGACGATATTCTGCAGCGGCGTGTCCATACCCAGCAGCACCATACCGCTCTGCAGGCTCTGCATCACCAGGGCGCCCAGCAGCGCCCCCGGTATGGTGCCGATGCCGCCCGCAAGCGAGGTCCCGCCGATGACCGCGGCGGCGATCGCCTGCAACTCCAGCAGCGTGCCGGTGGAGTTGGCGCCGGCGTTCAGGCGTGCCGTCTGCACCGCCCCGGCAATGGCGCACAGCACACCCATCAGCATGAAGATGTAGAGAACCACCCGCTTGGCATTGACGCCGGCCAGCACCGCCGCCTCCGGGTTGCCGCCGATGGCGAAGACATACCGGCCGAAGCTTGTCCGGGTGGCGATGAAGCTCATCGCCAGGGCGACGCCGATCAGGATCAGCACCGGGATCGGGATGCCGCGGGCGATCCGCTCCAGATCCGGCCAATCGGCCAGCACGCCGACCAGTTCGCGCTGGGTGCGCCGGTCGTCGATCTCCGTCGTCAGGGCCTGGGCTTCTTCCGGCAGGGTGGCGATGATCTCCAGCCCTTCGTCGCTGAAGACAACACCACCGTCGGCCTGGAGCGTGCCCTGGGTCAGCAGGTCGTCGACGATGCGCGTCGCCACCGTGCGTTCCGGCTGGTAGAAGCTGTTCATGACCTGAACGGCGCCCAGCACCAGGACGATCGACAGCATCACCACGGTGACTTCGGCCCACATCGGCTTCAGCGGGAAGCCGAACTGCTGCCGGCGGGCGCGGTCACGGAACGCCCCGACGACGAACATCAGGATGGCCAGGCCGCCGACGATCCAGCTTCCGGTGGCGCCGATCGATCCGCCGATACCGCCGCCCAGGTCCTGGAACGTCGTATCCATCGGCGCCACGGTGCGCCCGCTGGTCACCCACCAGGCCGCGCCGCGGAACACCAGCAGCCCGCCCAGCGTGACGATGAACGCCGGCACCCCAGCATAGGCGATCCAGAAGCCCTGGAACAGGCCGATCAGGGCGCCGACCAGCACGCCGGCCAGCACCGCGACGATCCACAGATAGGCGTTGCCCAGCGCCATCTCGATGGTGAACAGCGGATGGACCTGGAAGTCCAGGCCCAGCAGGCCGACTTCCATCTGCGGCGGGATGCCCAGCCCCCGGGGCAGGATCTCCACCTGGACCACCGCCATGACCATGCCCAGGAAGCCCAGGACGGAGCCCACCGACAGGTCGATATTGCGGGTGACGATGACCAGCACCATGCCGGTGGCGACGATCGCCACCACCGATGTCTGAACCGACAGGTTCCACAGGTTGCGGGCAGTCAGAAAGTTGCCGTCGGTCATGACGTCGAAGCCGATCCAGATCAGGATCAGCGCGCCCACCATGCCCAGCAGGCGGGTGTCGAACTCCAACGCCGCGGTCACCCGGCCCATGGCTTCGCGGCGGCCCTTGTTCGTCACGGTCATCACCACCCCGGCCACGAACAGCGCCGCACCCAGCCAGAAGATCAGCGGTTGGTAACCGGCGGATTCGCCAAGCTCGACCAGCTGGCCCAAGACCGTGTTGCAGGTTTCGCTCAGCAGGTACGTGCATTGCCATTTTAGGTTGCCGTCATCGATCTGTCCGGCAGCGGACAGGGCGGCCACGTCGATACCGCCAACGGCGAGCCAGTACTGGAAACCGGCAACAATGATGATGATCAGCCCGGCCAGGCTGATCAGCGACGGCAAAGTGCGGGGCATGGGACAGGGACCCCTTCTGGGGTGGCAAACAGCGTTGAACGGGCCGACGGGGCGGCGCTCACCGGGAGAAGGACCGCGCCGCCCACCGTCCTGTCGGGACCGGCGGGCGGCGCGGTGTCACCTTACGGGCAGGCGGCGACGCTGCCGGCGTCGACGCCCTGGCAGACCACTTCCTGGGAAACCCAGCCGGCATCGATGACCAGGCTCAGGTTCTCCTGGGTGATCGGCTGCGGTGCCAGGAAGATCGCGTTCATGGCGATGCCCCTGGATCCGCCGTCCCAAACGATGGCGCCGTCGATGTCGCTCATCGATGCGCCGGCGACCAGTTCCGCAGCGATCGTCGCGGCGGAACTGCCAAGGTCGCGGGCGTCCTTCCAGACACTGACCGTCTGGGTGCCCAGCGCGACGCGGTTCAGCGCGGCATGGTCGCCGTCCTGGCCGGAAACCGGGATCGCCCCTTCCATGCCCTGGGCCGTCAGGGCCGCCACGACGCCGCCGGCGGTTCCGTCGTTCGATGCCACCACCGCATCGACGTCGTTGTCGTTGGCGGTCAGGATCTGCTCCATGTTCCGCTGGGCATTCTCCGGCAGCCAGGCGTCCGTGTACGCCTCGCCGACCACGGCGATGTCGCCGGCGTCGATCGCCGCCTGAAGCACCTCAAGCTGGCCCGAATGCAGGAAATCCGCATTCGGATCGGCCGAAGAACCCTTGATGAAGACGTAGTTGCCGGTGGGCTGGATCTCGAACACGGCCCGCGCCTGCATCCGCCCGACCTCGATATTGTCGAAGGTGATGTAGAACGCGTCCGGATGCTCGATCAGGCGGTCGTAGGCGATGACCGGGATGCCTTCGGCGACGGCCGCCTCGACCGCCGGGATCACAGCCTCGTTATCCTGGGCCAGGACGATCAGCGCGTCCGATCCGCGGGCGATCAGGGTTTCCACATCGGCAAGCTGCTTGGCCGGGGACGACTGGGCGTCGGCGGAAATGTACTCGCAACCGGCCGCCTCCAGCGCCTCGACGATGGCCGCCTCGTCGGTCTTCCAACGCTCTTCCTGGAAATTGGACCAGCTGACGCCGACGGTGCACGCGCTGGCGACGGCGGTGCCGGCGACGGAAAAGCCGATGACGGCTGCCGTGCCCAGCAGCGCCCTTTTGATCGGTGACATAATGCGGAATCCTCCCGTGGTTTGCTATCGCCGGTGGGGGTGCCGGCGGAAGGCAGCGGTATGCCGCTGTCGTTCCGTCGAACCGCCAATGACTGGCGATGGCGTGAGTATCGCACCTCCCAGCGGCGCCGCAACACTTTGATCGCGCCGCGTTTCGGGGGCCGTTTTCACCGCGATCCGATGGAATCGGTCACCATCGGGCCTTGGGACATACCGATGCTGTCGGTTCACTGTCGCCGATTGTATCCTTGCAATCGGCCGCCCAACATGCAAAGCAAGCGACAGACGCGCGATGCTGCAGTGCACAGTCTCTTGAGTCGGTCACGGCCGCACCTGTCGGGTGGCGGCCAGATCCAGGGAAGGCGGTCCACAACAGGCGTGCCGATCCGGTCGGCGCGGCAAGGCGAAGTGTGAAAAGTAGCCGCGCGGCCGACCAAAAGCCAGCGTGGACAGGTCCCGGGAGCGGTCTTTGCTCGAGATCCAGGAAGTCTCGAAGAGTTTCGGCAGTATTGCGGCAGTCGATCGCTGTTCGTTCAGCATCGCCGAAGGGTCGATCACCGGCCTGATCGGCCCCAACGGGGCCGGCAAGACGACGCTGTTCAACATCGTCGCCGGGTTCCTGAAACCGACTGAAGGCCGCATCCGGTTCGATGGCCGGGTAATCTCCGGCCTGCCGCCGCACCGGCTGTTTCACCTGGGCATCGTCCGGACCTTCCAGATCCCCCACGAATTCGGCCGGATGACGGTGCTGGAAAACCTGATGACCGTGCCGTCGCGGCAGATCGGTGAAAACCTGTTCGCCACCTGGACCCAATGGTCGGCCGTCCGCCGGCGGGACGGCGAAGTCCGCCGCAAGGCGCTGGAGGTGCTCGACTTCCTGCGGCTCTCGCATCTGCAGGACGAACTGGCCGGAAACCTGTCCGGCGGGCAGAAGAAGCTGCTGGAGCTGGGCCGCACCATGATGACCGAGGCGCGGCTGGTACTGCTCGACGAACCCGGGGCGGGCGTCAACCGGACCCTGCTGGGGGAGTTGGCGGAGTTCATCAAGGCGCTGAACCGCGAGCGCGGCTACACCTTCTGCATCATCGAGCACGACATGGATCTGATCGCCGAGCTGTGCCACCCGGTGGTGGTAATGGCGCGCGGCCGGGTCCTGGCCCAGAGCCATATGGACGACATCCGCCGCGACCGCGCGGTGCAGGAGGCCTATCTGGGCGTCGATGACCCCGCCGAGGCGGAGACCGCCGCATGAGCCTGCTGGCCATCGAAGATCTGTACGGCGGCTATGGCGGTGCGGATATCCTGAGCGGCGTGCGCCTGACCGTCGACCCCGGCGAGATCGTGGTCATCATCGGCCCGAACGGGGCCGGCAAATCCACGGCGATGAAATCGGTGTTCGGCCTGATCACCGTCCGCCAGGGCCGGATCACCTTCGACGGCAAGGACATCACCCGGCTGCCGACCCAGCAGATCGTCCGCCACGGCATCTGCTACGTACCCCAAACCAACAACGTGTTCACGTCGCTGACGGTGCACGAGAACTTGGAGATGGGCGCCTACGTGCGGCGGGACAACTACGCCGGACAGTTCGACAAGGTGTACGACCTGTTCCCGCCCTTGCGCGAGCGGCGGAACCGGCCGGCGGGTCATCTATCGGGCGGCCAGCGCCAGATGGTGGCGATGGGCCGGGCGTTGATGATGGAGCCGCGGCTCCTGCTCGTGGACGAGCCGACGGCCGGACTGGCGCCGCTGTTCATCGACCAGATCTTCCAGATCGTGAAGGATGTGAACCGGCTCGGGATCGCCGTGCTGATGGTGGAACAGAACGCCAAGAAGGCGCTGGCCATCGCCCATCGCGGCTATGTCCTGACCCTGGGTCGCAACCGGCACGAGGACACCGGACCGAACCTGCTGGCGGACCGGGAAGTCGCCGAGATGTTCCTGGGCGGATGAAGGGGCGGCCGGCGCGATGATCGAACTGATCCAGCTTGTCCTCTACGGCGTCGTCCTGGGCAGCATCATTACTCTGGGCGCCATTGGCGTGTCGCTGGTGTTCGGCATCCTGCGCTTCGCCCATTTCGCCCATGGCGACATGATGACGTTGGGCGCCTATTTCGCCTTCGTCGGCTATGTGACTATCGGCCTGCCGTTCTGGCTGGCCTTTCCCGTCGCCGCCGCGGCCGCGGCCGGCGTGGCGGTGCTGATCGACCAGACCATCTACAAACGCCTGCGCCGCAGCGACCCGGTGATCCTGCTGATCTCCGCCTTCGGCATGGCGCTGATCCTGCGCAGCCTGGTGCAGATCATCTGGGGACCCAGCAATCTGGTCTATGCCAGCGGCATCCAGCTGCCGATCCGCATCGGTGATCTGCGGATCAAGGAAGACCATTTCTACATCGTCGGCGGGGCGCTGGTGCTGGTGATCGGCCTGCACCTGTTCCTGACCCGCACCACCATGGGCAAGGCCATGCGGGCCATGGCCGACAATGTGGACCTGGCGCGCATTTCCGGGGTCAACACGGAAAAGGTGGTGATCTGGACCTGGGTCATCGCCGGCGTCATGGCGGCGGCGGCCGGCATCTTCCTGGCCATGGACACCCGGCTGCACCCGGTGATGGGCTGGCGCATCCTGCTCAGCGTATTCGCCGCGGCGATCGTCGGCGGGATCGGCCGGCCCTATGGGGCGATCGCCGGGGGCATGGTGATCGGCATCTCCGAAGAAGTGTCGACGCTGTTCATCAACCCGTCCTACAAGGCCGCGGTGTCGTTCGCCATCCTGGTGGCGGTGCTGATCTACAAGCCCACCGGCATCGTCGGAGCGCGCCGCTGATGGAAGCCGCCCCATGGAATTAGCCGGTCTCTTCAACTACTTTTTCTTCTCCATCTGCCTGGCCGGCATCTACGCGGTCATGGCCCTGGGGCTGAACGTCCAGTGGGGCTATACCGGCATTCTGAACATCGGCGTCGCGGCCTTCTTCCAGATCGGCGCCTATACCACCGCGCTCCTGACATCGCCCGACAACCCGGCCCATATCGGCGGCTTCGACCTGCCCGGCACCTTCGCCCAGCTGGTCGGCGGCGAGGGGGCGTTCCTGGGGCAGCTGGTCGGCCAGGCGAGTATCCTGATCGGCTTGCTGGGCGGCATGGCGGTGGCGGCGCTGCTGGGATTCCTGATCGGCTGGATCACGATCGGGCTGCGGTCCGACTACCTGGCGATCGCCAGCATCGGCATTTCCGAGATCGTCCGCCTGTTCATCCAGAACGAAGGCTGGCTGACCAACGGCACCCGCGGCATTGCCGGCATCCCGCGACCGGGCATCGGCCTCTACAATGGGTCCGACTTCCTGGAGTTCATGGTCCTGGTGGTGGTGGCGATCGGGGTCGTCTACGTCCTGATCGAACGGGCCTACCGGGCGCCCTGGGGCCGGGTCCTGCGGGCGGTGCGCGAGAACGAGAACGCCGTTCTGGCCGCCGGCAAGGACGTCACCTGGTTCCGGCTTCAGGCCTTCGTGTTCGGCTGCACGATCATGGGGCTGGCCGGCGGCCTGTACGCCCATTTCACCACCTTCGTCAGCCCGGAGGCGTTCCGGCCCGATCTGACCACCTTCCTGGTCTGGGTGATGCTGATCGCCGGCGGCAGCGGCAACAACCGCGGCGCCATCCTGGGCGCCTTCGCGATCTGGGCCGTGTGGTCGGGCAGCGAGTTCATCACCTCCGCCTTCCCGGTGGAGTACGTCACCCAGATCGCGCCGCTGCGCGTGCTGCTGATCGGCGTGATCCTGCAGGTCGTCCTGCTGACCCGCCAGCAGGGCCTGCTGCCGGAACGCCCGCCGAAACCGCTGGTGACCGATGACGAAGCGCCGAACCGGTCTGGGTGAGCCAACGTTTCAGTCGAAGTAGGCAGGGCACGGTGCCATTGGCCGGTTCCGCCGGCACGCTTTCCGGTTACGACCACACGCTATCGATCAATCGCGAAGCGCAGGACTCCCAGATTTGCGCATTCGCGTTTGGCCGGACTGTGGAAGAACGCGGCTTTGACTTCCGCCCGTTGATGCCGCCCGACAGGAGGTCGCCTTACCTGCCGGCTACGCGCCCGGGCCCAGCGTCACCTCGAGGGTGAGCCGGTCGCCCTGCCGAAGAAGGTGCAGCTGCACCGTGTCGCCCGCCCGGTGGCCGTCCAGGGCCGCCAGCAGGTCGTCGACATCGGCAATCGGTGTCGAGTCCAATCCGATGATGGCGTCGCCGGGGATCAGGCGGCCGTCGGTGGTGATCCGGGCCGGCCGCAGGCCAGCGCGATCGGCGGCCGAACCGGCCTGGACTCCCAGGACCAGCACGCCTTCGATGCCCTGCCGCTGGGCGATGGCGTCGACCCGGCGGTCGGTGGTGATGCCGATCGACGGCGGAGCGTACCGGCCCTGGGCGATCAGTTGCGGCACCACCCGGTTCACCGCGTCCACCGGCACGGCGAAGCCGATGCCGGCGCTGCCGCCGGACGGGCTGTAGATCGCGGTGTTGACGCCGACCAGCCGGCCGGCGCTGTCCAGCAGCGGCCCCCCCGAATTGCCCGGGTTGATCGCCGCGTCGGTCTGGATCAGCCCGCGGATCGGTGTGCCGCGGTCGGCCCGCAGCTCGCGTTCCAGGGCGGATACGATACCGGTCGTCAGTGTCCAGTCGAGCCCGAACGGGTTGCCGATGGCGAACACCGACTGACCGACCCGCAGATCGACGCTGGTCCCGATCGGCAGCGGCGGCGGGCGGTCGACGCCGACGCCGATGCGCAGCACCGCCAGATCGTGGGCCGGGTCGGAACCGACCAGGGCAGCCTGGAATGCCCGACCGTCCGCCAGGCGGACGACGGCCTGGGACGCCCCCTGGACGACGTGGTGGTTGGTCACCACATGCCCCAGGCCGTCCCAGACGAAGCCGGACCCGGTGCCCCGCGGCGTGTCGTAGGCGGTGCGGGTCCACGGGTCGACGACCCGTTCGGCGGTGGAGATGAAGACCACGCTGTCGCGTGCGTTCTCGAACAGGGCGATGGTCGACTGTTCGCTTTCGGCCAGATCGCCCCGCGGGGTGACGACCCGCGGCTCCGCCCCCGGCGCAAACAGGGCGGCCTGGATCCAGGGAATCGACTGCCAGCCGATGGCGATGGCCAAGGCGGCGATGACGATCAGCACCAGCCGGGCCGCAAAACGCTCCAGACCCATTTGCCTCTTGCTCCTGCTTCACCGAACCGGCACGCCTGGGTCATCGCCCCGAACCGATGCAAAGGATCATGCCGCCATGACCCGTCGGCACATCAGCTCCGGCTCGCGTTTCGAAGATGAAATCGGCTACAGCCGCGCCGTCGTCGACGGCCCCGACATATTCCTGTCGGGGACGACGGGCACGGACTACCGGACCATGACGGTGCCGGAAAGCCTCGAGGAGCAGCTTGCGCTGTGCCTGGAGAACATCGAGCGGGCGTTGGGCGAAGCCGGCGCCGGTTTGGACGATGTCATCCGCGTCCTCTACATCCTGCCCGACCGGGAAGACTTCCCGAAATGCTGGCCGGCCCTGCGCAAGGCCTTCGCGGTGGCCAAGCCGACATCGACCATGATCGTCGCCGGCCTGATGGACCCGGCGATGAAGATCGAGATCGAGGTCACCGCCCGGCGGCGTGTGGCGGACCCGTGATCGCCGTCGCCCCCTGAACCCCCATCGGTGAACGGGATCGCAGCGCCGATGTCGGCTGCGTCAGCCGGGTCCGGCAAACCGGCTTAGTGCGTCCGCTCTGCATCGGCGCTGGGCGCAGGCGGGCAGAACTCCTGGGCCAGGGCGGCCAGGATGCGGCTAACGGTGTCGCTGGCCAGGCGGTAGTAGATCGTCTGCGCCGACCGGCGGGTGGCGACGATCCGTTCGCGCCGCAGCACCGCCAGGTTTTGCGATACGGTGGCTTCGCGCAGGTTCAGGCGCGCCGCCAACGCGCCCACGGCGCTCTCCCCATCCAGCAGCATGCACAGGATCAGCAACCGCGGCGGCGATGCCAGCGCCTTCAAAAGGCCCACCGCATCGTCCGCTCGGGCCGACATGTCCTCAACGGCAATCGTGTCTTGCATATTCAAATCTCTGAAGATATGTAGCTATAGTGTTGCGAGACTAAAGCTGTGGTTCCGTGATGGCAAGGCATGCCGCGACCGCATCCATTCGCAACCGTCCCCAACCGAACGGGAGCCCTGCCCATGCCTTCCCTGACCGAGCGCGTCTGGTCGCCCTATGTGGCCGGGATCATCATCGGCCTGCTTCAGATACCCGCCTTCCTGCTGGCCGAATCCGCGCTGGGCGCCTCGTCGTCCTTCGTCACCGCGGCCGGGTATCTGGCCTCGGCGGTCGATGGCGGCGTGGCCCAGATCGACTACTTCGCGAAGTACATGACGTCGCAAAAGTACTTCTGGCAGTCGGCGCTGGTGATCGGCATCGCCGCCGGCGCCTATCTCTCGGCGCGGGCATCGCAGACCCGGCGGCGGGCCTTTTCGCCCGCATGGACGCAGATGGTCGGCGTGACCTCGACCTGGGGCCGGGCCGGCATGGGCTTCGCGGGCGGTTTCATCATGCTGATGGGTGCCCGGATCGCCGGCGGCTGCACCAGCGGCCATGGCATCTCCGGCATGGCCCAGCTGGCCGTCGGCTCGTTTCTGGCCGTCACCGCCATGTTCGCCGGCGGCATCCTGGTCGCCAGCCTGTTCCGGCGTGTCTGACCCCCAGGGTCCTTTCAGGAGTTCGACATCATGGAAACCCTCGGTCTCGTCGTCCTGGGCGGCATCATGGGCCTGGTCTTTGGATTGGCGCTGGAGAAATCGCGGGTCATGGAACCCGGCGTCCTGGTCGGACAGTTCCAGTTCCGCAGCTTCATCATGCTGAAGATGTTCCTGACGGCCACGGCGACCGGTCTGGTGGTCCTGGCCGCGATGACCGGTTTCGGCTGGGTCACGCTGGGGCCGAAAGCGATGGCGGTCGGCCCGGTGCTGATCGGCGGCCTGATCCTGGGCGCCGGCATCGCCATCGCCGGCGCGTGTCCCGGCACGGCCCTGGCCCAGGCCGGGGCCGGCTACCGCGACGCCCTTTTCGTCATCGCCGGCGGCGTCTTCGGCGCCATGGCCTATGGCTACTTCCAGACCGATATCGCCGCCCTTCTGGCCATGGGGGACTTCGGCAAGATCACCCTGGCCGACCTGCTGCCGGTCCCGTTCTGGGCGCTGGCGTTAGGCTTCGCCGCCCTGCTGGTCGCCGTCCTGGTGGCCCTGGAGCGCTGGCGCCCCTGGTACGACGATCTGGGTCCCGGCGGTACCGGCCTGTGGGACGACGCACCCGGTTCCCCCCGGGTCGATGCAAACCGCGGCGGTAGCGGTCGGCCGGTCGAGGCCTGACGCGCGCCGCCCAAGTCGCGGAAAGCCGGCGGTAAGGGTCCCTTGACCGCCGGCGCCTTGATGGCAGCCGGGGCCTATTCCAGCGTTTCCCCGTCGACGGTGATGGATACGTCGCCGTCGTCCACCACCACTTCCAGGTCTTGCCAGTCGGCCAGCGGCCGCGGGTCGGCATCGCCGATGGTGATCGCCTCGGCGGTGATGGCGATGACCAGCCCATCGACCGTGATGACGTGCCCGTCGGGCGTTGAACTGACCGAGTGGCTGCTGCCGCCGTTAACTTCGATGCTGCGCCCGTTGCTGCCGATCTGGGTCGTGGCCCCGCTGTCGCATGCGCTCAGGCCGAAGGCGAGTGCGCCGATCATGGCCGTCAGGCGAAGCGGCTTCTGAACCAACCGTCGAACGACGCCCGGGCCGATGGCGCCGCGGTCCCGGTTACTTGGGTTTGGTACGCCGTGTTCTGTGCGCAGGCTTGGCATGGGTCAGCTCCCTGAATTGGTCTTGGTTGACGAGCGCAGGCCCGTATCCGACAGGCCGAGCCCCGCCGGAGCGGTGTCCACCGCCCGGCCCGATCGACAGCTATCCCGCATTTGCAGCAAAAACGAGACGATCTAGGTGCGATTTCAGGTCGGGTGACCTAATCCGGCCTTCCCGGACCATGCGATGCGCCAGATCGTCGCCGATACGGCAGGGCGCCGGCCCCATCCGCGTCATCCGTTTGAACCTCCGTTGCCGACGTCGCGCGACCGAACCGGGACGTCTCACCCCGCAATGCCGGATGCTGCCGATGACCACCTACATCCTCATTCCCCGCCGTGACAGCCGGATTGCCGGCGCGATGACCGGCTTCGCCAGGGTCGGCGAACCGCCCCGGCCGGATGTCAATCGCCGCGCGCTGCGCCAGATGCTGCAGGTACTGCCCTCCGGCCGGTTCGCGACCGGACCGCTGGCCACGTCCGATGGGCTTGAGCCGGCGCCCGACCAACCGGTGACGCGGGACCCTGCGCAGCCCGACGCGGCGTCGGTTCGGCAGGACCTTGTGCCGAGAGCCCTGGAGGCGCTGGGGATCCTCCTGGTGGAGGATCTGGATGGGGCAGATATCGATGCCCTGTCCGGTGACGGTGTCGATGTGATCGCCAACTACGCGATCGACCTGCCCAGCCCGGTCTTCGAAGGCCAGGAGGTTACGACCCTGGTCACCGATCCCTGGCATCTGGACAGGATCAACGTCGCGGCCGCCCGCAGCCAGGGCCTGAGCGGCGCGGGACAGCGCATCGGCGTCCTGGATACCGGCATCGACGCCAGCCATCCCGAGTTTGCCGGCAAGTCCATCGCCTTCATGGAGTTCGATGAACAGGGGTTCCGGGTATCGTCGGCGCCGCGCGATGCGGGCAGCCATGGGACCCATGTTTCCGGCATTGCCGCCGGGTCGACCGCTGGCGTGGCGAATGGTGCCGACCTGGCGGTGGCGGCCGTTCTGACCACGGCGACGCAAGCCGGTCTGTCCGGCACTCTGGCGCAGATCCTGGCCGGCACCAATTGGCTGATCCAAAGCGACTTCGGGGCCGGCGGCCCTGCCGATGCGGTGGATGTGATGAACGCCTCGCTCGGTGGCCGCGGATATGATCCGTTCCTTTACGACCTCCTGGCGCAGGCCCGCCTCGTTCCCGGCGTCCAGCTTGTCGCGGCGATCGGCAATGACGGCCCGGCCAGCAACTCCCATGGCAGCCCCGGCAACTACGACATCGTGGTGGGGGTGGGTGCGACGGATCGGGACGACCGCATCGCGCGGTTCAGTTCCTGGGGCACGGTGGCGGCGCATGACAATCTGGCCAAGCCGGACCTGTCGGCACCCGGCGTCGATGTCGAAAGCGCGATCCCGGGGGGTGGGTATGCGGTCAAGTCGGGTACCTCGATGGCCAGTCCGGTGGTGGCCGGTGCGGCCGCCCTGTTCCTTGAGAAGGACGCAGCGTTGGCTCAGAATCCCGGTGGTTTGGTCGATCTGTTGCTGGAGAGCAGCCTTGCCCTGGAACCGGTCGCCCAAGTCGGACGGGGACGCCTGGACCTCACCGGGATCTAGGTGATCTGGGCAGATCGACGTCCAACCGGGGAGTGTGCCCGAAGTCGATGATCGAGCCGGAAGCGCGCCGTACCCTCGACCAGGCGCCCGCCGGGCAGCCGGTAACGCTGGTCCTGCAGTGGCCGGGGCTTCCGGACGGCGACCGGTTGGCGGGCCTGCCATCGCCGGAGCAGCGCAAGTCGGTGATGGCCGAACACGTCAAACGGTTGAAGGCACCGGTTCTCGCCTGGCTGCGGCAGCACGCCGAGGTGCAGATCAACGATCTGACCGGAACGGGCAGTGCCGTGGCGACGGCGCCGGCTTCCGTCTGGATCACCCTGCTGGCGCCGCCGGACAGTCCGCTGCACCACGACGAAGTGCGGGTCCGCCCGAACAAGCGGTACTTCGCTGACGGGCGGTGAACGCCGGCACCTGCCGTTCACCGCCCGACGGCGTCAGGTGAACAGCACCACCGCTTTGGTCAGCGTGATCCACATGCCCCAGAGCAGCGGGATACCGACGGCAATCCAGGCGACGATCGCCTTGGGGTCTTTCAGCGTGCCGAAGCCGATGCCCGACATGCCCGACGGCACATCCGGGGCGTCGCTTTTCAGCACGGCCTGCAGGGACGCCACTTCCTCGTCGCTCATGTGCCATTTCGGATTGACCGGCCGTACCAGGAAGTTGGCGACGAAACCCAGCACCAGCATCCCGGCCAGGATGTACATGGTGAAGTCGTAGACCTGCGCCGGTTCGATGCCGGCGGCCAGCTGCGCTTCCCGGATGTAGTTGACCACCACCGGGCCGATGATGCCCGCTGCCGCCCAGGCGGTCAGCAGCCGGCCATGGATGGCGCCGACGAACTGGGTGCCGAAGACGTCCGCCAGATAGGCCGGGACAGTGGCGAAACCGCCGCCATACATCGACAGAATGATGCAGAAGCACAGGACGAACAGGGCGATGATGCCCAGGTCGGCTGCGGTCGGCGCCAGGACGTACAGGGCGAAGCCCAGGACGAAGAAGGTGAAGTAGGTGGTCTTGCGCCCGATATAGTCGGATGCCGAGGCCCAGATGAACCGCCCGGCGATGTTGAACAGCGACAACAGGCCGACGAACCCGGCCGCGATCGCCGCGACGGCATGCGCCTGGCTGGTATCCAGCGCGCCCAGGGCCAGGTCCGGTTGCCCGATCAGCGATCCGGCGAAGACCTCCTGTAGCATCGGCGAGGCGATGCCGATGACGCCGATGCCCGCCGACACGTTCAGGCACAGCACCGCCCAGATCAGCCAGAACTGCGGCGTCTTGTGGGCGTTGCGCAGGTGCACGTGCTTGGTGGTGATCATGCCGTTCGACTTGTTGGCCGGCGGCGTCCAGCCGTCCGGCTTCCAGCCGGCGGGCGGCACCCGGTAGCCGAAGGCGCCGGCCATCATGAACGTCAGGTAGACGATGCCCAGCACCAGGAAGGTCTGCCAGACACCGACCGTGGTCGGCCCGTCGAAGACCCCCATTAGGGTGTCGGCCAGGGGGCTGCCGATCATCGCACCGCCGCCGAAGCCCATGATCGCCATGCCGGTGGCCATGTCGCGCCGGTCCGGGAACCATTTGATCAGCGTGGACACCGGCGAAATGTAGCCCAGGCCCAGCCCGATGCCGCCGATCACGCCCGATCCCAGCCACATCAGCCAGAGCTGGTGGGTGGCGATGCCGATGGCGGAAATCATGAACCCGCCGGACCAGCACAGGGCGGCAACGAAGCCGGCCTTGCGGGGACCGGCCTTTTCCAGCCAGCCGCCCCAAACCGCCGCCGAGGAGCCCAGGAACACGAAGAACAGCGTGTACATCCAGCCCAGGCTGGAGATGCTCCAGTCGCATGTCGTGGTGAACAGCTCGTCCAGCAGGCTCATATCGGCGCAAGCCGTGGGCGCGTCGATACCGACGGCCCGCGACAGCGGCAGCCAGAACACGCTGAAGCCGTAGGCCATGCCGATGCACAAATGGACGGCCAGGGCACAGGGCGGCACCAGCCACCGGTTGAAGCCGGGCCGGGCGACGATGCGCTCCCGGTCCAGGAGGCCGGGACCGGCGGCAAGGCGGCCCGCGGTAAGCGTTCTATCGGTCATGGAGCTGTTCTCCGGGTCGACTGTCCGCGCCATCGCACGTCACGCTCCATGCCGGAAGCGGTCAGCAGATCGGGAAGCGCGCACCTGGCCGACGCAGGCGCTTGAGGTGTCTACAGGACGGGCCGCCGAGACAGACCGCGGTCCGCCCATCCAACCGCTGGCTGGACCGGCGGTCCAGTGCGGCCGGCTGGGCCGCTTCTTTTGGGCGCGGGTGGTTGGCAAACCGTGACGCCGGTGGCGCCGGATGGATTCATCCCAATGGCCGGCATACTGATGCAGACCGGCGGAAACGGACAAGTAAAACCGTTATGGGAGCCGCGCGCAGCAGGGGTGCGCGGGGGTCAAATCCGACCGGCCAAGTTGGAATTGGCCGTCCGTTTGCCGACCTGATTACTTCGCCCGCAGGGTCGGGAATGCGATGACGTCGCGGATCGACGGGCTGCCGGTCAGCAGCATGCACAGGCGGTCGATGCCGACTCCCAGGCCGCCGCAGGGCGGCAGGCCGTATTCCAGCGCCGTGACGTAGTCGCGGTCCATCATCTGGGCCTCGTCGTCGCCGGCTTCGCGCGCCTGCATCTGGGCGAGGAAGCGTTCGTACTGGTCCTGGGGGTCGGTCAGCTCGGAAAAGGCGTTGGCCAGTTCCCAGCCGTTGACATAGGTCTCGAACCGCTCGGTCAGGCGCGGGTCGCTGCGGTGGGCCTTGGCCAGCGGCGAGATCTCCCGCGGGAAGTCGATGACATGCGTCGGCTGGATCAGCTTCGGCTCGACCGTCTCGCCGAACACCAGTTCCACGCACTGGCCCCAGTTTTCCTTGCCCGTCAGCGGCAGATCCAGCGACCGGACCTTGTCCCGGGCCTCCTCGGCCGATCGGGTCTCGGCGAAGTCCACATGGGTCTGCTCGCGCACCAGGTCGACCATGGATTTGCGGGGGTAGGGGCCGGCGAAATCGATCTCGTTGCCGGCATAGCTGACCGCCGTGCCGCCGGTCGCCGCCCGCGCCGCCGCCGCCAGCAGGGCCTCGGTCAGCTCCATGATGTCGGTGTAGTCGGCGTAGGCCTGGTAGGATTCCAGAGTGGTGAACTCGGGATTGTGGCGCGGCGAGATGCCCTCGTTGCGGAAGCAGCGATTGATCTCGAACACCCGGTCGGACAGCCCGCCGACCACCAGCTTCTTCAGGTACAGCTCCGGCGCCACCCGCAGGTACAGGTCCATGTCCAGCGTGTTGTGGTGGGTGACGAACGGCTTGGCCGAGGCGCCGCCCAGGATCGGGTGCAACATCGGCGTTTCCACTTCCAGATAGCCGCGGTCGACCATGACCATGCGCATCGCCTGGACGATCCGGCTGCGGCTGCGCAGGGTCTCGCGGCTGTCCTCGTTCATGATCAGGTCGAGGTAGCGCTTGCGGTAGCGCTGCTCGACATCCTGCATGCCATGGTACTTTTCCGGCAGCGGCAGCAGGGTCTTGGCCAGGATGGTGATGCCCCGGGCATCGACCGTCAGCTCGCCCCGCTTGGTGCGGCGCACCACGCCGTCCACGCCGATCAGATCCCCGATATCCAGCAGCTTCAGCTTGGCCCGCTCGGTCTCGTTCAGATTGTCCTTGTGACTGAACACCTGGATCTTGCCGGTCGTATCGTGCAGGTCGATGAACATACCGCTGTTGCGCATGGCCCGGATGCGGCCGGCGATCACCGCGCGCTGGTTGGTGGTGGCTTCCGCCGGCAGGTCGGCATGGGTGCTTTGCAGGCCCGCGGCGGTATCGGACGCGGCGAAGCGGTACGGGTAGGGATCGATGCCCGCGGCGCGCAGGGCGGCCAGCTTCTCCAGCCGCGGCTGGACGATCGGGTTGTCGTTGTCGTGCGGCGCGCGGAACGGCGCGTCCGGTCCTCGGTCCTGACCGGCATCGCTGCCGGTGTCGGGTCGGTCGTCGTGCGGGTCGGCCATGGCTGCTAACGCTGGGGGTCGGGGCGGGGTCGGGGCGGGGCCGCGCACTATAGGGGGGCGCCGCGGGGGATAGAAAGGCCCGCCCGCGTCGCCCGGAGACGCACACCGTCCGGATTATCCAGGATTGGGAAGGCCGATGGCGGCTCCCCTGGCAGCTCTGCGCCGTGCGGGACCCTGGTCCGCATCGTTCTATGCGGCCGGCATAATGTTTCTCAGCGATTCCAACGATGGGCGGTGTTTTCGCGCCCCGAATGTTCACACCGTGATGGGTTGCCGCAGGACGATTGTGGTTGACCTTCGACCGCCGCACCGCCAAATGAGGCTTGGGCAATTAACTGGACAGATCCGCGCGTCCGGCCACCGCCCGGAGTCGGTAACGATCCGCCGCTTGGCGATCGGCTCCCGCGACAAATGGCTTTGACAGACGGCGCACACGCAACACGGGCGCTTGCCCGTGCTTTGCGGCTGCCGGCGCGCGGCGGCACAGGGCACCATTCGGTGGCCGTGGCCGGTCCATGGACCAAAAGGAGGAGTGTCGATGACCGATCAACCGCTTGCAGGCAAGACCGTCGCCATCCTGGTGGCCAGCGGCTTTGAAGAGCTGGAGATGACGGAGCCGCAGCGCGCGTTGCTGCAATCCGGCGCCCAGGTGAAGGTGGTGTCCAGCGACCAGGCCATCGTCAACGGGTGGCACGGCGACGCCTGGGGTCACTACTTCACCATCGACGTTCCGCTGTCGAACGCCCTGGCCGCCGACTTCGACGCCGTCATCGTGCCCGGCGGCAGCCGCAGCGTCGACAAGCTGCTGAGCCTCGCCCACACGGCGCGCTTCCTGCGCGGCTTCCTGGACGGCGGCAAGCCGGTGGCGCTTGGCGGCCTGGCCGGGGGCCTGCTGGCCGCGGTCGACCGGGCCAAGGGGCGCAACATCGCCGCGACGCCGGAAACCAGCGACACGCTGGTCGAAGCCGGGGCTGCCCTGGTCGAAGAGCCGGTGGCCATCGACGGCAATCTGGTTACCGCGTCGACCACGGCCGATGCCGATGCCTTCAAGGAGGCGACGGTGAAGCTGGTGATGGACCACCTGTCTCCGATGGCCGACGCCGCCTGACCTCCTTTACGTTCCATGAGTGATAGCGGCGCTGCCGGGAAACCGGCGGCGCCGTCTTCTTTGCGGCTCCAGCGGCGTCGGGCGGGGGATTCCCTTCGACATCCCGCCGGGCGGGGGGTAAGCAGGGCGCCCGTCCGAAAGCTGGTCCGGTCACCGCCATGCCCCACCAACTGGTTCCGATCCGCCGTGCCCTGATCTCGGTTTCCGACAAGCGCGGCGTCGTCGAGCTTGCCACCCTCTTGGCCGACCGCGGGGTGGAGATCCTGTCCACCGGCGGCACCGCCCATGTGCTGGATGAAGCCGACGTCCCGGTGAAGGGCGTCACCACCCAGACCGGCTTTCCGGAAATCATGAACGGCCGGGTCAAGACCCTGCACCCGAAGATCCATGGCGGCCTTCTGGCGCGACGGGACAGCCCCGAGCATATGGACCAGATGACCGACTACGGCATCGCGCCGATCGACCTGCTGGTCAGCAATCTCTACCCCTTCGAAGACACCGTATCCCGGGACGCCGACTACCATGCCTGTGTCGAGGATATCGACATCGGGGGCGTGGCGATGATCCGGGCGGCGGCCAAGAACCACGAATTCGTCACCGTGGTCACCGATCCCGACGACTACGAAACGGTGATCGCCGAGCTGAAGGAATACGACGGGGCGACGAGCAGCCACCTGCGCCGCCGCCTGGCCGGCGTCGCTTTTGCCAAGACGGCGGCCTATGACAGCGCCATCGCCGGTTGGCTGGCGGGGGAGATCGGCGAGCGCCCGGGCCGGCATTTCGCCGTTGGCGGCCGGCGGTCCATGGACCTGCGCTACGGCGAAAACCCGCACCAGAGCGCCGCCCTGTACCAGACCGCCCAGCCGCGGCCGGGTGTGGTCGGGGCCAGCCAGCTCCAGGGCAAGGAACTGAGCTACAACAACATCAACGACACCGATGCGGCGTTCGAGCTGGTCTGCGAGTTCGAAACGCCGGCGATCGCCATCATCAAGCACGCCAATCCCTGCGGCGTCGCCCTTGCCGATACGCTGCCGGAAGCTTTCGGCCGGGCCCGGGCGGCCGACCCGGTCAGCGCCTTCGGCGGTATCGTCGCGGCCAACCGGCCGATCGACCGCGATACCGCCGAACAGCTTGCCAGTCTGTTCCTGGAGGTGGTGATCGCGCCGACGGTCGAACCGGCCGCCCGCGACATCCTGGCGGCCAAAGCCAATCTGCGGGTGCTGGAGACCGGCGGCCTGGCCGATCCGCTGGCACCGGGCGCCACGGTGCGCAGCGTCGCCGGCGGCGTGATCGTGCAGGATCGCGATATCGGCCGGGTGTCGGCGGCCGACCTGACCGTGGTCACGCGGCGGGTGCCGACGGAAGCCGAACTGGCGGACCTGCTGTTCGCCTGGCGGGTGGTCAAGCATGTGAAGTCCAACGCCATCGTCCTGACTCGGGACGGCGTGACGGTGGGCATCGGTGCCGGACAGATGAGCCGCGTCGACAGCGCCCGCCTGGCGGCCGACAAGGCGGCCGAGTTCGCGCGGGCCGCCGGCGAGGCCGACCGCCGGGCCCGCGGCAGCGTGCTGG
>JANQIU010000356.1 GCA_028281985.1 Alphaproteobacteria bacterium | reverse complement strand
CCCGCTCCTCGGCGGTATCGAGATACGGTGCCAGGACGGCCCAGTCCTCGGCCGCCGTCCCGTCCAGCAGCCGGCCGCGCCGATTGACGATCAGCACGTCGGCATTGATCGAACCGGCCAGGGCCTGCACCGTTGCCGACAGGTTGCGGGCCAGAACCAGGGCGGCCACGGGCGCCGCACCGTCGGCGGCGACCACCGGTGCGGCCACCAGCGCGGCGATACCGCCCTGGGGATCATGCCCGACACCGCTGATCACCTCGCCGTCGCGCAGGACCGGCTCCAGCAGCGTCGGCGGCAAGACGGGCTGGTCGAACACCGCTTCGGCCGAGGTGTAGGCCAGGCTGCCGTCGGCGGTGACGACATCCGCCCGAACCGCCGCGCCGATGGCCTGTCCGGCCAGGATCGCATCCAGGTCGGCCCGGCGGGCGTCCGGATCGGACTGGCCGAGCGCGGCGACTAGGGCCGGGGTGGTGACCAGGCCGCCGGCATGCTCGGAAAGGTCCTCGACCACATCGCCGACCGTCTCGTCCCAGATCGCCATCTGAACGGTCTCGATGACGCCGGCGACATGATCGTCGGCCAGGTCGGCCCGCTGGTTCAGCACCAGGGCGGCCAGCCCGATGAACAGCCCGAACGCGGCCAGCAGAATCAGCGATATGCGGGTCCGCAGCAGCATCGGCGGTCAGTCGGCGGTCGCGGACTGCCAAAGCGACCGGAGCTGGGCCGCTTCCGGTTCCGCCAGCCTGGAGGGCATCGGCGCGGGGTAGCCGCCTTCGGCGATCAACCCCAGGGCGGCGGCGACATGGTCGGCGATGACCGGCTCCGTGTAACCTTGCGGATAGACGCTCGCGTCCAGGCTGGCGCAGGCGGGAAACCCGCGGCGCGGGACCGGCGGCCGGATCACCGAATCCCAGACATTCAGGCTGTATCCGGCATAGGGCGCCGTCCCGCAGAAGATGCTCCATATCAGGGGGACCGGACCGCCGGGCGCCGCGATGATCGACACCAGCGCCGGGTCGACCCGCTCCAGCACCAGGGCGAAGGCCCCCATCCGGGCGGCATCCGCGGCACCGCTGACCAGCAGGGCGGCCTCGGCGGGTTCTGAGCCGTAGCGCCGGTTTTCGTTGAACGTGGGCTGGTAGCCCAGATGCGCGACCACCGGGATGCCGGCGGCGGCGATCGTGGCCAGCGCGTCCCAGGCGCCGGCCGACCCGAGCTCCAGCTTGACGGCGTCGGCGCCGGCCTCGCACAGCCGCAGGGCGCTGGCCGTGGCCATCGCCGGGGTGCGGGCCGCGCCGTCCGGCATGTCGCCCAGGATCCAAGGCCGGCTGGCCCCGGTGAAGACGGCGTCGGCCGTACGGGCCACATCCGCCACCAGGCCGCACAGGGTGCCCAGAAAGGCGGCCTGTTCGCCGGGGGGAAGCCGCGTGCTGTCGCGCCCCAGATGCGTCATCAGGTAACTGTCCGCCACCATCAGGCAATCGATGTCCGCCGGTCCGTAGGCGACGTCGGCCCTGGCCAAGGCGACGGCCAGCCCGCGCACCTCGTCGGCGGTATACAGGTTCACCTTCACCCGGTGCCGGTCCGGCGCGGCCAGGCGGCGCCGGGCCTGGCCGGCCACCCGATCGGGAAAATCCGACCGATCCAACAGCACCTCGCTCATAGAACCTCCGCAAATCGCAGCATCAGCATGGGCGGATAGGCTTCCAGTTCCCGTGCTGCCGCCATGTTGAGAATGAAGGAGAACCGCGTCAGGCTTTCGATCGCGAGAGCCCCGGGGGCCTCGCCGCCCACCAGGATCCGCTCCGCCTGCCGCCCGGCCAGCCGGCCGATATTGTAGTAGCGGCTGACCAGACCCACCAGCGCCAGGCTGCCGGTCAGCGTGCCTTCGGCGCCGGCAAAGGTGGGCAGCCGGTGCATGGCCGCCGCATGGGTCAGATCGTGGCTGCGGCGGGACAGGAAACTGTCGGACGGCAGGTACAGGAACTCTGCCCCGCGGGCGGCGATGGCCGCCACCGTGTCCGGCACGCTTTCGCGTTCCGGCGCCCCGGCGACGATCGCCACCGGGCGCTCGATCAGCGTCAGCCCGAAGTCCGGCGCCGTTGCCCGCAGATCGGCGACCGAAGTGACCGAGTTGACCTCCAGCGGGTTGTAGATGACGCCCAGGCGCCGGATCGACCGGTATGCGGTCAGCGTGGAGAGCTGCGCCGCCATCGGCGCGATAAAGATCGATCCGGTCAGGTTTCGGCCGGTCGGCGCCAGGTCGGTGATGATTCCAGCCTGGATGGGATTGGTGACATTGGTGAAGACGATGGGGATGTCCCGCACATGCCGGTCCGGATCGGCAGCGTCATGCCGGCCGATGATGTTCTGGGCCACCGTCGTGCCCCAGGTGAACACCAGGTCGGGGCGGACCTCCCGGATCTCGTCGACGAATTCGCGCAAGCGCCGCTGGTCGCGCCCGGCATCGCGGTGGGTCACCTCGACCGGGATGCGCCGGCGGCGCAGATAATCCAGGAAGCCGCGGTCGGTATCGGTACTGCCCCGCCAGGTCACCAGGTAGATGCGGAACGGCTGTCGGGCGGGTGCCGGTTCTTGAGCCCCGGCCGGGGCCAGACGTGCGGTGGCCAGCGCGCCGACGCCGGCGGCCGCACTGCGGATCAGGGTTCTGCGCCGCACGGCCGGCCGCCTCACGCTTCGGCCCGGCGCGCGGAGGCGCCCAGGACAAGGTTGAAGCCGGCGAAGGTCAGGGTGGAGACGATCACCAACAGGCCGATCCCGGTCACCGCACCGGCTTCGCCGTACCGAGCGACCAGCGCCGCCGCGATGAACGGGCCGACCACGTTGCCCAGGCGTTCCAGCACCCGGTAGACGCTCATCACCGTGGTATGGCCCAGCCGTTCGCACTCCCGCGGCGTCAACGCCGTGACCATGGCGAGCTGCGGGGTGATGCTCATCGCGTGACCGACGCCCAGCATCACCACGGCACCAAGCATGGCCATTGTGGTGGGCACCGAGGCCACCGGCAGCAGCCCGGCGCCGGCGACGATCCCGCCAAGGGCGATGAAGCGCCAGTGCCCGCCCCACCGGTCCGCCAAATGCGCCACCACCGGGGTCAGCAGCACGGTGGCGACGCCGTAAAGCATGATGACCCGTCCGGTCTCGGCGCTGGTGTTGCCCAGGTGATTGAGGAACAGCGGCGCCAGGTAGAACAGGAAGGCGGTCAGCACGATCTTGCCCGGGATCGCCGCCAGGAGAACCAGGGCCGCAAAACCGGGGTTGGCCAGGACCACGCCGATATCGCCCAGCCGCAAACGGCGGCGGGCCGCCCCGACGGTGGGCCGGTCCGGCTCCAGCAGCCAGAACACCAGGGCGCCGGACAACACAGCCAGGCCCGCCGATACGATGAAGGTGGCCCGATAGCCGATCTGGTCGGCCAGCACCCCGCCCAGCGCCGGTCCGCAAACCCCGGCAGCGAACACCGCCCCCATGAACAAGGCCATGCCCTGGGTCCGGGAGTCGTCGCGGCTGTGCCGGGCGACATAACCCTGGGCGGCGATGTAGATGACGGCATAGCCGACCGCCGAGACCGCGCGCCATAGCGTCAGGTCAAGCAGGCTGGTGGCGAAGGCCGTGCCGACATAGCCGACCAGCCCCGGCAGCGCGCCGATCAGGAACATGCGCCGGGCACCGATCCGGTCGGCGATCGGGCCGGCGAACGGCGTGACCACGGCGATGGTCAGCATGAACACGGAAATCGGGATGCCGATCGCCGTGGCATCCGACATCCAGGAAACCGGCTCATGCACCGACCGGATGAACACCGGCAGGAACGCCCGCGACATCTCTTCCGACAGGATGAAGACGAAAAGCGGTCCGCGGATGACGTTCAGGTTGGGTCGCCATAGGGTCCCGATATGCCGGCCTGCCGAGACCTTGAGCCGCTGGCGCAGGCTGTCGACGACGGTCTGCACCTGGCTGGCCCGGGCCGGATCGATCTGCGCGACGCGGGCTTCTTCCGCATCGGCCAGCAGGGCGTGCTGTCGGTCGGTCAGACGGGCGACAAGCGTGTTGAACGGGGCCGTCACCCGCCGGAACTCCCGGCCCAGTCGGCTGGGCAACTGGAACCGGAAATCGCCGGAACCGGCCCTTTCCAGAGCTTCGTCTACGAGGCCGATGGGCCGGAACAGGAAGACGGCCAGGACGATCATCAGCAGTTCGACCGCCACCAGAACGCTGACCAGCAGCACGATCAGCACATCCTGCAGGATCGCCGTCAGCTGCGCCTCGGCATAGCCCGGCCGCGGCAGAACGGCGACCGTGCCGACGATGGCACCGTCCACCGTGATCAGCTGCAGGACCGCGCCCGATCCCGCCGCCATCATCGCCGCGGCACCGGCGTCGCCAAGATTGCCGCGGGCGAAGCGGGGATTGCCGTCGGCGTCGCTGACCACCACCGCATCGATATCGGGATTGTCGGCCAGCACCCGGTCCAGCAGCGTATCCATGCCCCACAGCTCGGAGAACGGGATGCCGAGCTCGATGGCACCACCGATTTCCGCCGTCAGGGCGTCGGCGACCAGCGCCGATTTGCGGTCCAGCTCCGGCGACAGCCGCGCCTCGAAATGCCCGTACATCAACCAGGCCGCCGCCCCGCAGGCCAGCATCAGCGTGATCGCGGCCAGGGCGAAGATGCGGATGACGAAGCGGCGCGACTGCCGGTTTTCCGGAAGCACCATCATCCGCCGGCGTCCAGCTTCTCGACGGCTTTGCGCGCCGCGTCCAGTTGCGCCCGCGCGGTTTCCGTGCCCTGGGCGAAGCCGGCCAGAAGACCAGCCGGGGCCGGTGGCGGGTCCAGCGGCTGGCCGCTGTCGGCCGCCAGTTGCGCGTGAACGGCCTGGGTGGCCTCCACCAGATGGCGGCGCGGCCGGCGCAGCAGCAGCATGACCGCGAGCATCAGCAGGCAGCCGAAGGACAGGGTCAGCAGTCCGCCGTCCCGCAACAGCCGGTCGGTGATCGCCGACCGCTCGGCGGCGATTGCATCGCGGGCATATTCGATCAGGATGCCGCCGCGCCGGCTGCCGATATTGTCGACCAGAGCGACACCGATGACGGCGCTGCGCTCGCCGCCGGCCCGCCACGTCCCAAGGTCGTCCTCGGGGACCGCCGACACCCAGTCCTGCGGCAGGGGCTGGCCGATATTGGTGCGGTCGGAACTGAAGACCACCGATCCGGCCTCGTCATAGATTTCCACCGCCAGGATCGCCGCATCCCGGGCGCGCACATCGTCCAGCAGGGATTGCAGACTGTTCAGGTCGCGGATGGCCAATCCCAGGTCCAGGCTGGCATCGACGGTCCGCTTCAGGTCATCGACCAGGAACCGGTAGCGGCTCTCCACCACCGACGACAGCGCCGCTTCGAACTTGTTGACCCCCAGGGTCATGGTCAGCGCCATGGTCGCCGCCAGGACGGCAACCAGGGTAGCCGTGACCTTCAGGGTCAGTCCGCTGAGCACCCGCCGGTTCCCCCACTGTCCTGTGCGCCGGTCATCCCATCGTGCCGGTCATCCCAGCCGCCGGCGCGCTACCGCGAACGGTGCGCCGCCATCGTCGGCGAGCGGATCAGGGCGAGGCCCGGCCGCGCCTCTTGATGAGGGTAATCCGGTTAAGATTGTCCTCATATGCGTATCGGACCTCGTCCATCATGGTGACGACCAGATGTACGCCCAAGCCGCCAATCGGCCGGTCGGCGAGCGACGCCTCGAGGTCCGGCTCCGCGACTTCCGAAAAGGGATCGAAGGCGACGCCGTTGTCGGTGACGTCGGCCACCAGGCGATCGGCCTCGACCCGCAAGGCGACGGCGATCTGCGGCCGCTCCACCCCGTCCAACCCGTAATCGATAACATTCGTCAGCAGTTCGTCCAGCGCCAGATTGACCGCCTGGACTTCGGCCGGCGCCACGCCGGCCGCCTGGCAATAGTCGGCGATGTCATCGGCCAGGTCCGGGATCGCCGCGGTGTCCCGGGGAAGGTTGGCGAGAAAGGGTGCCGGCTGCGTCACGTCGCCGCCAGGGCGGCCTCGCGCGTCGGCAGAATGGCCAGGATCTTGGTGAAGCCGGTGGCTTCGAACACCGCATGGACATCCGGTTTCAAGCCGCAGATCAACAGCTTGCCGCCGACTTCGTCCAGCTTCTTTGCGGCAATCAGGAACACGCGCAGGCCGGCCGAGCTGACATAGTCCAGGCCACTGCCGTCGACCAGCAGACGGGGGCCGGCACCGGCGATGCGATCCGTCAGGTGGGTCTGGACGTCACCCGCCGTGTTGCGGTCCAACCGGCCGGCCAGGCTGACCACGGCCACGCCGTCCAAGGTTTCGTCGCGAACGTCCATTGCGGCTCCGGGCTTGGGCTCGTGTCCCGATGCTGAACCTCGTACCAGCGGATTTCAGCATCAAAGGGACACTAACGCGTTTATTCTAGTGTGATGGTTTCGAAGTCCGGCCTACGCCATCGGCCGGACTTCGAAACCATCACACTAGAGGGCGATTCGATACCATACTTCCCCGAAACCGGCCATGTCGGGCGGTTCGGGCATCGCCGAACCGGCCAAAGGGCGGAACGCCGGGCGCAGGGAGCGGGAATGGACTTGACACGGTTGCTGGCGGCGCATCGGGCGGGCGAGCTGGATCTGGAGCGGTTCTGTGCGGTGCTGATCGAACGGCTGCGCCACAACCCGACAGAGCGGACAGCGCTGTCGGACCGGGTCCGGGCGCTGGCCGACTGCGGCGACCTGGCGCCGCCGACCCGCCAGGCCCTGGCCGGCCTGCTGACGGCCGACGCACTAGCACCAGCGATTGAGGTGACCGTCGACCAGGCGCCTTCTTCGGATAGTTACGCAGCGCCGGCCGACGACCGCACCGTGGTGTTGCCGGACCCGATACCGCAGGCCGGGCTGGCAGACCCGCAGATGCCGCCTGGCCCCTCTGGCGACGACGCGGATCGCACGGTCGTCGCGCCAACGCCCGATACGGTGGCGCAGGCGGCCCCCGAGGACCAGCCCCTGCCGGCCCCCGCGCCGCGACGACGGTCCTGGCTGCCGATCCCCGAGCCGGAGGCAACGGCGGACACCGAACCGCAGACGCCGGCATCCCCGGGAGACGCCGTACCACCGCCCGCCGTCCCAGAGCCACAACCCGAATCCGATCCGGCCACGCTCAAGGCCAAGGTCGAAGACGCGTTTCTTGACCACTATCTGGGCGGCTACCGCAGCGTCGGCAAACAGGACCGGACCGCGGAGGACGCTGCCGGCAAGCAACTCGACCAGATGCTCGGCGCGCTGAAGGGCGTGCGCGACCGGCGCACCGCCAGGCGGGTGGCCGATGGCGAGCGGCTGGCCCCGAAGCTTGCCGGCGCCGGCACCCGAACGCCGCTGAAGGTCGGGGCGGTCCTGAAGAACCGGTTCGTTCTGGAGAAGGAGTTGGGGGCCGGCGGCATGGGCACCGTGTTCCGGGCCGTCGACCGGCGCAAGCTGGAGGCCGGATCGGACGAGCCCTATGTGGCCATCAAGCTGCTGAACGAAGAGCTGCGAATGGACGCCGAAGCCGTGCGCTCGCTGGAGCGCGAGGCGCGGCGCACCCAGACCCTGTCCCACCCCAATATCATCAACGTGTTCGATTTCGACCGCGACGGCCGGCATGTGTACATCACCATGGAGTTCCTGGACGGCCAGCCGCTGGACCGGATCATCCGCCGGCAGTACGGCGCGCCGCCCACCGACCTGGACGCGGCGCTGGCCATGGTCGGCGGCATCGGCCGGGCGCTGGCCTATGCCCATGGCCAGAACTTCGTGCATGCGGACGTAAAGCCGTCGAACGTGTTCCTCGTGCAGTCCAGCACCATCAAGGTGCTTGATTTCGGTCTGGCCGCCGCAGTCGGCCCGCCCGGAACCGGCCTGGCCGAAGGCGAGGACGGGCTGTCCGGCCTGACGCCGTCCTACGCCAGCCCCGAACGCCTGCGCGGCGACCCGCCGACCCGGGAGGACGACATCTACGCGCTGGGCTGCGTCGCCTATCTTCTGCTGTCGGGCCAGCACCCGTTCCAGCGCACCCCGGCCGACAAGGCGCAGATGACCGGCATGACCGTGCCGGACATACCGACGCTGGCGCCCGGCCAGATGGACGCCTTGAAAGCCGCGCTGGCGTTCGAGCCCCGCGACCGGACGCCGATCGTGGGCACCTTTATCGCCGATCTGTGCGGCGAACGGATCGGCGACGGGTCCTAGACCGCAGGTTAATCGTGCTATGCGTGTCCTTCGAGACCAGCATCGCCCAACCGCTGACACGAGGTCCCCGATGCCCCCTGCCCTGCGACTGACGGCCGGCATTGCCCTGACCGCATTTGCCACGCTTCCGGCCGGCGCCCTGGCCCAACCGGTCGACCCGATCGAACGCGTCGCCGTGGTGACCGCCTTCCCGCCAGAATTCGCGGTCCTGGAAGCGGTTCTGCAAACGCCGGACGAGCATCGGATCAACGGCAACCGGTTCCTGACCGGCCGGATCGAAGGGCAGGATGTGGTGCTGTTCCAGAGCGGTATCTCCATGGTCAACGCTGCGATGACCACGCAACTGGCGCTGGACCGCTTCGATGTGCGGGGCATCGTCTTTTCCGGCATCGCTGGCGGCGTCGACCCGGCGCTGGCGATCGGCGACGTGGTGATCGCCGACCAGTGGGGCCAGTACCTGGAAACCGTGTTCGCCCGCGAAACCGATGACGGGTTCGCCATCCCGCCCTGGATGTCGTCGGACTTCCCGGCCTATGGGATGATGTTCACCCGCAATGTCGACGTGGCCAGCGACCGGCAGGCGGAACCGGAGAACCGGTTCTGGTTCCCGGTCGACGAGGTCTACATGGCGGTCGCCACGGATGTGGCCCAGACCGTGGACCTTGCCGCCTGCGATGCCGACAACACCTGCCTGAGCGAACCGCCGGAGATCGTGATCGGCGGCAATGGGGTGTCCGGCCCCACCTTCGTCGACAATGCCGCCTTCCGCGAGCATGTGTTCGAGACCTTCGATGCCCGGGTGCTGGATATGGAAAGCGCCGCGGTAGCCCATGTGGCCTATGCCAACGAGGTGCCGTTCATCGCCTTCCGCAGCCTGTCGGACCTGGCCGGGGGCGGCGACAGCGAGAACGAGCTGCCGGTGTTCTTCGGTCTCGCCGCCACCAACGCCGCTGCGGTGGTTCAGGCCTTCCTGGCCGCCCTGGAATAGGCACGCACCCTCACCGTTCCGGTTGGCGACCAAGGCGATGCGTGCCAGGCCGGGGCGGCCGTCACCCAAGATCCGGCCTGATCAAATCCCAGGCGCCGACATTCTCTTCCAGATGGGCCGGCGAGGTCGTGCCGGGGATGACCACGATGTTGGGCGACCGGCGCAGCAGCCACGCCAGGGCGTCGCGCGCCGGCAGGGCAGCCCCTTGCTGCATCGGGTTTGCCCCCAACGGCCCGTACGGGATGAAGGCGATGCCCTTCTCGGCGGTGTAGTCGACAAGATCGGCGTCGGCGGTTTCCGCCATGTTGAACCGGTTCTGGACGCTGGCGATCGGTGCGACGGCCAGCGCCCGGTCCAGGTGTTCCCGGCTGACGTTGGACAGGCCGATATGCCGGACCCATCCGGCGTTGACCGCCTCCGCCAAAGCGGCCACGGAGGTTTCGATCGGCGTCTCCGGGTCGACCCGGTGAAGCTGGAACAGGTCGATGCGATCGCGGCGCAGGTTGGTGCGTGCCCTGTCGATCTGGCGCAGCAGGGTCTCGCGCGAGCCGTCCACCACGATCCGCCCCGGCGCCGGCTTGTCGACGCCGCCTTTGGTGGCGATGACGACGTCGCGCCCCTCCAGGGCCTCGCCGACGATCCGGTCGGCGGTTTCCGGCCCGTAGGCCCAAGCGCTGTCGAAGAAGGTGACGCCTAGATCGGCGGCACGTTGCAGCAGGGCCACGCCACCCTGCCAATCGGGATAGGCGCCGAAATTGCCCGGCTGTCCGGTCAGCCGCATGGCACCGTATCCGATGCGATTGACGGTTAGGTTGCCGCCGATCGAGAAGCTGCGCGGATGGTTCTGCATGAGATACCTCGGGGTTTGAGCGGCACTGCCGCGGATGAACGCCAAGATGGCCCGACCCCACGCGATACGGTAGAAGGATAACAAGAGTATCTGTTACTTGTACTGCGTATGACTGAGACCCTCGATCGCCTGTCCCTGCTGCAGTCGTTCATCCGCATCGTTGAACGCGGCTCGATCAGCGCCGCCGGGCGCGACCTTGGCCTGTCGCAGGCGTCGGTCAGCCGCCATCTGGCGGAGCTGGAGCGGCGACTGGGGGTGCAACTGGTCCAGCGGACCACCCATAGCCTGTCGCTCACCCGGGCGGGCGAAGACTGCGTGGCCCGGTCGCGGGCGCTCCTGGGCGGCTGGGATACGCTGGTCGACCAGTATGCCGACGACGCCCGGTCCGTACGCGGCCCGCTCAAGGTCGTTGCCCCGGTGGCTTTGGGCCAGTGTCATCTGACCGATGCGGTTCTGGCGTTACAGCGGGATCACCCGGGGATCACGGTCACCTGGATGCTGCACGACGCCCTGGTGCGCTTCGCCGAAATCGGCTGCGATCTTTGGATCCGGGTCGGGGCGGTGGGCGACGACACGCTGGTGGTCCGGCCGCTGGGCCAGGTCGAGCGCCTGGTCGTGGGCACGCCGGACCTTGCCGGCCGACACCCGCTCGGGTCGCCACGCGACCTTGCGGGTCTGCCCTGTGCCGCCCTGACCCCCTTCGATGGCGGCCGCATCCGCCTGTCGACGGCGGGTGGCCATCAAACCACCCTATCCGCAGACGTCGCGTTCGCCACCGACACGATCTTCGCCGCCCATGCCGCCGCCCGGCAGGGTATCGGTTATGCGGTGCTGCCGCGGTGGCTGGTGGCCGCGGACCTGGAGGCGGGCCGACTTGCCGACCTGTTACCCGACTGGCGGGCCCCGTCGCTGACCGTCAACGCGGCCTACCGGCCGGCGCGGCCCCAGCCCCGTCGGCTGGTGCTGTTGATCGACCGGATCGCCGACACCCTCGCCGCGGTGCCCGGCCTGTCGCCCGGGGTCAGTCGGTAATGGTCCGCTGGACGATCGCGTGCAGTTCCTGGGTCACCGCGCCATCGGCATGCAGGGTGGAGAAGATGCCGCCGCTGCCCAGGCGGATCATGTCTTCCGACAGCGGCACGACACCGGATACCGGTGCGCGGAAGCTGCGGGCCACCCGTTCCCGCAACTCGCCGAAATCGAATGCCGGCAGCACCTTGTTCAGCACCAGATGCAGGCTGGGCACTTCCAGCCGCCGCGCCACTTCCAGCGTCACCGCGGTCCCCTGATAGTCCTGCCGGTCGGGGCGCAGGATGACGATCAGCACGTCGGAGATGGCGATCGACAGCAGGGTTTCCTCGTTCAGCCCCGGATGCGTGTCGATCAGCAAGTGATCCAGCGCCAACTCGTCGATCGCCCACGACAAGCCCTCGTTCAACAGCTCGACCTCGTAGCCTTCCTTGAGGATACGGGCGATCTCGCCGGCATTGACGCTGGACGGGATCAGCCGGACCGACCCGCCGTTCAGCGGCACCGGCTGGCCGTCGGCGCCGCTGATCCCGGCGCTGACGTCATAGGCGGCGTCGCGGATGTTGCACCGGCCCCAGAGATAGTCGTTCAGCGTCGCCTGCATCGTCTCCGGCTCCAGGCCGAACAGCACATGGATGCCGGGCGACTGGATGTCGGTATCGACGATGCCCACCCGCTTGCCGCGGGCCGCCAGGATGGCAGCGACATTGGCGACCAGGTTCGATTTGCCGGTCCCGCCACGGTAGGAGTGGACGGAGATGATGCTGGCCATGGCGGGAACCTTCAGGAAGACAACGTACGGATTTGCCGTGCAGTGATGGCGTTGAAGGCGGCGAACCTCACCCGCGGGTCCGCGACCGCATGGCGCGCGCCTTCGATTGCAGGTCACGGAAGTAGTCGGTGCCGGTTATCTCCGACACTTCCGCTTCTTTTTTGGTCTGATCGATCTCGATCTGCAGTTCGCTGACCTTGCGGCGCAGGGTCTTGTTCTCCGCGTCCAGCAGTCCCTTGGCGTGTTCAAGCTGGCGCTGGGTTTCCCGAAGCTCGTCGATGGTCTGCTTCAGGCCGAACTCGCGAACCTCGACCTGGACGATCATCATGCCGAAGGCTTCCGCCAGATCCGACACTTCCGACGGCAGGTCGTCGCCGGTCAGGTCGAACAGCCGGTCGGCCTCCTCGTAGTCGCCGGCCGCCACGCCGCGGCACAGGTCGGTCATCGAGCGCATGAGCCCGTCAACGCGGTCGCTGGCAGGGCTTTCCGGCCGTCCGGTCGCGTCCATGCGGCATGTTCCGTTGCAGTCGTCAGCGTCGTCGTGGCGAGCCTAGAGCGCGAACGGGTCGGAGGGAAGCGTTCAGCCGTTGCTC
>JANQIU010000256.1 GCA_028281985.1 Alphaproteobacteria bacterium | reverse complement strand
GCCGGGCTCATGCCCCTTGGCGGCACACCCCTATTCCGGCTGATCCGGTCCGCGACCGGCGCCGCGCCCTGGGTCGAGCGTCTGGGCCGGGCCGGCGTGCATGTGCGGGCGTTCGCCGACATGCCGGATCGGCTACGCTTCGGGCTCCCGGGTCCGGAGCCTGATTGGCGCCGGCTGGCGGACGCTTTGGCCGGCGCCAATGGGGCGTTTTCTCGCTAGACCGCGACGCGGATAACCCGTTTGCCGAAGTTTTCGCCCCGCAGCAGGCCGATGAAAGCCTCCGGCGCGCGTTCCAGACCGTCGATGATCTCCTCCCTATAGGCGATCTTGCCGGCCTGGACCCAGCCGGCCATCTCGCGGGCGAACTCGGGATAGAGATGACCGAAATCCTCGAAGATGATGAAGCCCTGCACCTTGATCCGCCGCACCAGCAGGTGGACCATCAACCAGTTCATCCGGTCCGGTCCGTCCGGCAGCCGGGTGGCGTTGTACTGGGAGATCATGCCGCAAAGCGGAACCCGCGCCCCGGCATTCAGCAACGGCAGGACCGCGTCCAGAACCGCGCCGCCGACATTCTCGAAATAGATGTCGACGCCGTCGGGGCAGGCCGCCGCCAGCAACCGCGGAAAGTCGGGCGACTTGTGGTCGATGCAGGCATCGAAGCCGAACGCCTCCACGGCGTAGGCGCATTTCTCCGGTCCCCCGGCGATGCCGACCACGCGGCATCCCATCAGCTTGCCGATCTGGCCGACGGTCGCGCCCACCGGCCCGGTCGCCGAGGCGACGGCCAGGGTCTCGCCGGGCTTCGGCGCGCCGATCTGCTTCAACCCGGCCCAGGCCGTGAACCCGGGCATGCCCAGCACACCCAGCGCCCAGGACGGATGTGTGGGCGCATCGCCCAGGTTGATGGCCATCGTCCCGTCCGACAGGGCGTAGTCCTGCCAGCCGCAGAAGCCGACCACCCAGTCGCCTTCGGCAAAGCCGTCCAGGGACGACGCGACCACCCGCGACACGGTCCCGCCGACCATCACCCCGCCGATCGCCACCGGATCGGCATAGGACGGGGCATCGTTCATCCGCCCGCGCATATACGGGTCGAGCGAAAGAAACTCGGTGCGCAGCAGCATCTGGCCGTCGCCGGGTTGCGGGATCTCCGTTTCCACGAGCCGCAGCGTTTCCGCGGTGGGCTCGCCCTTCGGGCGGGCCGCCAGCACCCATTGCCGGTTCGTTCGGTCGGTCTGGGCCATATATGACAGTCTCTTCTGGTAACGGGGCCGCAGCAGTCCATCGACCACGCTGCGGCATATTCTGGTGAAGCGGCAGACCTGGAGGGTCGCAATGTCGAGTGCAAGACCGTATCGCCATACCGGTCCCCTTCCGGCCATGCCGCCTGCGGCAGGGAACCTGAATGATCGAGGGTGAAAGGACGGTCGATGCCGGCCTGATCATCGGGCATGGTAGCCGCCACCTGCCGGCGGTCGACGAGTTCCGTGCCCTGTGCGCCGACGTTCGCAACCGCCTGCCGGACCTGCCGGTCGCCGGCGGCTTTCTGGAACTGGCCGAGCCGGGCATTCCCGACGCGCTCGACGCGCTGGTCGCCGATGGCGCGCGAACCATCGCCGTGGCCCCGGCCCTGCTGTTCGGCGCGGACCACATGAAGACCGACATCCCGGCGATCCTGCGGGACTGGCAGGCGGCGCAGCCCGGCGTGACGCTGCATCTGGGCCGTCCCCTGGGCCTGTCGCCGGCCATGGTCACCGCGGCCGCCGACCGGGTTCTCAGCACCCTGGGTGCCGACGACCCTTCGATGCGATCGGAAACGCTTCTGCTGATGATCGGGCGCGGCAGCTCGGACCCGGATGCCAATGCCGACGGCGCCAAGCTGGCGCGCCTGCTTTGGGAGGGTCTGGGTCTGGGCTGGGGAATGGTCGCCTATACGGACGTGACCTTTCCCCATGTGGTGCCGGCGCTGGATCGGGCATCCAGGCTGGGCTTCCGTCGTATCGTCGTTCTGCCCTACCTGCTGTTCACCGGCGTCCTGATGACCCGTATCGAAGGCTGGGTGGCGGCGGCCCAGGCGGCCCATCCCGACATCGACTTCCGCCTGGCGCCCTATCTGGGAGACCATCCGGGCGTCGCCGACACCGTGGTGGTACGGCTCACCGAGGCCACCCGCGGCGAAACGGCGATGAACTGCCAGCTTTGCCAGTACCGGGCACCGGTTCTGGGATTCGACCGGAATGTCGGTGCCCCGCAGGTGGAGGACCGGACCAAACCGGGTCACCCGTTCGCCGACCATCCGCTGGGGGCCCGCGCCTTCCGGTCGAGCGAGTAGCCAGAGCGGGGACCCGTTCAGTCCGGATCGGTGGTGATCCCCAACGCATGTCGCCGGTCGGCGGCGCGGCGATTGGCGGCGATCTTCTCCGCCGCGCTCATCCGCGTCCAACCCATGATCTCGTCGATGGTCCGCCCGCACCCGATGCACATCTCGTCGCCATCCAGCTGGCAGACGCTCGTGCAGGGCGACGCGGTGCTGGCGGGGGCGCCGCTTTGGTGGTCTGGATCCAGGGTCATGGGCGTGTTTTAGAGGGCGCGCGGATCGCTGTCACCCGTCCGCGCCGGCCAGCCGCGCCCGGGCGACCCGGCCCAGGGGCGGGTGACCGACCAGGGCGACCGCCAGCCGGCTGGCGTCGAGCAGCCGGTCGGCGTCCACGCCGGTGGCGATGCCCAGCCCGTCCAGCATGTGCACCACGTCCTCCGTCGCGACATTGCCGCTGGCGCCCGGGGCGTACGGGCAGCCGCCGAGGCCGGCAATGGCGCAGTCGATCACCGAAACCCCGGCGCTGAGGGCCACCAGGATGTTGGCCAGCGCCTGGCCATAGGTGTCGTGGCAATGGACGGCCAGCCGGTTGACCGGGATCGTCGCCGTCACCGCATCCAGCAGCCCGGCCATCCCGCCGGCCGATCCGATCCCGATGGTGTCGCCCAGCGACACTTCGAAGCAGCCCAGGTCGAGGAGGGCGGCAGCCACATCGCGCACCGCCTTGGCGTCGACCGGTCCTTCATACGGACATCCCAGGACGCAGGACACATAGCCGCGTACCGCCACCCCGGCGGCTCGGGCCCGGCGGGCGACGTCGGCGAACCGGTCCAGGCTTTCGGCGATGCTGCAATTGATGTTGCGGCGGCTGAAGGTTTCCGAGGCGGCACCGAACACCGCCACCTCGCGGGCGCCGGCCGCCAGCGCATCGTCCAGCCCGCGCCCGTTGGGCACCAGAACCGGCAGCCGCAGGCTGGCGTGCCGGCCGACGCGGGACAGGACCTCGGCCGTGCCGGCCATCTGCGGCACCCGGTCGGGCGACACGAAGGCACCGGCTTCGACCGCCGGCAGCCCGGCTGCGGCCAGGGCGTCGATCAGCGCCGCCCGGTCGGCCGGTGAAACCATGGCCGTCTCGTTCTGCAGACCGTCGCGCGGCCCGACCTCGACCAGCGTTACCCGCGCCGGCAGGTCGCCCAGCGCTGCGATGGGCACGCCGTCGGTCAACGTGTCGGTTTCACGCCTATCGCGGCTTGAAACCGGGACATGATGCCCTCCAGCGTCGCACCGATCGGGTTCACGCTGTCCGTGTCCGGCGCGCTGCCGGAGAAGACCGCAACATTCTGGTTGGTCAGGCAAAATACGAAGTACAGGCGCTCGTTGAAAAGGTCTTCCGCCCAGGCGACGCTGTTGGTGCCTTCCAGGAGCGAAAGCCCCTGGCCGGTCATTGCCTGGTCGGCGGCGACAAGGCAGCGGTTCAGGCTGGTCCCTGGGGCCAGGATGACCGCCTCGACATAGGTCGAGACAGCATGGCTCGTACCACTCCAGGCCAGCATGAAGCCGGCCGCGACGGATGCCAGACACCAGCGCCGCATCGGTACCTCCCATTTTGGTCAAACTGTATGGCAGGACGGTCGGCAAGTCTGAAGGCGGTGTCAATGCACCGCTTCACCGTGTCTCGCCACCATCGTCCGTTCTGCCCGCAAACCCGGTCTTGGTTCGACTTCGTAATGAAAACGCGCTTCCCAAACCGATCGCTGAAGTGAAGACAGCGACTTCGGGGCATCTGTCCGTTTCGGCCAGGGTCGGCGACCTCTCCCCGGTTTTCATGCCGCCGGCAGCCTGTCGTTCAGCTCCGCAGCGATTGCCGCTGGGTCGACCGTATCCGGACCGGCCCTATCGAGAT
>JANQIU010000325.1 GCA_028281985.1 Alphaproteobacteria bacterium | reverse complement strand
CACCGATCGCAGCGAAGTCGACATGGGCCGTCAGGTCGGCCTCTCCGGGCTGGTCCAAAGGATCGACCGGCCCGTGGTGCAGCATGGCCTGAAGCGTATCGCCGGCGGCCGGCTTTGTGTGGCCGTAGTCGATGATCAGCGCTGCGCCGCCGTCCCGCGCGATCCGCCGCGACAGCCTGTCGGCCAGCAGCGTCCTGGCCGGCGCGATCTCGGCAATCGCGCCGATCGGCGCGGATCGTTGGGCGGGGGCCAGCAGCGTGGCGGCCGGGCTGGGGGCCGGTGACAGGACGAAACGGAAGGTTTCCTGGTCCGGGTCCCAGGCCACGAGCCGCTCGTGCCAGCCGGTATGCTGTCGGACGAGCTGTCGAACCGGCAAAGCGTCGAAGAACTCGTTGGCGACGACCAGCAGGGGCGCATCCGGCAATCCGTCGACATCGGCATGCCAGGTCACCGGCAGGCTGTTGAGCGCGTCGGCTTGGCGGCGGCGCAGGACGGGGCTGGTCTCGACCAGGTGGACCGAAAGCGCCGTACGGAACGCCGGCAGCATCGCCGCCGCCCGGACCGCGTCCGCCATCAGCGTGCCGCGCCCGGGACCCAGTTCGGCAAGAACCACGTCCGACGGGCCGCCCATGTCCTGCCAGCATTGGGCACACCACAGGCCGATCAGTTCGCCGAACATCTGGCTGATTTCCGGCGCGGTGATGAAATCGCCGTCGATTCCGAACGGGGCGCGGGTCGTGTAGTAGCCGTGCTCCGGATGGCCCATCGCCGTTGCCATGAAGTCGGCGACGGTCACCGGCCCCTCGACCGCGATCCGGCGCCGCAGAAGTGCGGCCAGCGGCGGCCCCATGCAGCCGGCCTCAGCGCTGCGGTTCGGGGTCTTCCGCCACGACGGGCCGTGCCCGGGCCCGTAGGATCAGCCAGGCGCCGATGGCAATCATCGGCAGGGACAGAAGCTGTCCCATCGTCGTCGTCCCCCACAGCAGGTCGCCCAGTTGGGGGTCCGGCTGCCGGACGAATTCCACCAGGTAGCGGCTGATGCCGTAGCCGACCAGGAAGGTACCGGTCAGCAGCCCCGGCCGGCGGCGGATGCCCGGCCGGCGCGCCATGAGGCCCAACACCACCAGCAGCACCGCGCCTTCCAGGAAGGCTTCGTAGAGCTGGCTGGGATGACGGCCGACCTCGGGGAAGGTGTCTTCCAGGTGATCCGGGATGGGGAACACCACGGCCCAGGGTAGGTCGGTCGGGCGGCCCCAGAGCTCGGCATTGATGAAGTTGGCGATGCGGCCCAGCAGCAGGCCGATCGGGGTCACCGTGGCCACCAGATCGCCGAGCTGCAGGGGCGGATACCCTTTGCGGCTGGACTGGAACCAGATCGCCAGAATCACGCCCAGCAGGCCGCCATGGAACGACATCCCACCTTCCCAGGTCCGGAAGATGCCCAGCGGATCGTCGAGATAGGTCGGCAGATTGTAGAACAGGACGTAGCCTAGCCGGCCGCCGACGATGACCCCGATGACCGCCCAGGTCAGGAAATCCCCCAACTCGCCCGGCCACGGCCGGATACGCGCCTGGCGCGCCAGCCGGACGGCATAGGCCCAGCCCAGGATGAAGCCGGCCAGGTAGGCCAGCGCATACCATCGGATCTCGAACACGCCGAGGTCGAGAGCCACGGGGTCGAAGGCGGGAAAGGGCAGGGCGAGCATGGTCAGAACTCCGGTGGCCGGCGGCCGTCAGCAATACGGGTCGGCCGTAGCCAGGAAGTCGCGGACATACCGGTCCACCCCCTGTTCCAGCGACGTGAAGGGGCGGTCGTAGCCCGCCTGCAGCAGCCGGTCCACCGACGCCTGCGTGAAGTACTGGTACTTTGCGCGCAGGCCTTCCGGCATGTCGATGAACGCGATCTCAGCCGGGCGGTCCATGGCCGCGAACACCGCATTCGCCAGGTCCAGCCAGGCACGGGCCTTGCCGGTCCCGACATTGAACAGGCCGCTGATCTGCGGCGTCTCCATCAGCCACAGCATCACGCCGACGGCATCGTCCACATGGACGAAGTCGCGCACCTGGCCGCCATCGGTATAGTCGGGCCTGTAAGAGCGGAACAGGCGGGCCGGTTCGCCCGCGGACAGCGCCTCGAACAGTTTGTGGACGACGCTGCGCATGTCGCCCTTGTGGTACTCGTTGGGGCCGTAGACGTTGAAGAACTTCAGCCCCGCCCATTGCGGCGGGGTCGGCTCGCCCCGGGCGACCAGTGCTGCGATCCGCCGGTCGACCATGTGCTTGGACCAGCCATAGGCGTTGAGCGGATGCAGCCTCGCCAGCGCGCCGGGATCGCCGGCATCGTCGAACCCGGCCGTGCCGTCCCCGTAGGTCGCGGCCGAGGAGGCGTAGATCAGCGGCACCTGGTGGCGGCAACACCAGTCCCACAAATCCAACGTCGTTCGGATATTGGTCCGGACGATCAGGTCGGCATCCCGTTCGGTCGTCGCGGAGATCGCGCCCATGTGAAAGATCGTGCGGACTCGATCGGCATGCCGGTCAAGAAACGCAAACAGTCCGTCCGGGGGGATCACATCGGCCAGCGCCCGCTTGGCGATGTTCCGCCACTTGTCGTCGCAGCCCAAACGGTCGCACACGACGAGGTCTTCGCACCCCCGCCGCTCCAACGCAGCGACAAGATTGGAGCCGATGAACCCGGCTCCGCCCGTGACAACGATCATGTTTGGCCCGCGAGAACGAACAGGTTGGCAGCGCATATCGCCGTGATGCGCCCAGGTCGGGGCTGGTATAGGAGGCAATTGCCCCCGGTTGCAACGCGGGGACCCCGTAGTCATATTGCCGTCTGGCGCCGGGCAGCGTGCGACGGGGCCACCAGCTCCAGGGGGGCAGATGCAGACGCAAAGCCGAATCCTTGACGATTTGGCCCGCTTAGCGACCGGAGCCGCCGGCTCCGTTTTGGGTGTCAGGGACGAGATGCGGGCGCAGATGCGCGACCGTATCGAACAGATGCTCGCCGGTTGGGACCTTGTCTCCCGCGATGAATTCGAGACCATTCGCGAGGTCGCCGTTCAGGCCCGCGAGGCGCAGGAAGTGTTGGAAGCGCGGGTCGCGGCCCTCGAGGCCAGGCTGGCGGACCTGGAAACGCCCAAGACCGCGCCTGCCGGGGCGGCGTCATCCAGCCGCGGCCGCAGTGCTGCCAAGCGCCCCGCCAGCAAGGCCAAGGCGTGACCCTTCCGATCCCGGATAATTTCATGGATCGGTCATGGTTTTCGTATTCAATGGTGTTGCTTTTCGGACGCCGTATATGACACCGTGCCTCGTCTAGTGTTGGACACGGCCGCACCTACCAGATATCGAGGTGACCGCGATATCTGGTACCGGAAGCGACGGGTGACACCGGAGGGGAGGCGCGGTTCAAGCGCCCAGAGGAGGGCAAAGGTATGTCGGTCCTCGCAATAGAGACGAATGGATTTACCGCGAATCCCCTGGATATCGTTGAGGAGATCGTTCACGCCAACGACTGGGCCTTCGACCGGACCAGCAACGACGAGATGGTGGTCGAAGTGTCGGGCCGGTGGTGCTCGTACCGCCTGTTTTTCTTCTGGCAGGACGAAATCAGCGCGATGCAGTTCTCGTCGACCTTCGACATGAAGGTTCCGTCCCAGCGCCGCGCCGACGTGATGGAACTGCTTGCCCTGGTCAACGAGCAGATGTGGCTGGGCCACTTCGATCTGGACAGCGACGATTCCACGCTGATGTTCCGCCACACCACGCTGTTGCGCGGGGCCCAGGCCGCCAGTGTCGAACAGCTTGAAGACCTGGTGGAGATCGCCCTGACCGAATGCGAGCGCTTCTACCCGGCGTTCCAGTTCTGCGTCTGGGGGGGCAAGTCGGCGGGCGAATCCGTGTCGGCGGCGATTCTGGACACGGTCGCCGAAGCCTGATCGGCGCGATCTGGTAGGGTTTTCGCGATGCCCGGGACGATTCTGCTTGTCGGCTGCGGCAAGATGGGCGGCGCCCTGCTGGGGCGCTGGCTGGACGCCGGGGTCGCCGACCGGGTCACCGTCATCGAACCCAATGCCCGCCTTGTGCCCGACGACCGCCGGGTGACCGTCCTGCCGGGGCCGAATGCGCTGGAGCCGACCGACGCGCCGGAGGCGCTGGTTCTGGCCGTAAAGCCGCAGGTGATGGCCGATGTGGCGCCGGCTTACCGCAGTGTGGTCGAGCGGGGAGCCGTGGCCCTGTCGATCGCGGCCGGGCTGCCGCTGCGCTTCTTCGCCGACATCTATGGCGCGCAGGCCCCTTGTGTCCGTGCGATGCCGAATACGCCGGCGGCGATCGGCCGAGGCATGACGGTTCTGGTGGCTGCTCCGCATGTGACGCAACCCCAGCGCACCCGGTGCGAGCGGCTGATGGCCGCCGGCGGCGAGGTGGCGTGGCTGGACGACGAAGCGCTGATCGACCCCGCGACGGCCGTATCGGGCAGCGGCCCGGCCTATGTCTTCCTGTTGATCGAGGTGCTGGCCGAAGCCGGGCGCCGGGCGGGACTGCCCGCGGATCTGGCGATGCGCCTGGCCCGGCAGACGGTGATCGGGTCGGCCGGCCTGGCCGAGGCCAGCGACGACGATGCCGCCACCTTGCGACGGGCGGTGACCAGCCCCGGCGGAACGACAGAGGCAGCCCTTGGCGAACTGATGGGCGAGGACGGCATCGCCCGTGTGTTCGAACGGGCGGTGGCGGCGAACATGCGCCGGTCACAGGAACTCGGCAGCTAAAGGGCGATCCGACCCCGGCGACAACCGTTTGCCGGCCCCGGGCGCCGGCAAGCGCAATTGGCATCGGCACCGCATCCCCTTACCTTCCGCGCCAGCGGGGAAGACCGCGAACCGACATGACGGGGAACGGGGGGTTTTGCGATGGCCGAACACAGCGACGCCGACGCCGACAAGATCGTAGCCGCCGCGCTGGCGGCCGCTGCGGAAACCGGCTGGTCGGCGATGACCTTGGCCGATGTCGCCGTCCGGGCCGACGTGGATCTGGCCGTGGTCTCGCGGCATTTCGGGTCCAAGCCGGCGATTCTGGACGGGCTTTCGCGGATGACCGACGCGGCGATGCTGGCCGGCGGCCCCACCGATCCGGCAGATCCGCCGCGCGACAGGCTGTTCGACGCCATCATGCGCCGATTCGATGTCCTGACCGCGCATCGCGATGGGGTGATCGCGGTGGTGAAAGCCCTGGGCCGCGATCCGGCCCTGGCGGCCAGCCGGCTGCCGGGCCTCGCCCGGTCGATGCGCTGGACGCTGGAACTGGCCGACCTGCCGCCGCAGGGGCTCTTGGGTGAGGCCCGCGTCCGTGGGCTGGGGCTGCTCTACCTGCTGGTCCTGCGCGACTGGATGGGCGACGACAGCTCCGATTTGGCACGCACCATGGCGGCGCTGGACAAGCGGCTGAACCAGGCCGAGCAGATCGCCGGTATGTTGCAGCGCACCAATCGCAAACCCGCTCCGGAGGCCGAGCCGCAGGAGGGCGGGGAAGGGTCCGCATAGGGGCGCATCCGCGGAAATGCTGCACTGCACAAATGTGCGTTGACATCGATTCGAAAGGGGATCACCATCCCGATACTCGCAATCCCCTAATCTCGCACCCTGCGGGAATCCAACCAGGAGCAAACGGATGTCGAAACCGGGCAGCCCGATTTGGGACATTGATGTCAGCAAGATGCTTGGCGACATGAAGCTTCCGATGGTCGACATGGACGCGATCATGGCGTCTCAGCGGAAGAACATCGAAGCGCTGACCAACGCCAACAAGCTGGCGTTCGAAGGCATCCAGGCCGTTGCACGTCGTCAGGCCGACGTCATGCGCCAGATGATCGAAGAAATCTCCGGCATGGTTTCGGAGATGATGAGCGCCGGTTCGCCGGAGGAGCGGGTCAGCAAGCAGGCGGATCTGGCCAAGGCGGCGTATGAGAAGGTCCTGGGGAACATGAAGGAACTGGCCGAGATGCTGGCCAAGTCCAACACCGAGGCGGCCGAGGTCATCACCACCCGCATTTCGGAAAGCCTGGACGAACTGAAGTCGATGGCGTCGAAGCCCTAGGGTTTCTCGCGTTCGTAAGGACGTGGACAGTCTGCCCTAACTTGTTGAATGAGATCAGCTAATGTGCGGCCAGGTCAGCCGACCTGGACGTGAGCCGATCTCGTCCCGAACGGCACATCCGATGAGGCCGGGCCCACATGCCCGGCCGGTGCGGGGCCGGCAGCCGCCGGCCCCGTTTTCTCTTCCCCGGTGGCGTGGTAGGGCATCTGGATGTCCGCCGCACCGCCCATCGCCTTCGATCAGTTCCAGGCCGTCGACATCCGCGTCGGCACCGTGGTTCGTGCCGAACCGTTCCCGGAGGCGCGCAAGCCTGCGATCAAGCTCTGGGTCGATTTCGGCGAGCCCCTTGGCACCCGCAAGACATCGGCCCAGATCACCTGCCACTACGCACCGGATACCCTGGTCGGGCGCCAGGTCGCGGCGGTGGTCAACTTTCCGCCGAAGCAGATCGGCAAATTCCTGTCGCAGATCCTGGTGCTTGGTTTCCCGGATGCCGATGGCGAAGTCGTGCTCGTGCACCCCGACCAGCCGGTGCCCGACGGCGGCCGGCTGTTCTAGAAGCCGGCGCGATGGGGCAGCGGCAGGCCCAATCTGACAAAGGCAGCCATGTATCCCCATCTGGAACCCTACGACGGCGGCATGCTCGATGTCGGCGATGGCCATGCCGTCTACTGGGAGGCCTGCGGCAATCCCGCCGGTACGCCGGCCCTGGTCCTGCATGGTGGGCCCGGGTCGGGCTGCACGCCCAGTCATCGCCGCTATTTCGATCCGCGCGTCTATCGGATCGTGCTGCTCGACCAGCGCGGGGCAGGCAGAAGCGTGCCGCATGCCAGCGAACCCGGCATCGATCTTTCCACCAACACCACGGCCCATTTGCTGGCGGACATCGAAGCTCTGCGCGTGCATCTGGGCGTGCAACGCTGGGTAGTGCTGGGCGGATCGTGGGGGTCGACCCTGGCGCTGGCCTATGCGCAGCGGCATCCGCATCGAGTGAGCGGTCTCGTCCTGTACAGCATTGCCACGACGACAGCCTGGGAAGTCGACTGGATCACCCGCGGTGTGGGGATGTTTTTTCCGGAGGCTTGGCAGCGGTTCCGCGCGGGTGTGCCCGAACCGGACCGCGACGGCCCCCTGGTGGACGCCTATCACCGCCTGCTGATGCATCCCGATCCTGCCGTCCAGGAGCGGGCGGCCCGGGACTGGTGCGATTGGGAGATGGCGATTATCGCCGTGCACCCGACCCACAAACCACATCCCCGATATGCCGACGCACGTTTCCGCTTGGGGTTCGCCCGGCTTGTCACCCATTACTGGCGGCACCATGGATGGCTTGAGGACGGCACTCTGCTGCAGCACGCGGGGCGCCTGGAGGGTATTCCCGGCATTATGATCCATGGCCGGCTGGACATCGGCGGACCGCCGGTCACGCCGTGGCGGCTACACCAGGCCTGGGCCGGCAGCGACCTGTGGTTCGTGAACGAAGCCGGGCACAGCACCAGCGACCCCGGAATGGCCGATGCCATCGTCGCCGCGACCGATCGCCTTGCTGCCGTCAGGTCCGCCGCCGGCTAGTAGGGGTCGCGCTTACCTTGGCTGGTCAGGCACCGGATGTGCCAAAAACAGCGATACGTTCGTGAATTTTATACAACTTATCATTGTTTTGACCTAAGTTTCCAGGAACAGGGTTGCCGGGAATGTGGCCACGGTTGGAGGCCACGCGGCGGATGCCTGCATCAGGATAACCGTGCCCAATCCATCAGCGGGAGAGATGACAATGATTGTCGTTCTCGAATATCACGGTGAAAGTCGAGCCTCGAAGAAGAATATTCGACAAGAAGCCCAAAGCATAAAGGCCAAGGTAGAGGCAAAAACTAAGAAATATGGCAAAGACTGGAACGAGAAACTCATCACAACAGCCGATGAGCTTCGCGCATACCTGAAAGACCCAGCAAGCCGGCGCGAGAAGAAGATGCACATTGTTTGCCATGGCAATCAGGCGCAGGTGGGCAATTACAACGCAAGTGCGCTTGGCGAGTTCCTCTGGGGAGCTGGACTGAAGGACCGCGAAAACATCAAGAAGATCAGCCTGCATTCCTGTGATTCAGGTGTCGAGGTCGTAGACCCCGGCAACAACAGCTGGACACCCTCTCTTGCCTGGCAGCTCGCCGCGTATTTCGCGTCCAAGGGCCGCAAGAGGATGTTTGTTCGCGGAGCGGACGGTCACTCCTTCACCGACAGCGAGGGTCGCAACTGGGTGCTGATGGATGGGATGGAGATGGAGAAGACGCCCAACCGTGAGCGGGAACTCGGCTTCATCGAACGCTCCACCAAGCCACGACGTACCGCCCGGCCGCGGTTTGTTACGGAGTACGGGGGCGGCGTCAGCAAGGCCTAGACCAGCCTGCATCTACACGCACGGGGAACGCTCTGGTGTGGTGTGATGGCGGGCGGCCGACGCGCGGGAATGGTTGACGCCGGGCGCCTCACCCCACCGCCTTGCCGGCCAAACGGCGATACAGGTCGATGGTCTGCTCGGCCACGCTGCCCCAGCTGTAGACATCCTCGGTCCGTTTGCGCCCGGCGGCCGCCATCCGGTCGGCCAGGGCCGGGTCCGCGACAAGGCGGTTGATGCCGTCGGCCAGGCCGGCGGCGAAGGCGGTCCCGTCGCGGGGATCGTGGGGCGGGTCCGGGGACAGGTCGGGATCGACCAGGATGCCGGTCTCGCCGTCGACCACCACCTCAAGGATGCCGCCGACCGCGCTGGCGACCACCGGCGTGCCGCAGGCCATCGCTTCCAGATTGATGATGCCGAACGGCTCATAGACCGACGGGCAGCAGAACACGGCGGCATGGGCGTAAAGGGCGATCACCTCGTCGCGGGGCAGCATGCCGGGGATCCAGACCACATGCTCGCGGTCGGCCTGCAGGCTTCGGACCAGCCCTTCCATCTCCTCCTGCATCTCCGGCGTGTCGGCATCGCCGGCGGCCAGCACGACCTGGATGCCCGGGTCAAGGCTCGGGATCGCCCGCAGCAGGTGGACGATGCCCTTCTGCCGGGTCATCCGGCCGACGAACAGGACGAACGGCCGGTCCGGGTCGACTCCATGGCGGCGCAGCACGTCCGGCCGGTCCACCGGACGGTACTCGTTGACGTCGATACCGTTCGGGATCATGACCACCCGGTCCTCGGGCACGTCGAACAGGCGCACGACATCGTCCTTGGTGGCCGCGGAAACCGCGATGACGGCGTCGGCCATCTCCAGCGCCGTCTTCTCCACCCAGGCCGACAACTCGTAGGCGTTGCCGAGCTGTTCACGCTTCCACGGGCGCAGCGGCTCCAGCGAATGCACGGTCAGCACCATGGGGATGCCGTACAGCATCTTGGCCAGGATGCCGCCGAAATGGGTGTACCAGGTGTGGCAGTGGACGACATCGGCGTCGACGCCCTGGCCGACGAAGGCCAGATCGGTGCGCAGCGCCTTGAGCGCCGATACGAACGGCTTGGGGCAGCCGGCGTAGTCCGCCGCATCAACCTTGGTGCCGCGGACGGTCAGGTTGCCGCCGCTGATCTGCTGGTCATGGAAACTGCGCACTTCCACGGGCATGCGGGCGGCAAGCTCGCGGCTCAGATACTCCACATGCACGCCGGCGCCGCCGTAGATGTGCGGCGGGAACTCGTTGGTCAGCAACAAGGCGCGCATTGTGGGTCCCCCGGTTCTTCTGGCGGCCCTTGAATACGCGCCTGACCGGAAGCGGCCAAGGGCGAGCGCATCGCTATCCGTGCCCGGCGTGACGATTGCAGACTGGGAAGCGCCCGCGCGCCGAGCCGGATGGCCGACGATCAACGTCCCGATCTGGCGGACGTGCAGCCAGCCGGTGCCCGCCGGAAGGTCGGTCTCACAGGGGAATGCGCAGCCGGCACCGCAGCCCGCCCTGGGGCGCGGTTTCCAGGCGCAGGTCGCCGCCATGGCCCCGGGCAACATCACGGGCGATGGTCAGGCCCAGCCCGGCGCCGCCGGTATCAAGGTTGCGCGACGCGTCCAGCCGGTAGAACGGCCTGAACACGGCAGATCTCTGGTTCTCCGGGATACCGGGGCCGTCATCGTCGACCAGAATTTCCGCCACCGTGTCGTCGCGGCGCAAAGTCACCCGAACGCGTGTGGCGTGGCGACCGGCATTCGACAGCAGGTTGCCCAGGCAGCGGTCGATGGCCATCGGCCGGACGGTGGCGGTCAGGTCGTCGGGGCCGGCATAGTCGACAAACGGCCCGTCGGTTCCGGTTCGGTTGGCCTTGCCCACGGCCTCCCGAACCAACGCCGCCAGACTGGTCCGCACCGCCGCCTCGTTGCCCGCGCCCCGGGCGAAGTCCAGGTAGCCCTCGATCATCCGCTCCATATCGGCGATGTCGGTGACCATCTCCGCGGCCCCTGGCGCGTCGCCCATCAGCTCCAGTTGCAGCCGCATGCGGGTCAGCGGCGTACGAAGGTCGTGGGAGACGCCGGCCAGCATCTCGGTCCGCTGGGCGATCTGCCGGCGAATACGCTCGCGCATCACCAGGAAGGCCCGGGCCGCCTGGCGCACCTCCGCCGCCCCTTCGACCCGGAAGTCCGCCACGTCATGCCCCTTGCCGAAGCCGTCCGCGGCCAGGGCCAGTCGCCGGATCGGCCGGATCTGGTTGCGCAGGAAGATGATCGCGACCGCGAACAGGCCGATGGTGACCCCAAACAGACCGTAGACGAAGATCCGTCCCGTGCTGGTGAACAGCCGCTGGTGCGGGACCAGGAAGGTCAGGGCGCCGTCCGACACCTCCACGGTGATCATGGTCCACTGATCCTGGAAGATCGCATCCACGGCGAACGGCCGCTGCACCCGGTCGCGCAGCGCATCGAACAGCCGAAAGCGCAAGGGTTCCTGCCAGTTCGGCTCGCGCTGCGGTCCGAGCCGGCGGCCGACATCCTTGGTGATGATCATCTGCAGATTGCGCTCGGCCTGGTCGAACAGTGCGGCGCGCGCGGCCGGGTCGGGGTTGCTCACATACTCCTCGACCATCAGCGACACCTCGCCGGCGACGCCTGTGGCCAGTCGGCTGGTCAGCGAATCCCAATGTCGATCGTAGAAGTAGAAGGTGGCTGTTCCGAGCGCCAACAGCATCGGCGTCAGGACGATCATCAGCGACCGCGCGAACAGCGTCCGCGGCAGGTACCGCTTCAACCCCGCCCTGGGGTCGTCGGTGATCCGGCCCCGCCAGCGATCGCGGCGCCGGGCCGGCAGGCCGGGTTGGGCAAGCGTCATCCGCTATCGCTCCGCAGCACGTAGCCTTCGCCGCGGACCGTCTGGAGGTAGCGCGGCTGTCGCGGGTCCGGCTCGATCTTGCGGCGCAGGCGCGTCACTTGCACGTCCACGGTTCGGCTGCCGCCGTTGATCTGCGACCGTTCCGTCAAATCGTCACGGGTCAGCGTGCTGCCCAGATTGGCGGCCAGTACGGACAGCAGCTTGGCCTCGGCCGTCGTCAGGTGAATGCGTTCGCCGCCCCGCCGCAGCTCGGCCCGGCCCGGGTCGAACATCACCTCGCCCATGCGCACCGGGGCGATGTCGGTGGCCGGTGCCGGCGCCCGGCGCAGCACATTGTTCAGCCGTAGCAGCAACTCGCGGGGCGCGAAGGGTTTCGACAGATAGTCGTCGGCGCCCAGCTCCAATCCCGTCACGCGGTCGGAGGCGTCGCCCAAGGCGGTCAGCATCAGTACCGGCGTGTCGGATTCCTGGCGCAGATTGGCGACCAGATCCAGCCCGCTTTCGCCTGGCATCATCACGTCCAGAATGATGGTGTCGAAAGCCAGCGAGGCCAGCATCGCCCGCGCGGCAGCGGCATCTTCGGCCGTAGTCACCCGGAAGCCGTTGTCGGACAGATAGCGCCGCAACAGCTCGCGCAGCCGGTTGTCATCGTCGACCACGAGGATATGCGGATGTTCCTGCGTCATCTGTCCGAGCATCTTAGCAGATTGGCCGCCGGGATTCCCCCATGCGAGATATCGGGGAGCGCGTCAGGTCCTATGGCAGAGGATTGGGGCGGGCCGGCGGGGGCCGCTCACCCCAGTCGGTCAGCACCTGCTTCCGGTTACCCTCGTCGATGATGCCGATCATCACCTTGCGGAAGCCCTCCACCGCTTCGGCGCCGGCGCTGCGATAGGCGCGGGCGATCCGCTGGCGCTGGGTCTCGGACAGCCGCCGCTCCATGTCCCGGCCCTTGTCGGTCAGCTCCAGCAGCCGCTGGCGGCGGTCGCGCGTGCCCTGATGCTGGGCGACGAAGCCCTGGCGCACCAGGTCGCCCAGCACCCGGCTCAGGCTCTGCTTGGTGATCCGCAGGATGCGGAGCAGTTCGCTGACCGTCATCCGGGGATGCCGGCCGACGAAGTAGATCACCCGATGATGGGCGCGGCCCAGCCCCAGCTCGGCCAGGATCGCATCCGGTTCGGCCGTGAAGTCCCGATAGGCGTAGAACAGCAGTTCGATCGCCTGGCGAAGGTCTTCCTCGCGCAGGAAGAGTGGATTCACCGGAGATTTTACGTCAGCCATATTGACATAATTGGCGGGCAGATGTTACACCTCGGATAGGCGTGGTTGATACGAAAGACCCTGAGGCAAGCGGAATCATGAACAATCTTGCATTCGACGATCGGGACGGCGTGATCTGGCGCGATGGGGCGATGGTGCCCTGGCGCGACACGACCCTGCATGTCCTCAGTCACGGTTTGCATTACGCAAGTTGTGTATTCGAAGGGGAACGGGTTTACAACGGATCGGTCTTCAAGCTGACCGAGCATTCCCAACGGCTTGTGGACAGCGCCCGCATCCTGGGCTTCGAATTGCCGTACACGGTGGCGGAAATCGACGAGGCGACGCGGGCCGTGGTCGCCGCCAATCGCATCGGCGACGGCTATGTCCGGCCGGTGGCCTGGCGCGGCTCTGAGATGATGGGCATCTCAGCCCAGCAGAACCGGATCAACGTGGCGATCGCCACCTGGCAATGGCCCAGCTACTTCGATCCCGAGGCGCGGCAGCGCGGGATCCGCCTGGTCACCTCGGACTGGCGCCGGCCGGCCCCGGAAACCGCGCCGGTCCATGCCAAAGCGGCCGGGCTGTACATGATCTGCACGATGAGCAAGCACGCCGCCGAGGGTGCCGGTTACCACGACGCCCTGATGCTGGACTGGCGCGGCCTGGTGGCGGAAGCCACCGGCGCCAACATCTTCCTGGTGATCGAGGGCCGGCTGCACACGCCGACGCCCGACTGCTTCCTGGACGGCATCACCCGGCAGGCGGTGATCGGCCTGGCCAAGGACCGCGGCATAGACGTGATCGAGCGGGCCATCCGGCCGGAAGAGTTTGCCCGGGCCGACGAGGTGTTCGTCACCGGAACGGCGGCCGAGGTGACGCCGGTCGGATCCATCGACGACTACCGGTTCACCCCGGGCGCCGTCACCGAAACCCTGATGACGGATTTCGAGGCCTTGGTACGCCGCCAGGTGGCGGCAGAAGCTGCCTGAACCGGACGCGCCGGGACACCACGGGTTTGGAGGATACCGCCCGGTCGGGGGCACGCGTGCGGGTGCGCATGGCCGAGCCGACGGACGCGCCAAAGCTGCTGGCGATGATCCGCGAACTGGCCGCGTT
>JANQIU010000306.1 GCA_028281985.1 Alphaproteobacteria bacterium | reverse complement strand
TGTCCCGCGCCTGACCCGCCCGTCGCCTCGAACCGGGTCATGGCCCCGCCCCAACGGCTCTCCACCGCTTCTCTTCTGGCCTACGGCCTGCCGTCGCTGCCGCTCGCGACGCTGATCCTGCCGGCATTCATCTTCCTGCCGACCTTCTACGCCGAAAGCGTGGGCGTCAGCCTTTCGGTGGTCGGCCTTGTGCTTCTCATGGCCCGGCTGTGGGACATGTTCAGCGACCCGATCATCGGGCAGTTGAGCGATACCGTGCAGACCCGCTGGGGCCGCCGGCGGCCCTGGCTGGTCATCGGGACCCCGATCGTCGTGGTTGCGGTCTGGTTCCTGTTCGTCCCGACGGCGGACGCAGGCGCCTGGCACCTGCTGGTCTGGAGCTTCCTGCTCTATACCGGCTGGACGATGATCATGCTGCCGATGAACGCCTGGGGCGCGGAACTGTCGGTCGACTACCATGAGCGCAGCCGGATCACCGCGTTCCGCGAGAGCTTCCTGCTGTGCGGCACCGTCCTGGCCCTGCTGATCCCACTAGTTCTGGGCTACACGGACTTCAAGGCGCAGGCCGGCGATGCCCTGCGGGCGGTGGCCCTGACCGTCGCCATCCTGCTGCCGATCGGCATCCTGGTGATGCTCTCGATGACGCCGGAACCGCCGGTGCGGCTGTGGCGCAGCATGCGCTGGGGCGAAGGCCTGTGGGCGCTGCGCCGCAACCGGCCGTTCCGCATCCTGATCATCTCCTACCTGCTGAACGGCATCGCCAACGGGCTGCCGGCAACCCTGTTCATCTGGTTCGTCACCCATGTGCTGCGCACGCCGAACCTGGTGGTCCCGCTCCTGCTGCTGTACTTCGCCGCGGGCACCCTCTCGGTGCCGCTGTGGTACCGGCTTTCGCGACGCTGGGGCAGCAAGCATCGGGTCTGGGCCGGGGCGATGATCTGGGCCTGTGCCGTGTTCGTCTGGGTGCCCCTGCTCGGCCCAGGCGATGTCGGCTGGTTCATCTTCGTCTGTATTGCTACCGGCCTCGCCGTCGGCGCGGACGTCGCCCTGCCGCCGTCCATCCAGGCGGATGTGATCGACGAAGACACCATCCGCACTGGCGCCCAACGGGCCGGCCTGTTCTTCGCGCTGTGGGGCATGGCCACCAAGCTGGCGCTGGCCCTGGCCGTCGGCATCAGCTTCCCGTTGTTGGACCTCGCCGGCTTCGACCAATCCCTCGAAACCAACACATCGTCGGCATTGCTTGCCCTTTCAGCGCTTTATGCGCTGGCGCCAGTGATCTTCAAGCTGGCTGCCATCGTATTGATGTGGGCGTTCCCCATTACGGCGGAGCGCCATGCGGAGACCCGGCGGCAGATCGATCACAAGGCCGATCTGGCCGGGTAAAGGGTAACAAAAGGATCGCCGTTATGCGGTGCTGGGCGCACTCGGTTGTTTTGGTGGCGGTTCTACTACTGACAGGATGCGGGGGTATGAAAGCTGAGGACTTCGCCGGAGCGGAACCACGGTTTGTCTTGGAAGAGTACTTTGAGGGCCGGACCCGTGCCTGGGGTCTGTTCGAGGACCGGTTCGGCCGCGTACGACGCCAGTTCGTCGTCGACATCGACGGCACCTGGGATGGCGATAAGCTGACACTGGTCGAAGACTTCACCTATTCCGACGGCGAGACCGAGCGGCGGATCTGGGTGGTGGAGCGGACCGGCGAGCACACCTACACCGGGCAGGCCGATGGCGTCATCGGGACGGCACACGGCGCCAGCTACGGCAATGTGCTGAACTGGACCTACGACTTCGACCTGAAGGTCGGCGACAGCACCTGGCGGGTACATTTCGACGACTGGATGCTGCTGCAGGACGAGGACGTCATGATCAACCGGGCCACCATCACCAAATGGGGCTTCGAGATCGGTACCGCGACGATCTTCTTCCGGCGCCTGGATCAGGCCGGTGAGGACAGCGCCGCCCAGGACCTGCCGCCGCCCTACGCCGTCGCCGCGCAGTAACGACGGCCCCACGGCCATCTGCCTGCACAAGCCCTTCCCCGTATCTGGGGAAGGGCTTGGATTGTGCGGGCACTTCGATGGCTGACAGGTGCGGCGCGATGCGGTAAGAGACCGCATCCAACTCGACCGGAGGCAACCATGAACAGCGCGATGGATCGCATCGACGTCACCCGACGGATCCGTTCATCGCAAGGTTGCCATGTCTCCGTTCGTCCAACTGCAGGCCGTCACCTACACCACCCCTGACGGCGAGCCGCTCTTCCCCGAACTCGACCTTTCCTTCGCCGCCGAGCGCACCGGCCTGGTCGGCCGAAATGGTGTCGGCAAGACCACCCTCCTGCGCCTGATCGACGGCTCGCAGGCGCCATCGGCCGGCCGGGTCGTTCGGCGCGGCCGCATCGGTGTCTTGCGGCAACAGGTCCAGATCCCGGGGCAGATCACGGTGGCGGACCGGCTGGGTGTCGCCGCGCCGTTGGCGGTCCTGCAGCGCCTGGAGTCGGGGATGGCCAACGCAGAAGACCTGGAACGGGCGGACTGGACGCTCGAAGGCCGCCTTGCGGAAGCCCTGGACGCGGTCGGCCTGACCGGGCTCGATCTTGAACGCCCGATCGGCGGGCTGAGCGGCGGTCGGGTCACCCGCCTCGCCCTGGCCACCCTGCTGATCGACCGGCCGGACATGATCCTGCTAGACGAGCCCACCAACAATCTGGACCACGACGGCTGCGCCGCCGTCGCCGACCTCCTGTCCGACTGGCAGGGCGGCGCCGTGGTGGTCAGCCACGACCGGGCCCTGCTGCGCCGGATGGACCGCATCGTCGAACTGTCGCCGCGGGGCGCGACGGTCACCGGCGGCAATTGGGACCTCTATGCCGAACGGCGGGATGCGGAGCGGGCGGCGGCCCATCGTTCGCTGGCCACTGCCGAACGCGCCTTGAAACAGGCCGACCGCGACATCCAGCGCAGCCGCGAGCGCAAGGCCAGGCATGACGCGGCCGGCCGCCGCCTGCGACGCAGCGGCAGCCAGAGCAAGCTGATCCTCGATGCGCAGAAGGCGCGCAGCGAACAAAGCCTCGGCCAGCAGCGGGCCGTCGAGATGCGCCTTCGCGAAGACGCCCGGAAGACGGTCGCGGAAGCACGCGCCAAGATCGACGTGCTGGACCCCCTGCGATTCCACTTGCCGAGCACGGGCCTGCCGGCCGGCCGACACGTCCTGACGTTCGACGCGGCCGGCTGGGCCGCCCCGGACGGCGCACCGGTTCTGGAAGGGGTCTCGTTCTCGATCGTCGGGCCGGAACGGATCGCTGTGACCGGGCCGAACGGATCGGGCAAGACGACGCTGCTGCGCCTCGCTGCGGGCGAAACCGCGCCGACGACCGGAGCCGTCCACAGGCCGGTAACTTCGGCCCTGCTGGACCAGCGGGTGTCGCTTCTCGACCCCGCACAACCGATCCTGGACAACTTCCGCCGCCTGCGTCCCGACGACACCGTCAATGCCTGTCGTGCCGCCCTGGCCCGGTTCCGGTTCCGCGCCGAGGCCGCGTTGCAGCCGGTCGGCAGCCTGAGCGGCGGGGAGACACTGCGCGCCGGCCTGGCCGTCGTCCTCGGCGGCCGGACCCCGCCCGGCCTGCTGATCCTCGACGAACCCACCAACCACCTGGATCTGGATTCCATCGCCGCCGTGGAGTCCGCGTTGCGCGACTACGACGGCGCCCTGCTGGTCGCCAGCCACGACGGGGACTTTCTGCGGGCGGTCGGCGTCACCCGGCGGATCGCGATGCCGGCGGCCTGTCCGCCGTCACCAGGTGCAGAAGATCGGGTTGGTCAGGGCCATCAGATTGCCGGAGCCGTCACGAAGATCCGCGGCGATCCAGGGTCCTCCCTGCGCAACCGCAGGAGCGATGGTGACCGAACCGGCACCCATGACGTCGTGCGCCGTCAGCACCCGCGCTCCGTCAGGTCCGGCGCCAAGGAACCGCAGGCGCCCCCCCTCCGCAACGTCGGACCAGGTGACGCGCACCTCACTGGGGTCGTGGGCAGCGCCTCCCATACCCACGTCGGCCGCGTCCGTGCGGGCGGTCAGGATCAGGCCGGGGCCGGCGGTAAGGTAGAGATGGCCGCGGGCGATGGCGGCCAGGATCGCCGCTTCCTCCAGATCCGGGGCGAAGACGACGTTGGTGCCGAGGCAGGCGTCGGCGGGATAGGCGCCGTGCGCATCCGACCCGGCGGTCGCCACCAGCCGGTGCCCCTGGTTCAGCCAGGTGAAGTAGAGGTGCAGCGCCGCCGCGTT
>JANQIU010000293.1 GCA_028281985.1 Alphaproteobacteria bacterium | reverse complement strand
CTGGACGCCAACATCGCCCTGGTGCTGGCGTCCAGGCTGGCGCCGCCGGTCGCCTCGACCATATGGGCCAACAGGAACGGGGGCACCGCCTTGCCCTGGATGCCCTGCGCATCCGCCGCGGCCAGGCCTTCGCCGATCACCCGTTCGACCAGGGCAGGGTCCAGGGCGGCCGCGGGCCGGATCGGGTTGGCGATCACCGCGCCGCCGGGATAGCCCAGGCTGCGCTGGGCGGTGATGGCGGCGGCGACCTCGCCGGGCGTGTCGGCCCGCAGGGTCAGCGGCAGGCCGCTGGAGTGAACGGTGAAGGCGGGCAGCGTGTCGGTGCCGTAGCCGATGACCGGCACGCCCAGCGTCTCCAGCACCTCCAGCGTTTTCGGCAGGTCCAGGATCGCCTTGGCCCCGGCGCAGACCACCGCCACCGGCGTGCGGGCCAGTTCCTGCAGGTCGGCGGAGATGTCGAAGCTGTGCTCGGCGCCGCGGTGCACGCCGCCCAGCCCGCCGGTGGCGAACACGCCGATGCCGGCCAGATGCGCGCCGATCATGGTCGCCGCCACGGTGGTCGCGCCGCTGCCGCCGCGGGCCAGCACCACCGGCAGGTCGGCGCGGCTGATCTTCGCCAGATCGGCCGCCGGGTCGGCCAGACGGTCCAGGTCGGCATCGGTCAGCCCGACCCGGATGGTGCCGTCCAATACGGCGATGGTGGCCGGTTCGGCCCCGGCCTCGCGCACCGCGGCTTCCAGCGCCCGGGCGGTCTCCAGATTGCGGGGATGCGGCAGGCCATGGGCGATGATGGTCGATTCCAGCGCCACCACTGGCCGGTTGGCGGCGATGGCGGCGGCGATCGGTTCGGCGACGATCGGTTTGACGGCCAAGGATCTGGTGCTCAACGGTCCGGTAACAGTGTGGGGGACGGTCATGCCGACAGCTTTGTCGCCGCGGCGCGGGCGCGCAAGGCCGTTGGCGTCAGGCCGGCATCCACCGCGCCGTCGCTTTCCAGGGCAATGGCCGCGGCGGCCAGGCCATAGCCGACGGCGGTGACCAGCGGCTCGCCCCAGGCCAGGCCGAACAGGGTGCCGGCGATCAGCCCGTCTCCGGCGCCGGTCACCTCGCGCACCTTGGCCGGCAGCGGCGGGATCACCAGGCAGGGCCCGCCGTCGCACAGCAGCACGCCCTGGTTGCCCAGGCCGATCACCACGGCCTTGGCGCCGGCGGCGGACAGGGACCGCGCCGCGGTTTCCGGCCCGGCATCGGCCCGCGAGCCGATGGCCAGCGCCAGCACGCTGACCTCGTCGCGATTGGCGAACAGCAGGTCGAGTCTGGGCAGAATGGCGGTGAGGCGTGGCGCCTTGGCCACCGATACGGCGTCGGCGGCCAGCCGGGTGCCGGCGGGGGCACGCTCGGCCAGGGCCGCCAGCACCGGTTCGGGCAGGTTGGCATCGACGAACCACAGCGGCCGGTCGTCCAGGCCGCCGGCCGCGGGCATCAGCTCCGCCGGGATCAGGGAGTCGGTCAGCTCCGAATCGACCATCGCCAGCACCAGACCGCCGGCCAAGTCGAGAAACGCCGAGTAGCTGCCGGTCGCCGCGCCGGGCACCCGCGCGAGCCACGTGGTGTCGACGCCCAGCATGGCCAGCTCGCCGGCCAGCCGGTGGCCGTCGGCATCGTCGCCGACGCGGCCGGCCAGCGCCGTGGGGATCGCCAGGCGACCCAGGGACTCCGCCACATTGCGGGCCACGCCGCCGGGGCTGCGCAGCACATGCGCCGGGTTCGACGACCCCATGACGACCTTGGCCTTCGCCTGGGCCTTGATGTCGGTATGGGCGGCACCGAAACAGGCGACGGGTATCGGCTGGATCACGGAACCGGGCTCCGGAACGGGACGGATACGGTACAAGATCGAAGCATCCTGCCCCGCGCAAGGGCGAGGTTCGGGGACAGTTTACTGAACTCTGAAAGTTAAGTAAACTGTCCCCGAACAAGTGGTGGCTGGAGGAGCCGCGTCGCCCCATATTGCCGGCATGCCCGTTGCTGCGCCGAAACCGTCAAGCTGGATCCGGGTCGAGCCGGCGGGGATCTTCGTCGAGCCGGGCGGCTTCCATGTCGATCCCGGCCGCGCGGTGGGCTGGGCCGTGGTGACCCATGGCCATGGCGACCATGCCCGGCCGGGCCACGACGCGGTCCTGGCCACCCCGGAAACCCTGGCGATCATGCGCGCCCGCTACCGCGGCGATGCCGGGCGCCGGCAGCAGCCGCTGGCCTATGGCGAGACGGTGCGGATCGGCGAGGTCGACGTGCGTCTGATGCCCGCCGGCCACGTGCTGGGCAGCGCGCAGGTGGTGATGGACTATCGCGGCAGCCGGGTCGTGGTCTCCGGCGACTACAAGCGCCGGCCCGATCCCACCTGCCGGCCGTTCGAACCGGTGCCCTGCGACGTGTTCGTCACCGAGGCCACCTTCGGCCTGCCGGTGTTCCGCCACCCCCCGGCGGCCGGGGAGGTGGCCAAGGTGCTGGAGTCGCTGACCCTGTTCCCGGAGCGGGCGCATGTCATCGGCGCCTATGCCCTGGGCAAGGCCCAGCGGATGATCGCGGAGCTGCGCGCCGCCGGCTATGCCGAACCGATCTTCCTGCATGGCGGCCTGGTCAATCTGTGCGACCTGTACCAACGGCACGGGGTCGATCTGGGGCCGCTGGTGCCGGCGACCGGTGCGGCGAAGGCCGATCTGCAGGGCGCCGTCGTCCTGGCGCCCCCCTCGGCCATCGCCGACCGCTGGTCGCGCCGGCTGCCCGATCCGGTGGTGGCCATGGCCTCGGGCTGGATGCGGGTTCGGCAGCGCGCCAGGCAACGCGGCGTCGAGCTGCCGCTGATCATCAGCGACCATGCCGACTGGGACGAACTGCTGGCCACCATGGCGGATGTGGACGCGCCGGAGGTCTGGGTCACCCATGGCCGGGAGGAGGCGCTGGTCATCGCCGCCGCAAGCCAGGGCCGCCGCGCCCGGGCGCTCAACCTGGTGGGGCGGGAGGAGGACGATGCCGAGTAGCGTGCCGCGCCCGCGTTTACTGAGAGCCCTCCCCCTCGATGGGGGAGGGTTGGGAGGGCGTGAACCCGCCGGTCCTGACCGGCACCATCGCCCCCACCCCGGCCCTCCCCTATCGAGGGGAAGGGAACGCCGGCGATCGACCGCAATGGTCCGGGCCAATTGATGCAGGCCTTTGCCCGTTTGATGGAACGCCTGGTGTTCACGCCGTCGCGCAACGGCAAGCTGCGGCTGATCGCCGATTACGCTGCGCATACGCCGGATCCGGACCGGGGCTGGGCGCTGGCGGCGCTGACCGATGGGCTTGCCTTCCCGACCGCAAAGGCCGGGATGATCCGCGGCCTGGCCCAGGAGCGGCTGGGTCCGGAGCTGTTCGCCCTTTCGTACGACTTCGTCGGCGATCTGGCGGAGACGGTATCGCTGATGTGGCCCGGGGACGGCGCCGAAGGCCCCGCACCGGCCTTGTCCGAGGTGGTGGAGCAACTGCAGGCCGCCGGCCGCAGCGAGGTGCCGGGCCTGCTGGCCCGCTGGCTGGACGGGCTGGATGCCGGCGGCCGCTTCGCCCTGCTGAAGCTGATCACCGGGGGGCTGCGCGTCGGTGTCTCCGCCCGGCTGGCCAAGACGGCGCTGGCCGACTGGTCGGGCACGCCGGTGGCGGAGATCGAGGAGGTCTGGCACGGCCTGCGCCCGCCCTACGCCGATCTGTTCGCCTGGCTGGAGGGTCGCGGCCCCCGCCCGGATATCGAAGCCGGCGCCGTCTTCCGCCCGGTGATGCTGGCCCATCCCCTGGAAGACGACGAGATCGGCAGCTTCGACATTTCGGCCTACGCCGCGGAATGGAAATGGGACGGCATCCGGGTGCAGCTCACCGCCCGTGGCAGCGACCGGCGGATCTACAGCCGCACCGGTGACGAGGTCACCCAGGCCTTCCCCGAGATCGCCGAGGCGATGGCCTTCGACGCGGTGCTGGACGGCGAGCTGCTGGTGGTCCGCGACGGCGTGGTCGCCCCGTTCAACCACCTGCAGCAACGGCTGAACCGCAAGCGGGTGACGGCGAAGATGCTGGCCGACCACCCCGCCTGGGTCCGCCTCTACGACCTGCTGATCGACGGCGGCGACGATGTCCGGGCGCTACCGTTCGATGCCCGGCGGGCACGGTTGGAGGCGTGGTTCGACCGGGTGCGGCCGGCCAACATGGACTTGTCGCCGCTGGTGGCCTTTTCCGGCTGGGACGGGCTGGCCGATCTGCGCGGCGGCAGTCGCGAGGCGGCGATCGAAGGCCTGATGCTTAAGCGACGAGACAGCGCCTATGTCGCCGGCCGGCCGAAAGGCCCGTGGTACAAATGGAAGCGCGGGCCGCTGACCCTGGACACCGTCCTGATGTACGCCCAGCGCGGCCACGGCAAGCGCAGCTCCTACTACTCCGACTACACTTTCGGCGCCTGGCGCCACGACCTGGACGGCGCGGCGCTGGTGCCGGTGGGCAAGGCCTATTTCGGCTTCACCGACGAGGAACTGCAGCAGCTCGACCGCTGGGTGCGCAACCACACAACCAATCGCTTCGGCCCGGTGCGCGAAGTCACGCCGGGGCTGGTGCTGGAAGTCGCCTTCGACAGCGTCCACCGCTCCACCCGCCACAAAAGCGGCCTGGCGATGCGTTTCCCGCGCATCCACCGCATCCGCTGGGACAAGCCGGTCGCGGAAGCGGACCGGGTGGAGACGCTGGAGGCGATGATCGTGGAGTAGAGGTGCGCACCCGACCGCTCTACCGTCGGGACGTCATACGGGTTAAGCTCGGCCCATGACCGATCCGCTCATCCTGCTGACCATCTTTGCCACCTTTCTGCTGGCCGGTACCGTCAAAGGCGTGATCGGGTTGGGGCTGCCCACGGTCAGCCTGGCGTTGATGACGGTGGCGCTGGGGCTGCCGCAGGCGATGGCGCTGCTGCTGGTGCCGTCCTTCGTCACCAATGTCTGGCAGGCGATGGTCGGCGGCAACGGGCTGGCCATTCTGCGTCGAATCTGGCCGTTCCTGCTGATGGCGACGGTCACCGTCTGGCTGGGGGCGACGGCGCTGACGCGCGTGAACCTGTCGCTGCTGTCGGCGCTGCTGGGGCTGCTGCTCGTGGTCTATGCGGTGGTCAACCTGAGCGGTGTGCGGCTGTCGCTGAACAGCCGGCAGGAAGTCTGGGCCGGGCCGCTGATCGGCACCGCCAACGGCGTGCTCACGGGCATGACCGGCTCGTTCGTGGTCCCCGGCGTGATGTTCCTGCAGGCCATCGGGCTGCCCCGGGACATGCTGATCCAGGCCATGGGCATGCTGTTCACGGTGTCCACCGTGGCGCTCGCCGTCGCCCTGCAGGGCAGCCGGTTCCTGACGCTGGAATTGGGCGCCTTGTCCGCGGCGGCGGTGGCGCCCGCCCTGTTGGGGATGGTGCTGGGCCAACGGATCCGCCAGCGCCTGTCGGAACAGCGCTTCAAGAAGGTGTTCTTCATCGCGCTGCTGGTCCTGGGCACCTACATCATCGCCCGGGCGCTCAACGCATTCGACTGACCTGAAGTCGGTGGGTCGGTGGTCAGCGCAACGGGCGGGAGATGACGAACGCCACCACCCGGGCGGCGATGCCCAGGACGCAGAACAGAATGCCGAACCCGCCCAGCGCATAGGCCGGCCACCAGAGCCCGATATGGCTGTCGATCACGGCGCCTGAAGGATCGGCCGCCTGGAACAGCACCGGCACCGCATCGCCGATATCGTAGGCCGGCGGATTGTTAGACCAGCTGGGCGTGAACTGGACCGCCAGGTCGGCGTCGGTCGGCCAGAACTCCACCGTGGGCGAGAAGCCGAGTCGCCGCGGCTCCAGCGCCACCACCTCGCCGGAAACGCGTTCCGCCTCGGCGATCCAGTTGCTGCGCACGAAATAGACGCCGGCGCCGACCATGAGGACCAGCAATCCGATGAACAGTCCGGCGAAGGCCATGCCCTTCCAGACAGCCGGCCCACTTACCCTCATCCCCACGATCTCCCGCGCATCCCCGTCGTCGGGTCGGGATGTTGCCGCACCGGTAGCCCTTCCGGTCCTGCACGCCGGTTCCGCTTCACTAGCGCCGGCCGCCCGTCCCGGGCCGAGCACATAGCCAATACGGTCACCGGCTAGCAAGGCCCCCGGCCGACCTTTCCCGTCGCCGATCCCATGCCCAGCCTGCCTTGCCTGGATTCGGACAACGGCCGCCGACCGCGGGATGATTCAGTGGGCGTCCCCGGTGCCGGCTGGAGCGTCGTGGCGACGGCCCCATTCGCCTGGGAACGACCGTCGGCCCGACAGGATCAGAAACCCGTCAGGGGACCACGGCAGGCGTTCCAGCCGGGCGATGTCTTCGGCCCGCACACTTTGCCCATCGACGGCATCGGGCGATCCCAGGAACACGGGCCCGTCCTTGTCGTCCGCTTTACCGGCGGCGCGGCCGAAGACCTGTCCACCGCCAACTTCCATCGCCCGGGTTCTGGCGGTTGCTGCGACATGCGCCCAGGCGAGCTTGAAATCCCGCTCGAAGGTCACGGCGCGCAGGATGAACAGGTCCTTGGCCGAGGCGACACCTTGTCCCAAAAGGTTCTTTCGCCAGGCGATCGCCGCCCGCTCGGCGGTGTCGTCCCCGTCCGGTGGCCGAGAGTAAATGGCAAAGAAGATGCGGCCGTTCGCGCGGACGGCCGCCGAAAAGCCGATGGGGCATGGGTCCCCTAAGGCCGGAACCAGGGTCATGGCGTATCTCCTGATCTGCCCCGCCCGGACAATCCGATGGCGATCGGAAGCCGGCACCGGACTAGCCTCGATCTGCGGCGCTTTGTCGCAGTAGCGAAAGTGCAATGCGCCGATCCGTCAGGGCCGGGCGCGTATCCGGATGTCACCGGATCGCCACGGTAGGGTCGCGCGATCAAGCAGGTGTCAAAAACGCGGTCAAAGCTCTGTCAAAAGCGGCCTGCTCGTAGGATCTCCCCGATCGAGGGCGAACTCACCGCGGTTAGGTTTCTCGCGAAAGCTGCGCACAGAAGATTTGATTGCGAGTAGAACTCTCCAGGCAAGACTATCGAAGATGACCGAAACTCTATTCGAGGTTCCTAATAAAAACAGAGTCGTCAACTCCTTTACCCGTGCAAGACATAGGGTCTTTAGCAGGAAATTAACGAAAATACTCATAGAGCTGCTTCCAGTAGCCTACCAATAAAGGAATTTCCCCCATGCCATCGTTGAGCCTGAAAGGCCGGTTGATTACCGGGCTCGTTAGTCTTGCCGCGCTGGCGGCCGTCATCGGGGTCGTCGGCTGGTTGTCTATCGAAGGCATCAACCGGACGCTCAACAACATTACGGATACGTCCGCCCCGACGGTGGAAACCTCCGATGATCTTGTGATGGGTCTTTGGGAGGCGGTTAAGGTCGCCGAGGAGCTGAGCGCGTCGACCGCCGCGGCCGAAATCGATGGGTTTGCTGACGAGTTCGAGGCGCTCATGGAAGGCTACGAAACGGCCGAAGACGAACTGCGTCAGCTTGTACGGGATCCGGCAATGGTCGCGCATCTCGATACGGCCGGCACCGCGCAGGAAGAGCTGGTTCTTCGGCAGCGGGAACTCGTGCGGCTTCGTCATGCCTATCTGGCGGCCGATCTTTCGGCGCACCAGCAACTGGAGGCCTTCGACGCGGCAGGATCGGACCTCAATGCGCTATTGGGTGAACTGGCGCAAACCAACGAAGTGGAGATGGCAGCCGCGGAAGAGGAAGGCGACAGGTTGCAAGCCGATGGCGCTACGGCGGCCGAGGTGAACGCGGTGCTGGGCGAGCTGTTCGAACGCGACTACCCGATGGTTCGCGCCTCTCTGACCCTGCAGCGGCTGGTCATCGAGATGCAGGATACGGCTGGCGAATACCTGGCCGGGTACAGTGCCGCTGAACTGGAAGCCAGCCGGATGGAGTTCGATGCCATCAGCGCTGCCGTCGCGCCGGAACTCGATACGCTGACCCGGTTTGCCGAAACCGATGCCGACCGGAGCGTGCTGGAACGGTTGCAGGGCCAGTTCGACACGCTGTACGCAGCGGCAACGGGCGCCGACCAACTGTTCGAGGCCCATCGCCAGATGGTGGAGGCGGGCCGTTCGCTCCATGTCGTCCTGTCGGAACTGGAGGACTTGGCGGATCTGGTCGCCGACGAGCTCGACCAGATCGCAGATGTCGCCGACGCGGTCAGCGACGCGGCCGATGAACTGGCGGCAGCGTCGGTTGCCCAGGCCACGCTGGCGATCCTGGGTTTGCTTTCCGTCGCGCTGGTGGCGGCGGTGCTGATGATCCTCATGGTGATCCGCAGCGTCTCCCGGCCCCTCAACGCCATGACCTCGGCCATGGATCGCCTTTCGGCCGGCGACCTTGACGTCGAGGTACCGGCTTCGGGTCGCCGCGACGAAATCGGCGAGATGGCGAAATCCGTTCAGATCTTCAAGGACAATGCCGTCGACAAGGTGCGCCTTGAGCGCGAGCGCAAAGAGATGGAGGAACGGTCCGTCGCCGAGAAGCGCCAGGCCATGCAGGATCTGGCCGACCGGTTCCAACAGCAGGTCGGCGGCATCGTCGGCGAGGTAACCCGGCAGGCGGGGGATCTCCAATCGATCGCCGGCCGGCTGACGGCGGCCGTGGAGGAGACCGAGGCGCAAAGCGGGACCGCAACGAGCGCTGCCGGGCAGGCGTCCGGGAACGTCCAGACCATGGCATCAGCGACCGAGGAGCTGAGCTCGGCCATCAACGAGGTCACCAGCAGGCTCGGTAGCGTTGCCACCCAGCTTCAGGCGACGGCGAACGGCGCCCGCGATGCCCAGGGCAAGATGGACGAGCTGCAGGTTGCGGTCTCCCAGATCGACCAGGTGGTGGCGGCCATCAATGACGTCGCCGAGCAGACCAATCTGCTGGCGCTGAAC
>JANQIU010000116.1 GCA_028281985.1 Alphaproteobacteria bacterium | reverse complement strand
AAGCCCTAGAATTGAGCATATGCTCAACTGGGCAACTGCTCAGTTTTGGGAGACATGATGAAGACCGAGGGACGTGTCAACGTCGTCGTGGTTGGCGGCGGCGCGGCGGGGCTCGCAGCCGCCGCAGCCGCGGAAGAAGCGGGCCTGAGCTGTCAGATCCTGGAAGCGCAGCCACGCCTGGGCGGCCGAGTCCGAACGCTGCCGATGCCGGGCGGCGGCGTGTTCGACGCGGGTGCGCAGATCGTCAACGGCGACATGCGCGCCGTGCTGGCGCTCGCCAGGCGCGCCGGCCTGCGCCTGTCGCCGGTGCCGCGGAGCGGGATCGACCTTTGCGTCGTTGGCGACGACACCCTGCGCGCGGACGACCTGATGTCGCCCGACGAGGTTTCGGACCTTCTGGACGATCAGGTCGTCCGCTGGGACAGCGTCGGTGAAGTCCTGCGGGCGCTCCGCTTGAAGCTGCAATGGATGACGACGCCGTGGGAAAGCGTCGGGGAGGCGGGGCGCGGGTTGCGTCACCTGGTCGAGAAGCCGACGGCACCGCGGGACAGCCTGGCCGCGGCGCTGCGCGCCCTGCTCCTGTCCTCGGAAGAGGAAGCGGTGGCCTATTCCCACTATTCGGAATGCCTGGGCAGGCCACCGGAAGAGATCAACGCGCAGATGGCACGGGACCTGATCTCACGCTACGCATCGGAGCGCGACGACCTGGAGTTCCAGGTCCCCGGCGGGATGATGCAGATTGTCGACCGGCTAACGGCGGACCTGCGGCACACCCCCCGGCTGGCCTCACCTGTCCAGCGCATTGGGGTCACGGACGATCGTGTGGCGGTGGAGACCGCAGCGGGCCTGTGGGAAGCAGACTACGCGGTCGTCGCCGTGCCGCCGCCCGTTGCACAACGGATCGCCTTCGACATCGACGGCAGCGACCGGCTGGCCGCCATCCTCTCGTCGTTCGTGGCGGGCGACACGATCAAGACCGTCTTGGTCTTCGGCACGGCATTCTGGCGGCTGGACGGCCTGAGCGGCACGGTGGTGTTCGGCGACCCCGCCGGCCTGGCCGTTGTCGATACAAGCCTGGATGACGGCAGTCCGCCGCGACTCACCGCCTTTGTGGGTGGCGCTGTCGCCCGGGAATGGGCGGCCTTGGGCCAAGAGGCGCGGCAGGCGATGCTGCTCCGGCATCTCAGCCGGGCATTCGGCGATGACGTGCTGTCCCCGCAGACCGTTGCCGAGGCCGTATGGGTCGATGATCCCTGGTCGGGCGGAGGCTACAACGCGACCGTCCGGACCGGCGGATACCACGATGCCATAGCCCGGCTGGCGGCCTGGGGCGGCAGGGTCCGGTTTGCCGGCGCCGAGGTCGACGACCTTTTTTGGGGCTATGTCGAAGGCGCGATCCACAGCGGCCGCAACGCCGTCGCGCGGATCGTGGCCGATGGCGTGCAAGCGGCAGCGTGACCGACAGGACCCTGTCGCCGATAACGGGAACGTCGCGGGGGATCGAAATCGCCGGTCGCGCCTTGCCTCTCGCTAAGGACCTGGACCGACATTGCCATGGCTCTCCAGTTCGTTTCGGGCCGGAAGCGGACCCGGGAGTTCATCACCCGGATCGAGAAAGCCTTCGACGATCGTGTTGAACGCCGCCGGACACTCCCGCATCGGCCAGTGTCCAGCCTCCATCACCCTTACCTGCGCCCGGGGCATCGCCGCAGCCGCGGCTTCCACGTCGCCCAGCGGAACGAGCGTATCGGCCCTGCCATGGATGAAGAGTGTCGGCTGCCCGATCTTTGCAAGCTCCGGCGCCAGGACGGTGCGCAGCCGCCGCGGTCCGATCTCGCCGCGTTGGAAGCCGGTAAAGGAGCTGGCAGTCGCCCCATCCGTCAGGACATCCCGTACCTCGTCGACGATGTCGTCCGTGACCTTTCCCCGGTCGGCAAAGATCGCAGCGAGCGCGCGATGTGTCGCCCGCCGGCTCTTGCGCAGGACGGCGTAGCTGACGGCGTTGAGCGGCAGCCGTGCGGCCAGATAGGAAAATGGGTGATAAGGCGCATGCCTTTGGATGCCATAGGTCCCCACCGGCACCAAACGACCCACGCGGTCCGGATGCCTGAGTGCGGTCCAGAGCGCGGCACCCCCGCCCATCGAAACACCGACCATGTCCGCCTTCTCGATGGCCAGTTGGTCCATCAGGTCCATCAGCCAGCGGCCGAGATCCGGGATCGTGTAGGGCCGACCAAACGGTGCGCTGCCGCCACAGCCCGGCCAGTTGGGTGCGACGACTGTGCGCCGTTCGGCCAGCGCGGGAAAGAGGTAGCGCCACGACAGGGTGGCACGGTCAATGCCGCCCCCATGCAGAAGCATGACCGGCCGGCCACCTGGTCGCGCGGCGCGCAGATAGGTGGCCCGGCCACGGGGCAGAGGCAGTTCGCCGGTCGACGGCAAGGTCATGGTTGAACCCTTCGCGGGGCGCGTGTGCGACCTTCATCACCGCCGAACCGATGTCGGCGTGACCGGCCGTGGCACTCCCCTGGGCGCAATGCGCCAGACGTCGTGGGCGATAGTTGGGCACGGATGGCACGATGTGGGGGCGCGGGTTCGCGCCCAGGTCACGACGCCTGGGCCACCGCAATCCGCCCTGCGAGCACCGGCTCCGCCGCTTCCTGGGTCGGGCCGCAGACCCGCGCCAGGAAACCCGCCTCCTCCGGTGTCAGGACCTGCCTCCAATAGGTGTTGACGGTCCGCAGGTCGCGTTTCCGGGTGTGGGGGTGGCCGCTCGGCACAGCGTTCTGCGTAGGGCCGTTGCCGGCGAAGCGGCGCAGGATCTGCTGTCGGGATTGCGGATCCAGGGGAACCTGGGTGCGGGCGAACACATCCTCAAACACCGGCATCGGGGCGCGCGGCAGATCGCCGGTGAAGACACAGACAAGATGATCGGATTGCTCCCGGTACCGCGCCACCATGCGGTTGGAAACGCACCAGAGAAAGGCGGCGCAGAACACTTCCCGGCTCACACCCGGGGGCGGGACCTCCGGGACACCGTCCAGCAACGACTGCCAGCCCCGCTCGCGAAGCCGTTCGGCGATCAGGTCCACCGGATAGGTCCAGTGAAGCCGTTTGAAGCTGGCCGCGATGGCTTCGGGCGGCCGGTAGGTGTAGACGACCGGGATATCGCGCGCCAACAGTTCGGGAATGCAGAACAGGGCGAACGGGTCCTTGCAAATCAGGGTCTCGGCCCGCGGACGCAGCCGGCTGCGGCGCAGCGAAACCCGGGACCGGCCACCCACCAATCGCTTGGCCAGGGCGCGCAAGCCCCGCTCATGGGGAAACACGCCCGGCCGCAGGCGCAGCCGCAATGCCTGGAGGTCGACCAGGTAGTCGTCCAGTGCCGGCTCCGGAAACGGCCCGGTTCGGGGGATCGGAAAGAACTCGTTGAAGCGGACATCGCCCGATTGCGGGTTCATCGGCTCGTAGAGGGAGATCGCCCGCGGACCGGCGCCCAGAATGTCGCCGACGACGGTGGTACCCGACCGGGGCAGGCCGGTGACGAAGACGATCTTGCGATGGCGTTTCATGGTTTTCATCCGGCTTCCCCAACCCAAAAACTCATCGATCGGCCGCCGGGGAATCCCGGGGCCGTCGCGCCCGCGCCACGCGTCATGACAGGCATTGTCAGATGAGCCCGAGCGGGCGTGCCAGGGACAGGCGACGCAACAGCAGGACGGTCGCGATCGGCCCCAGCATGCCGGCCGCAAAAATGCACGGCAGGATAACCAGCACGTTCTGCACGCCCAGAATGGCGGTCATGGCGATCCGCAGGCCGGCCAGGAACAGGACGTGCAGGATGAAGATCGGCAAAGCGAGGCGGCCGATGAAACACAGCGCCTGTCCCAGCCACCCCGACGCCGTGGCCGACACGCCGAGCACGGCTGCGATCATCGCCAGCGCCGCCGCCATGGCGGGATAGTCGTAGACGCCCGCAATGATTTGGGCCCCGCGGATACCTTCGGTCGCGCCGTCGAACACGCCGGGCGCAGCGTCGCGGATCAACGCCTGGACCGTGAGGAACAACAGGCCCGCAGCCAGTCCCTGCAGCAGGACGAGCCTGACCCACCCCGGGCGCCGGACGATCATGTCGGTGGTCCCGGCAACCCCGAGAAAAACCCCGATCGCGTAGTAGGGCAGCAAGCTGGCGGTCGCGTGCAGCGGCCCGGACAGCAGATCGAGTTCGGCTACCGCCTTCAAAGCCAGCGCCACCAGCAGGAGCGCGGTCGGGCCGATCCGCGACAGCAGCACCAAGCTCAACAGGTGCATGAGGAACAGCGACTGGAGGAACCAGAACTGCGAAACCGGCTGCCATGGCAGGGCCAGGATCGTCGACCAGTAGCCTGTCGCGGGGGCGTTGACCATCTGACCGGCGGCGAAGATGGCGCTGTACTGCACAATCGACCACAGGAAGTACGGATAGAGGATGCTCCGCACCATGGTCGTGAGGAACCCCAACGGCCCGCGTTCGATCCGGCCGGCGACGAACAGGCCCGACAGGAAAAAGAACAGGGGCATGTGGAAGACGTACAGCGTCAGGAAGATCTGCGGAAACAGCAGCCCGTCGATCGACAGGGTCGAGTTGATCAGCCCGCCGATGACGTGACCGAAGACAACCAGGGTGATGCCGATACCCTTGGCAGCATCCACCCAGTCCAGGCGCGCCGGGCCGGCAACCACCGGTTCGGCCATCGATGTCGCCGGTCGAGAGAGCTCATTCACCGGTCGCACCCTCCCCCGCTTCGGGCATGCCGGCAGCCCCGGTCACGACCCGCTCTCCAAGATCCGGATGCGGCGCTCGGTCAGATCGCCGCCGCGGGCGTTCTGGTTGGTGCCGACCACGAAGTCGACGGTGGACCCCGCCTCCAGGGCCAGGTCGGGAAGATCGACGACGATCTCCTCCCGCGACTGCCCGCTGAAGACTTCGCGACCGTCCAACGTGATGCTCAGGGTGATGCCGTCTTCGGATTGGCGCAGCAGTCGCCAGGAACCCTCGATATCGACGGTGCGGGCCTGGTCGGCGGTATAGCGCTCGACCACCGCATATCTCTGGGCCGGATCGGCACCATTGGCGAAGTCGACGGGGTTCACCTGGCGGGCGCTGGCCTGTAGCGGCCGGAACCCGCGCCGCCCGAGATACGGGGTCCACGGTTCGTGCTGCACCGTGCCGCCGTCCTGGGTGTAGAGCGCCGATAGCTCCCCGCTGCCGCTCAAAGCGAAGTACGACCAGGGGCCTTCGAAACCGTCGACCCCGCCCGCTTCGTTGATCCAGTCGAACTGGTGAAAGCTGTCGGCGATCAGCGGCTGGGGTCCGAGCACCACCGTCTCCCCAAGCCGCAAGGGGCCCGTCCCCCTCAGGACCAGCGGCCGTTGCGGGTCAAGGGAGACCTGATCGGTGGCCACGGCGTTGCCGGCCGCATCATGGGCGACAATGCCGGCCGCCAGGGTCACTGTCCGGGGTTCACCCCACAGCACCAGGGCCTCGTCGCCGAAACGGTAGGCGTAGGTCACGGCGTCGGGGCTCACATCGACCGGGTTGCCGGTTGATTGCAGGAGGGTCTGGATGGTTTGGAACGCCCGCCCAGCCGGCCGTACCGAGCCGTCCATCTCCAACAGCCCCATGTTCTGGAAGAAGCGCTGCTCGGCCAGCGCATACCATTGGACGGCGGCGACATCGGCGGCTGCCAGCGCGACGACCATGCGGACCAGATAGTCGGCCGCGTCCGCCTCGGTCGGCACTTCCTGGCCAACCTCGGTGGCGTAGATCGGCACCCGGTCGGCACCCATCGCCGCGTTCAGGATGGCGATATGGTCGCCCACCTGCTCCGGCTCCGAGGTGTAGGGATGGATGACGATGCCATCCATATGGGCCAACGCGCCCAACTCGAAGAGCTGGCGGAAGTAGCCCACGGGAACGGAATGCGCCGCCCCGCCCAGGATGGTGACGTTCGGATGCTCGGCCTGAACCGCTTCCTGCACGGCCAGCAGAAGATCGACGTAGTAGGCAGCGCGATCGGCGTAAGGCGCGTCGCGGATCGGACCACTGACGAAGTTCTGGGCGTTGAACTCGTTGCCGACCTCGATCCGGGAAACGTTGGGAAACCGGTCCAGCACCGCAACGACAAACCGCGCGGCCGCCCGCCGGCCGGCATTCGTGTAGGGCGTGTGACCCTGATCGTGGAGCCCGTTGGTGTGATTGAAGGTGATCGACAGCGGCCGTGCGTCGCCCAGCCAGTCGGGGAACACCGTGCGGGGGTCGCTGAAGTCGTAGACCCCGAACCGGGTTTCGACGAGTTCCCACGGGATGCCGTCACGGATCGAGCCCACCTGCAGCCCGTCGGCACCGCTGATCAGGTCGCGGGGCCATCCCTGGGAGAAGTGGGTAATCGCGCCAAGCTCCATGGTCGTCCCGGACGCAGCGGCAGGCGCGTCTTGCGCCGCCGTCGCGGCCGACAGTAGACCGACGCAGGCAAACGCGGCGGCCGCAATGCCGAAACGGCGGCAG
>JANQIU010000068.1 GCA_028281985.1 Alphaproteobacteria bacterium | reverse complement strand
GGCCTATCTGGCACCACGCCAGCCACACGCTGTTCACCACGGTGCTCGGCTTCGCCTTTGCCGTGGTCGGCGGGTTGCTGCTGGGGGCCGCGGTCGGCTCGTCCCCGCTGGTCTACAACGGGCTCTACCCGGTACTGATCGGCTTCAACTCGATCCCCAAGGTCGCCGTGGTGCCGGTCCTGGTGGTCTGGTTCGGCATCGGCACCGTGCCGGCGGTGATCACCGCCTTCCTGATCAGCTTCTTCCCCATCGCCGTCAATGTGGCCACCGGGCTGGCGACGCTGGAGCCGGAACTGGAGGACGTGCTGCGGTCGCTGGGCGCGCGCAAGACCGACATCCTGATCAAGGTCGGATTGCCCCGGTCGCTGCCTTACTTCTTCGCGTCGCTGAAGATCGCGATCACGCTCGCCTTCGTCGGTTCGGTCATCTCCGAAACCGTCGCCTCCAACGAAGGCATCGGCTACCTGATGCTACAGGCGTCCTCGCGCTTCGAAATCCCGCTGGTGTTTGCCGGGCTGATCGTCATCGCCATCATGGGCGTGGCCATGTACGTGATCTTCGCACTGCTGGAGCGCCGCTTCACCCGCTGGGCCACCCGCGATGTCGGTTTCGCCGCCGGCGGTTGACGACCCTAGGGTGCCCGCTGCGATCCGGCTTGGGCGACGTCCATGGCCGCACAGCCGTAGAACCATCGGCCGCCGGTGAAGGCCTGGTAGGTCAGGCCGAACAGGCGGGACTTCAGGCCGGCCTGGGTCATCGGCGCCTGGCTTTGGGCGCGGAGGGTCCAGGCGGGGTGCCAGCCTTGGATGTCGCGGGGCGACTTCAGGGCCCAATGGAAGATGATGCTGGTGTCCCGGGTGTGGCGGACGGCGGGATGCTTGCGGCTTTTGCGCACCATCAGCGGCGAGCACCAGTCGAAGCAGATGCGGCACGGCACGCCGGCATCCAGTGCCAGTTGCGCCAGGGTTTCGAACAGCGTGCGCACGGCTGGCTCGGGCAGGTACATCAGCACCCCTTCGGCCACCACGCAGATGGGCCGGCCGGCAGCCAAGATCTCGGCCAGGGCTTCGGCATCGGTGACGTCCAGCACCCGGGTACTGCGCATATCGGTGTCCGGGAACACCTCTCGGCGGATGTCGACCACGGGGGCCAGGTCAGTGTCGATCCAATGCCACCCACCTGCCGCGATCTGGCGCAGCACACGCTCGAACATGGTGTTCAGGCCGGAGCCGACGGACAGGATGCAGCCGTTGGGATGTGCGCGCAGGAAGGCGATCACCTGGCTGTCGAACCAGGCGCCGCGGGCGATCACGCCTTTGATGGACGGTTTGTCGACCGCATAGCGGTCCAGGTCGACGCCGAACCGCGACACCAGGCCTTCGGCGAGGTCGTCGCGGAAGCCGCCGGACATCCGCTCGCGGCTGCCCCGCGCCCGGCAAGCCAGCGGGATCAGCAGGGTTTCCGAAGCCCCTCGCAGCTCGTCGACGGTCGGCTGGTCCGCCGTCACGGGAGCGCCCCTTCGGCACCGATCCCGGGCGTCGGCAAGGGGGGCGCAGCTTGGGCGCTCGCCCGCACCCAGGCCAGGAAGCCGGCCAGGAACCGGCTGGCGGCCGGCATGAAGAAGCTGCCGTGGTGGTACATCGGGTCCAGGGACGTGGCGACCAGCGTTCCCGGCCAGCTCATCTGGTCCTCGTACAGGATCGATCCGCCTTCCGCGCAGTCGATCAGTGACCGCGCGCCGGCTGGCAGGTCGAACATGCCGTGGTAATGCCAGGTGGCGGCCTTCAGATCGATATGCGCGAACAGCGGATGGTCATCCCACCGCCGGACCAGGCCCAGATCAGCGCCGGCCTCCAGCCACCACCAGAAATTGGTCGGCAGCGGCGTGAAGGCGATGCCGGGCAGCCAGGTCTGCGGTTCGGTCTCACCCATCACGACCAGCCGGTCGCCGCGCTCCAGCACGCCGATCAGGGTCGGGGCCGCCGCCTTCAGCATATCCGGGTTGGACCGGCAGGAGACGATAACCGTCGCGAAGCCGGATAGATCACCCGGAGACAGGCCTCGTAATGCCACCCGGCGGTCGAAACCGGCGGCCAGGGCCGGGTCGGTGAAGGTGAAGTGGTGGTAATAGGTGCCGCCGTCGAGAACGGCGACGCGACCCCCGGGCTCAGCTTTGGCCGCTGGCTGCGGCCCGGTCATCGGGCCACGGCTTCGGCGATCGGTGCGACCGGGTCGATCCGTGCGGCACAGTCAGTTTGGTCCTGGAACGCCTGGTCGATGCGGCAGGCGCCGACGACGAAGCGCAGATCCGTGACCGCGTCGCAGGGCGCGTTCGGCGCGTCGAAGGTGATGTCGGCGCTTCCACCCGGGTCGATGGCGAAGAACGAGGCGGCCCAGCTTCGGCCGATCTCAGAATCGTCCTCCAGCAACACCAGGAAGCCATTGATATCATTGAGAGTCCCGGTGCCGCTGTTCTCCAGCCGCAGCGTCGTCGTGCAGTAGTAGTCGCGGACGCCGGTCTCCACGACCGACAGCCGCAGGTCGTCGGCCAGGGCGGTGGCCGTGAGTGTCAGCGCTGCCAGCAGCGCGATCAGCGGCGCCCTCATGGCCGCACCCGCTGAACGACGGAGAAGCCTTCGAAGGACGGGCCACCCAGATACATCGACGCGTTCTGGCCGCCGTGCTTGTGGGCGTCGCGGAAGGCCTGGCTCTGTGTCCAGGCGGTGAAATCGGCCTCGCTCTCCCAGATGGTATGGGACACGAACAGGGTGTGATCGTCGTTCTCAGGGCCGCGCAACAGGTGGAACTCGACGAAGCCGGGTTCGCCGGCCACATGGACCTTGCGGTTCAGCCAGACGGATTCGAAGTCGGTTTCGCGCCCTTTGTGGACGCGAAAACGGTTCATGGCGATGTACATACCCGGCTCCTGCTTGGGGTCTTGGGGTTTGATGTTATGGGGGCGGGGATCGGGATCGGCGTCCGCCAGTTTTTCAAGCGCCCAGAGGACGCCGGTCGGTTCGCAACACGCGTCGCTGCAGCAGGCCTGCTGCAACAGTTCCGCGCGGTCGTGGCGGCGACCGGTCACGACGCGTCGCCGCCGTCTTCGGCCACCCGGCGCAGGGCGGCGCGGAACGAGGCCTGGCTGGCGCTGCGCAGGGCCAGGAACGGCTTGCCCAGGGTCTTGCAGGCCTTCTTGGCGCGCAGGCAGGCGTCGTGACTGACGCAGTCGATCGGGCACAGCACGCAGTCGACCGACGGCAGCAGGCTGTCCAGGCGTTGCGCCCCATCCTCCAGGCCGCCGTCATGGTGGACGAAGCGGGCATCATGCTCCTCGGCGATCCGGCGCAGATGATCGATGGTCCCGGACCGGCCGCCCAGGTACAGCACCGCGCGGCCGGCGGCGGTCGGTGATCCGCCCGGCGCCGGGTCGCCGTCGGGTCGTGTGGTGGTTGGCTTGGGCGACAGGCCTTGCGGTCTTCGCGCTTCCAGCGCCTTGCAGCGGGCTTCGGCCTGGCGGGCGCGGACTCGGGCGGCGATCAGTGCCCGCTCCAGCTTGTCGATCTGCCGTGCCGCCCTGCCGGCGTCGCCAACGGGGGCGGCCGATCGTGGCCCAGCATCGGCCAGGGCCGCGCGCAGGTCCCGGTTCGCGTCGCGCAAGCGTTCGATCTCGGCCTGTCGCTGCTCCAGGGTTTCGCGCAGGCCGGCTTCGACCCGGCGTGCCCTTTCCTCGGCCTCCTGCAACCGGTCCCGCAGGGAAACGGCTTCGATCGTTCGCCGCCGATAGCTGGCACCGGCCAGATGCGACAGCATATGGACGTCGCCATAGATGGCCGTGCGCATCGCCGGCGGCACATGGCCATGGGTCATGAAAGCCCAGTAGGCGGCAGCGATCTGGCCCTGCTCGCGCAGCTCGAGCCAGAGGGCCCACAGCCCGTCCAGGTCCTTGGTGCGGGCGACGCGGCGGATGGCGCCGGCGTAACGCTGGTCCATCAGCCGGTGGAAGGCGCGGGCAAAGGGCGTGTCGCGGGTACACTCGGCGACGAAGTAGCCGTGGATCCGGTAGTGGCTCGCGTGCGGGTCGATCGCGACATCGACCTTGCGCGCCACCCGTTTCAGGTCGTCGACCGAGGCGCAGGTGCCCAGAACCGAACAGTGGATCTGCTCCGCGTTCTCCCACAGCCGAATGCGCCGCGGGGCGCTTGTCCGCAACTCCGCCGCCCCGGTCGACGCATCGGAGATGCGCGCCGCGTCGATGGCGGCCAAGCTGACGCCGAGGCCGGGGCGGTTAATCACCATGACGATCCCGGCCTTCGTGCGGCGGGACGCGATCCGACGTCATCATGCGACCTCCCGACGGCTGGGTGTCCCGGTGACGATCCAGTTCAGCAGTTGCGGGACCAGCCGCCCGGCGCTGGTGCTGTCGTCCCGGTACATCCACAGGTCGTTCCCCGGATGCATCAGCACGCATCCGCCACCGGGCCGCCGCCATTCCCAGTCCAGCGGAACCGTGCCGCGGTCGAGGGTGGTCAGCACCCGGGCGCCGGGCGGCGGGGGCGTCTGGCCACGGCCGTAGAAGCCGGCCACGCCCTTTCGGAAGGTCAGGTGATCCGCATCGATGCCGGCGAAGATCGGATGGGGCGGCGCTGCGATCCCGACCTTAAGGGCGTCGAGACCGCCGCGGGTCAGCGGTTGGAACGGCCGCAGTTCGGGCAGGAACGGGTAGGCCAGCAGGCCGTTGAAAACCAGCGTCCCCCCGGCGGTCAGGAACGCCGCGATCCACGCGCCATTGGCCGCGAACAGCCGCTGGTCGATATGCATCGGCACCAGCAGGGCGGCGATCTGATGCGGCGGCAATCCGGAAAGGGCCGCCTCGCCGACGGTGTCGATCCGGGACCGGCCTGGCGCCCGGTCCAGCCAGTCCGGTCGTTCCCCGGCCCGGACAGTCAGCAGGAGGATGCGGCGTGTGATCATTCGCTTAAGGCCGCCGCCGTTCGGCACCATCTGGCGCTCGCCACCCGAAAGCTCGGTCACTGATATGTCGGGAATGTCGAGCCGGCCCGGCCGGAGCCGCGCCAACCGGTCGAACCGAGCGTTCGGGCAAGAGTGGCCAAATCATGTGCAGCACTACATGCCTTCTGTGCAAATGCGAGTC
>JANQIU010000216.1 GCA_028281985.1 Alphaproteobacteria bacterium | reverse complement strand
GCGTTCTGCAGATTGCTGTTGGACAGGTTGGACCGCCGCAGGTCGGCACCGGTCAGGCTGGCGCCGGTCAGGTCGGATTCAACGATGCTGGCCCCAGCCAGGCGGGCACCGGTCAGATTGGCGTGCGCCATGATCGCGCCGCGGATGCTGACCTTGCTGGACGGTTCTGCGGCTGCCGCGGCCAGGCTGCCATCGTCCAGGCCCGACAGAAGCTTGCCAGGCCGCATATCGGCGCGGCGCAGGATCGCACCGCGGAACCGGGCGCCTTCGAACCGGACGCCGCGCAGGTCGGATTCCGACAGGTCGGCGTCTTCCAGGTTGGTGTCCGTCAGGTCGGCCCCGAACAGGTCGGCCCCATGCAGCCGCGCCCCGGTCAGGCGGGCGCCGGCCAGCCGGATCCCCGTCAGCTTCGCCCCGCGCAGATCGACCTTCGACAGGTTCAACCCCTGCAGGTCGGCAAGCGACAGGTCCGCACGCGCGCCGTCGCTTTGCTTTTGCGTCCAGCGGCTGTGCCGTTCCAGAGTGCGTCTCAACGTGTGTACGTTCATGCGCTCGGCCAATCTGTCCTAAGACGTCGGGGACAGGACGCCGGAGGTGACGACCACAATGGGGCCGCCCCTAGGTCATGAACGATTGTCTGGTTCAGAGATTACCAGACGATGAAAGATTCAAATCATGCAAAATTGAATTGCTGACCTATATAATAACGGCTAATCGACGATTCATTCTTTCTAGGCAATAATGTCACCGGCCGGTGAATGGCCGAAGGTTGGAGGGTGTCGACAATGGACGTAGCAGGATGGGGGCGCTTGGCCAGAAAGCCGGCGCTGCCGGCACTGTTTGGACTGGTCGCCGCTGCATTCACGCCAGCCCTTGCCTTCGAAGACAGCGAACACTTCGCCGGCGAACCGTTGCGGCAGGCCCTGATCGACCGCCTCGAGGGGCAGGGAGCCGTCCTCGATACCCTGCCGACCGGTGTCGTGGAAGATCTCCGAACCCTCTATGATCGCAACGACCATCGGCCGCTCTGGATCGATCGGACGGCCGCTCTGCTGCCGTCGGCGCATCGGGTGATGGCGGCGTTCGGACAGGCGGCGGCCGAAGGGTTGAACCCGACGGACTACGCCAGCGACATGCTGCAGCGGCGCCTTGACGCAGCCACCCGCGAAGGCCGGCTCGATGCCGAACTCCTGATCTCCGCCACCACGCTGAAATACGCGCGTGATGTCCGGCTGGGCCGGGTCGACCCGTATTCCCTGGGGATCGAGGTGGACCTGCCGGACCAGTCATTCGATACGGCCATGGCTGTATTGTCCGTGGCGCATGCCGTCGACCAGCATTCGGCGCTGGCCAACCTGGCGCCGCCGCATTCGGAATATCGGGACCTGCGTATCGCGCTGGAGCGGGCGCGTGCCGCAGCCGCGGCCGGCGGCTGGCCGACGGTGCCGGCGGGGGAAACCTTGCGGCCGGGCGATACCGACGATCGGGTGCCGGCCCTGCGGGCCCGCCTTGCGGCGACCGGAGAGTATGTTGCGCCTGCCCCTACGGCCGGCACGGATGGTTCCGGTGATGACGATGCGGTGACGGCGGAAACGCTGTTCGACGATACGCTGGTGTCCGCCGTCGAGGCGTTCCAGGAGCGTTATGGCCTTGCCGTCGACGGCGTGGTCGGTCCGCGCACGCTCGCGGCCCTGAACGTCGATGCCGACACCCGGGTCGGTCAGGTCATCGCCACGATGGAGCGTTGGCGCTGGCTACCGGATGACCTGGGTGACACGCGCATCGTCGTCAATCTGCCGGACTACCACATCGAAATCGTGGAAGACGGCATCGTCACCCGGCGCATGAAGGCGATCATCGGCCTGGAAGACCGGCAGACCCCGCTGTTCAGCTCGGCGCTGACCTGGCTGGAGTTCAACCCGACCTGGACCATGCCGACCAGCATCGCCTATCGCGACTACCTGCCGAAGCTGCTGGATGATCCGACGGTTCTGGATGCCAACAACATCCGCCTCTATTCCAGCTGGTCGCAGGATGCGCCGCAGATCTCCGCCCAGGAGATCGACTGGCAGGAGGTGGGCAACGGCATTCGCGGCTTCATGCTGCGGCAGGACCCGGGGCCGGGCAACGCGCTGGGCAAGGTCAAGTTCATGATGGCCAACAGCTTCAGCGTTTATCTGCACGACACGCCGTCACGCTACCTGTTTGCGCGGGCGCACCGCTCCTACAGCTCCGGCTGCGTACGGGTGGAAGAGCCGATCTGGCTGGCCGACTATCTGCTGCAGGACCATACGCTTTGGCCGTCCCGCCGGGCCGGGGTCCTGAATGGATGGACGACGACGCGGTTCAACCTGCCGGAGCCGATGCCCCTGCATATGGTCTATCACACCGCCTGGATCGACGAGCAGGACCGGCTCGTCTACCGCGAAGACGTCTATGGTCTCGATACGCTGGTGCTCGAGGCCCTGGAAGGCTCGGCCGGCGACGAGACGCAAGTCGCATCGGTCCAGTAGGGCGCCCGCGAGCGCCCGGCTGCCGGCGGTTCCGGCACCGGTCAAACCGGGTGGATCTTCCGGTCCGTCAGGCCCGGGCCGACTTCGAAGACATGAACAAAGTACCCGGCCATGGGGTTCCGGGTCAGGTATTCGCAGAGATAGTCGCGGCAGGCGTGGCTCGCGTCGTCGATCCTGTATTGCCACATGGGTTGAAGGTTGCCTGTCTGCCGTAGATTGTGTGCGATACTGACATCGCCGGCCCAGCGAACGTCAAATCCGCTCAAGTAATTCTCCGCATAGTGACGAAAGACATCGGTATCGTCGATGTTGACGCCAGCTTTGTTTTCGAAGCACAGGCGCAGATCCATCCGTCCCTCTCCGCAATCGACACGCGTCCCCTGCCGCAAGGCATGCTCCGCGGGGACCGAGATGGCAAATCGATTGTTGTGGCGCCACGCTTCGATTGCGGTTGCGCCGCAGCGCGGTTTCCGCGCGGGCCGGCCCGATACTTAAAATGCCCGATAAACCGGGCGCAGAGGTTTCGCCATCGTGGTTGATTTCCTAAGTGAGATGCCGCAGGAATTGGTTAACGATTCGCCGGTACATGTATTGGTGTGTCGATCCTCAATCAGCACAACCGTGCTGGTGGTCCAACGACCAGGACACAATCCGGCTCGTCTCGAGGGAGGGATCTGATTTGCTGAGTCGCCGAGGACTCCTGACGGGTTTGACCGTCGGATCTGTCGCCGCCCTGGCGGCTCCCGGCATCGCGTTGGCCAGCCGGCCGACGCGGTCGATCACGCTTCTCGACATCCATTCCCAGCAAGTCCTGACGGCCGAGTACTGGCGCGAAGGATGGTACATGCCGGACGCCCTGGCGCGCCTGGACCACCTGATGCGCGACTGGCGTACGCAGGAAGTCGCCAATATCGACCCGGGGCTTTACGACATCATCTGGCAGCTTCAGGAATCCACCGGGTCGCCGGAGCCGGTGCACATCATCTGCGGGTACCGGTCGCCGACCACCAATGCCACCCGGGCGGCGACGAATGCCGGGGTGGCGCGGAACAGCTACCACGTGACCGGCCAAGCCTGCGATCTCAGCATTCCCGGGTATCAGTTGGCGGGGCTTCGCCAGCAGGCGATCGGCCTTGGCGCCGGCGGTGTCGGCTACTATCCGCGCTCCGGCTTTGTCCACGTGGATACCGGCCCGGTTCGCAGCTGGTAGCCGCGACGCGGCCACCCCCACCCCGGCGGCGCGCCCGGCAGCACCCGGCAGCACCCGGCAGACACCTTTTTGATTGCGAAGCGATCGGGCTTGTTCGGGCGCCGACAACGGTGTCCCATGGCCGCCGGTGACCGGCCCGATCGGCGGGCGGCTGGGAAGCCCATGGGCTGATGCGGACGATAGTGGGGAACGCTGATGGCGATAGGGTCGCGGGTGGCGATTAGGGTCGCCGTCGTCGGATACGGCCTTTCCGGAAAAGTCTTCCACGCCCCGGTCATCGCGACCGTGCCCGATCTTTCATTGCAGGTCTTTGTCACCCGCCAGGCCGATCTGGTTGCCGCGGACTGGCCCAAGGTGGCCACCACGACGCAGTTCGAACAGGTCCTGGAGGACCCGGAGATCGATCTGGTCGTTATCGCATCGCCCACGCAGGCCCATGCCTGGCAGACACAGGCCGCGTTGGAGGCCGGCAAGCATGTCGTGGTGGAAAAGCCCTTCACGGTCACCAGCGCCGAAGCGCTGCCGCTCGATGCGCTGGCCCGGTCCAAGCGGCTGGTTCTGTCGGTATGCCAGAACCGGCGCTGGGACGGCGACTTCCGCACCGTCTTGCGGCTTGTCGAGGACGGCACGCTGGGCGAGATCAGCCGGTTCGAGACCCATTTCGACCGGTTTCGGATGACCATTCCGGTGCGCTGGCGTGACTCCGACGCGCCGGGTGGCGGGTATCTCTACGATCTCGGATCGCACCTGATCGATCAGGCGCTGGTGCTGTTCGGTCCGCCGGAGACGGTCTGGGCCGACCTGGCGATCCGGCGGCCGGGCGGGCGGTCCGTCGACGATTTCCACGTGGTGTTCGCCTATCGAAGCCTGCGCGCAGTCATCCGGGCCAGCATGATGACGGCCCAGGTCGGCCCCCGGTATCAGATCCACGGGACCACCGGCAGCTTCCTGAAATGGGGATTGGATCCGCAGGAGGACGCCCTGAAGGCGGGCGGGCGGCCCGGCGCGCGGGGCTGGGGACAGGAAGCGCCGGAAAGGGACGGTCAGCTCACGGTCGCCCTGGGGCCGGACGGCCCGATGCAGCAGAGCCGGGTGCCGACGGTGGCCGGCAACTATGCGGCCTATTATCGGGCGGTGGCGCAGGCCATTCGCACCGGCGGCCCGCCGCCGGTATCCGCCGCCGAAGGGGCCGCGGTTATTCGGGCCATCGAACTGGCGATGCTCAGCCACCGCGAGGGCCGTCGCGTCCCGTGGCGGGAAGGCGCGGCCGGCGGACAGTAGCCGGGTCGCGTCGACCCAGGCGCCTTCCGGCGGCCGCAAACGCTCGACCGGACCGGGTCAGGCCCCGGCGGCCCCGGGATCGGTGGCGTCCGGCAAGGTCGACAACAGCTCGTGGGCGTCCAGCACGGTTCCGCCGGGGCTTTCCGCCGCCGCGCGGTCATTCGCGCTGCGCATGGCATCGGCGAGATCCCGGCCGTTCAGGCCCGGCGCCCGCTCCAGCGCCAGGGCGACGATCCCGGTCACATGGGCGGCGGCCAGCGAGCTGCCGGTGAAGTAGTCGAAGCGGTTGCCTGGGGCGGGGCCGAGGATGTCGGTGCCGGGCGCGACGACGATCTCCCCTGTGCCCCGTGTTTCACGTGCATGAGGAGCCGGGCTGGCGGTCACGGCGATGACACCGTCGACGGAGGCGGGGAACCGAGCCTCCATCGGCGGGCGCGCGGCGACCAGAACCATGCCCCGCGCCAGCGCCAGGTCGATCAGATCCTGCACCAGCGGGTCCTCGGGACCTTGCAGGCTGAGGTTCACCACATCGATGTCGTGCTGTATGGCGAAGTGGACGGCTCGCGCCAAAGACAGGCTGTCGCAGAAGCCCTGCCGCGACCCGTCCGGCTGCCAGCACGCCCGCAAGCCCCATATATCGGCGCCAGGCGCCACGCCGGTGATGCCGTAGCCGTCGCCCGCCGCCGCCCCGATGACACCGGCCACGGCGGTGCCGTGGACCTCGGGCGCCGTTTCCGGATCGGTGAAGCCAACGAAGTTGCGCAGCGCCGTCACGCTGCCCGACAGATCCCGATGCGTCCCGTCAACGCCCGTATCGACCACGCCGATACGGATCCCTTCGCCTGTCGCCAGATCGTGGGCGTCGAAGGCCCGGATCTCCCGCAGGCCGTGCTGCAGATCGCTCAGGTCGCCTTCCGTGGGCGCATCGGCCAACACGGTGAAGGTGTTCATCGGCTGGACCAGGATGATGTTGGGGTCGTCACCAAGCCGGCCGCTGATCTCCGCCGGCGAGCGGTCGGGGGGCAGGTCCAGGACGAAGCAGTGGACGTCCAGCAACGGAAGCGGCCAGTCGGCAGATACCTCGATGCCGTGCCGGGTCGCGAAGTAGGTCGGGCCGTCGAACCCGGCGTCGATCGCCGCCAGAGCGACCGTGACCAGAAGCTGCGTGGGTTGGGCAGGCTCCGCCATCGCTTCGTGCAGCAGACCGGTATCGGGTCGGCTGCTTGTGGTGGGCGTCGTCTGGCTGACGCATCCCGCAAGCGCCAGGACGACACAAGGCAGGACCAGCAACCGCCAGAGGGCGGTCGAGCCTCCGCTTCGACGCGGCGGTCGCCCCATTGGCGCCGTCATGGCGCGACAACGGTCACGAAGTCGACGAACGCCGCGTCGCGCAGGCGGTCGGCGGTCGCTTCCGCCTGGGACAGATCTCCGGTGATCGGGCTCACGGTGTACACGCCGTAGGGACTGGGTCCGTCTATGATGCGCAGGCCCTCGTCGGCGAGCAATGTGGCGAATGCTGCCGTATCGGCTTCCC
>JANQIU010000023.1 GCA_028281985.1 Alphaproteobacteria bacterium | reverse complement strand
GCCGCGCCTTTCACCCGCTGATCGGCCGTCTCCCAGGCGCGGGTGTAGACCAGCCGGTGATCGGGGCGCAGGCGCATGGTCTTCTGGTTCTGCGAGATGAACACCACCAGCCTGTCAGGCCGCGGACAGGCATTGCCGCGGAAGGCGACCACCGCACCCTTGGGGCCGGCATCCAACCGGTCGACGCCGGCGCGCCGGCATAGGTGCTTCAGCTGGATCATCGACATCAGGTTCTTAACCTCCTCCGGCAGGGGGCCGAACCGGTCGATCAGTTCGGCGGCGTAGCCGTCGATCTCACTGGCGTCGGACAAACGGGACAGCCGCCGGTAGACGTCCAGGCGCACCTGCAGGTCCGCCACATAGGTCTCGGGGATCAAGACCGGCACACCGACATTGATCGTCGGTGTCCAGGACTCGGCAGCGCCCTGGGTTTCCTCCGAGTCGCGTCCGACACCGCGTCCGGCGCGGGCCAGGGTCACCGCTTCCTCAAGCAACTGCTGATACAGTTCCACCCCGACTTCCCGGATATGGCCGGACTGCTCCTCGCCCAGCAGATTGCCGGCACCGCGGATGTCGAGGTCGTGGCTGGCCAGGCTGAAGCCCGCCCCCAGCGTGTCCAGCGTCTCCAGCACCTGGAGGCGCTGCTGGGCCGCGGCGTTCAACACCTCGTTCGGTGGATAGGTCAGATAAGCGTAGCCGCGTAGCTTCGACCGGCCGATGCGACCGCGAAGCTGGTAGAGCTGGGCCAGCCCGAACATGTCGGCCCGGTGCATCACGATCGTGTTGGCCGCGGGCACGTCCAGTCCCGACTCCACGATGCTGGTGCACAGGAGGACGTCGAACTGGCCGTCGTAGAAGGCCGTCATCACGTCTTCGAGCTGGCTGGGCGGCATGCGGCCATGGGCTGTCACCACCTTGACTTCCGGCGCCAGCTCGCGGAGCTGCTCGGCTACGTCCGCCAGATGTTCGATGCGCGGGCAGACATAGTAGGTCTGCCCACCGCGGAAATGCTCGCGCATCAATGCTTCGCGCACCACTACCGGATCGAACGGCAGCACAAAGGTGCGAACGGCCAGGCGGTCGACCGGCGGCGTGGCAATCAGCGACAGTTCCCGCACTCCGGTCAGCGCCAGTTGCAGCGTGCGCGGGATCGGCGTTGCCGTCATCGTCAGCACGTGGACATTCTCCCGCAGCTGCTTCAGGCGCTCCTTCTGCTTGACGCCGAAATGCTGTTCCTCGTCCACGATCAGCAGCGACAGGTTGGCGAAGCCGACCGACGCCGCCAGCAGCGCATGGGTGCCGACGACGATGTCGATGGACCCGTCGGCCAGGCCCTGTCGGACCGCCTTGGCCTCCTTCTGGCCGACCAGCCGGGAAAGCTGCGCCACGCGCACCGGGAACCCGCGGAACCGTTCCGTCGCCGTGCGGTAATGCTGCCGGGCCAGCAGCGTGGTGGGCACAACCACCGCGACCTGTCCGCCGGCACTGGCCATGGCAAACGCTGCCCGCAGCGCCACCTCGGTCTTGCCGAAGCCGACATCGCCGCAGATCAGCCGGTCCATCGGCCGGCCGGCCTGCAGGTCGGCCAGCACTTCGTCGATCGACCGCATCTGATCGTCGGTCTCAGCGTAGGGGAAGCGGGCTGTGAAGCTGTCCAGCAGGCCGCTATCGAGTTGCACCGGCTCGGTCCTCCGGACCTCGCGTTCGGCGGCCACACGCAGCAGGTCATCGGCCATGTCCTTCAGCCGTTTCTTGACCCGGGCCTTGCGGTTCTGCCAGCCGGCCCCACCCAGCTTGTCCAGGGCGGCGGTCGCCTCGTCGCCGCCGAAGCGGCTCAGCACTTCGATGTTCTCGGCCGGGACGAACAGCTTGTCGCCATCGGCGTAGACGAGACGCAGGCAGTCATGCGGCGCCCCGGACACGGTCAGGGTTTCGATCCCCTCGTACCGGCCGATGCCGTGATCGACATGCACCACCAGATCGCCCAGATGCAGCGACGACACCTCGGACAGGAAGTTCTCCGGGCGCCGGCGCTTGCGCGGCCGGGTCAGCCTGTCGCCAAGGATGTCCTGCTCGGTGATGACCGCCAGGTCGCCCGACACGAACCCAGCTTCCAGCGGCAGGACGACGGCGGGTACGGCGTTGGCGGGACAGGCTTGCGCCTCTTGCCAGGTTTCCACCGGGCTCAAGGTCAGATCGCCGTGATCGGACAGCAACCCGGACAGCCGGTCGCGGGCACCGGCGCTGTACGCGGCGACCAGGGTGCGGCCGATGCGCCCCGCGAGCTCCAGTATGTGCCCCGCGGCCTCCCGGTACAGGTCGATGTCCGGATTTGTCCGGGCGTCGGCAAAGTCGCGTCCCCGGCGGCCCCCTGCGTCCAGACCACCCGCACTCAGATCTGACAATGCGTGGAAAGATAATTCCACAAAATTCTGATTCTGCTCGAGTTTATCCCACTCTTCAGACGTCAGATAAAGCCGCTCCGGCGGCAGCGGCTTGTAAGGGGCCGCCTGTCCCCTTGCCGCCGCCCCGGTCAGGCTTTGCCGGGCTTCGTAGAATTCATGGATCTGGGACAGGCGGGCCTGCACGGCGGGTCGGACCTGCGGGTCGACCACCAATCGGGCTTCCGGCCCGAAATGGTCCAGCAGGGGCGTCAACCGGGCGTGGAAGAGCGGCAGCCAGTGTTCCATGCCGGCCGAACGCCGGCCTTCGGAGACGGCGGCGTACAGCGGATCGCTGCCGGCCACGGCGCCGAACAGCTCCCGATAGCCGGTGCGGAACCGGGCAATGGAGGGGGCGTCGAGCGTCACCTCGCTCATCGGCGCCAGCACCAGCGCATCGACGCGGCCGACCGTGCGTTGCGACAGCGGATCGAACAGGCGGATGTCTTCGATCTCGTCGCCGAACAGATCGATGCGGTAGGGCTCTTCCGTCCCCGGTGCGAAGAGGTCGACGATGCCGCCGCGAACGGCAAACTCCCCCGGCTCGCGCACCGTTTGAACCCGCGTGAACCCGTGTTGCGCCAGATAGCCCTGGTGCGCCTCGATATCGAACACGTCTCCGCGGGAGAACTGCCGCGTACTGTCGGCGAAATTCTCAATAGGAACAGTGCGCTGCAGGATAGCGTTGACTGTCGTTGTCACCACCAGCGGTGTCGTGTCGGCGCCGCGTGCGGCCAGGGCGGTCAACGCACGGGTCCGTTCCGCCACCACCGCCGGGTTGGGCGACACCCGGTCATAGGGCAGGCAATCCCAGGCGGGAAAACGGATCACCGGGATATCCGGCGCAAAGAAGGCCAGACAGGCGGAGAACCGGCTTAGCCGTGCGTCATCCAGGCATACATGGACGATCGGCCCCGCCCCGTTCTGGCGGGCCAGATCGGCCACCACCCGCGCATCGTGTCCTTCCGGAACGCCGCCGATCCGCAGACCGGCCGCCTCCGCGCCGTCGGCCGGCGGCATCTCAACCGGCGCATCCGTGCTCATCGTTCGCCGTCACCCGGGTATCGGTGCGCCATCAATTGCCGCAGCACCGGCCCGTCGAGCCCTTCCGGCGGAGCAGCTTGACCGACGATCCAGGCGTAGAGGTCCGGATCGTTTTCGCCGAGCAGTCGCTCGAAGGCATCCAGCGTGGCATCATCCATGCCGTCGATGTGCCGGTCTGCGAAACTGCCCAGCAACAGGTCCATCTCCCGGGTTCCGCGGTGCCAGCATCGGAACCGAAGCCGCCGCCGCCGGGTCGCCAGGTCTTCGCCGATCGGTCGGTCGTCGTTGTCGCTCATCTTTCCTGCCACTGCCCTGCCGACGGCAGGGTCGGTCTGTCGCCCCAAGGCCGGTCGATATAGAACGGCGGCCATGCGCCCGCAAATCCTGTACGCACTGTTTCGGCCGGTGGAGACGCTGGCCGGGGTCGGACCGAAGATCGGCCGTCTGCTCGCCAGCCTCGCCGGCGCCCGGGTCCTGGACCTGATCTGGCACCTGCCAAGCGGCCTGGTCGACCGGCGCTACCGGCCGACCATCGCCGATGCAAAGGTCGGCTCAATCGCCACACTGACGGTCAGGGTGGCGGCCCACGCGCCGGGCCAGGGCGCGCGTCGCCCGTATCGGGTCCGATGCCGCGACGAGACGGGCGAGATCGATCTGGTGTTCTTCCATCCCAATGCGGAGTGGCTCGAATCGACGTTGCCCACCGGCCAGACCCGGGTGGTCAGCGGTCGGCTCGAAACGTATCGCGACCAATCCCAGATGGTGCATCCCGACTGGATTGTCGCCCCTGACGCGATCGACACAGTTGCCGTCGTGGAGCCGGTCTATCCGCTGACCGCGGGGCTGCAACCCAAGTCGCTGTCGCGGGCTTTGGCGTCCGCCCTGGGCACGGTGCCGGACCTCGAGGAATGGCAGGATGCGGCGTGGTTGCAGCGCAACGGCTGGTCCGGCTGGCGGGCATCCGTGCGCGCCGCCCACCATCCGCAGGCGGAGTCCGACCTGTCGCCGACCAGCCCGGCCCGGGCCCGTCTGGCCTATGACGAAGCCTTGGCCAACCAGCTGTCGCTGCTCCTGGTACGCAGCGCCCATCGGCGCGAACCGGGCCGCAGCCGGAAGCCGGCGGGCACCCTGGCCGCACGCGCCCGGGAAGCCTTGCCCTTCGCCCTCACGCCGGCCCAGGAAACCGTCCTGGCGGACATCCTGGGAGACCTAGCCGCGCCCGAGCGCATGCTGCGCCTGCTCCAGGGCGATGTCGGCAGCGGCAAGACCGTGGTGGCGCTTCTGGCCATGCTGACGGCTGTCGAAGGGGGTGCGCAAGCGGCCCTGATGGCGCCTACCGAGGTGCTGACCCGCCAGCACTACGAGACCATTGCCCCGATCTGCGCCCGGCTCGGCGTTACCGCCGGCCTGCTGACCGGCCGCGACAAGGGCAAGGCCCGGTCGGAGATCCTGACCCGTCTGGCCGGCGGCCAGATCCAGGTCGTCGTCGGCACCCATGCGTTGATCCAGGATGGCGTCAGCTACCGCGACCTGGGCCTGGCCGTCGTCGACGAACAGCACCGCTTCGGCGTGGAGCAGCGCCTGCGGCTGGCCGATCGGGGCCATCAGACCGACGTCCTGGTGATGACCGCCACGCCGATCCCGCGGACCCTGCAGCTCACCGCCTATGGCGACATGGATGTGTCGAAGCTGACCGGCAAGCCGCCGGGCAGACGACCCGTCGATACCAGGGCGATCCCGGTGGACCGGCTGCAGGACGTCGTCGACGCCGTGGCCCGCAAGATTGGCACCAGACCCGGCGCCGGGTCGGTGCGGGAAAAGGTGTTCTGGGTCTGTCCGCTGGTGGCGGATACCGAAACCTCGGATCTTGCCGCCGCGACGGCCCGGGCCGAAGCGCTCGAACGGGTGTTCCCCGATCGCGTCGCCCTGGTGCACGGGCGGATGCCGGGGGCCGACAAGGATGCAGCCCTGGCCCGGTTCGCCGACGGGTCCGCCGACATTCTGGTGGCAACCACGGTGATCGAAGTGGGCGTGGACGTCCCTGCCGCGACGGTGATCGTCGTCGAGCATGCCGAACGCTTCGGTTTGGCCCAGTTGCATCAGCTCCGGGGACGTGTCGGCCGCTCCGACCTGCCGGGGACCTGCCTGATGGTCTACACGCCGCCCCTGGGCCCGACCGCACGGGCCCGCCTGTCCATGCTGCGCCGAACCGATGACGGCTTCCGCATCGCCGAGGAGGACTTGCGCCTGCGCGGCGCCGGCGAGGTGCTGGGGACCCGGCAAAGCGGTCTGCCGGCCTTCCGGCTGCTGGACATCGCGCTGCACGCCGACCTGCTGGCCGCCGCTCGGGACGATGCCCGGCTGATCCTGCAGCGGGACCCGGCCCTGAAAGCCAGCCGCGGACAGGCGCTCCGGATCCTGCTGTCGCTCTTCGAGCGGGAATCGGCAATGCAGTATCTGAAGTCGGGTTAAGGGCATGCGCATCGGGGGCGACCCTCCGGTCGGACGGTCGGGGCCGCGATTGCTTCGATCTTCTTCGGAATGGCAGGTGGGCAGCATGGCCGCAGGCGCCTTGTCCCACTGGCTTGGCGACAGAAACTGCAAGTTGTTTGTGGCCTCTCTGGATGCGGCTGCGCTGCGGGCAACGCGCACCTATGGCAGAAGCGACTCGCCTACGATGTTGTTGGGATAGCCTTTTATGGCCGGTGTTCGAGCCGCTGGTGAGCCCGATCCTCGATCGCAGGCGTGGCTCGTCTGTTGAGGCTTCGTCGGTCCGTCCTGCGACACTGGTCAGCGCCGCCATTCCTCTTCCAATCATTCGGGCGACCCTGCGGGCCAAGGAGACATCGCCGTGACCCCTGGCCTCACCGCTGTGCGCAGATGGGCCGCCGAACCACGCAATGGGCTCATCCTCATCGTCGGCGTTTTGGGCGTTTACTTCGCTTACTTCGCGGCGCCGGCCCTAACACAATCCGACGCCTTTGGGCGCGGCGCAGTGGACTCGGGCGTTGATCATTTCCTAGCGCAGTTCCCGGCCGAAATCGGACTGACCCTGAGCATCCTTGTGACCTGCTCCCCAGAAGATCCCTCGGTTGATATGAGAGTCCGTCGACAGGAGACGGACGATGCGGAAGAGCCGGTTCACCGAGGAACAGATT
>JANQIU010000322.1 GCA_028281985.1 Alphaproteobacteria bacterium | reverse complement strand
TGCCGGCGCTGCTGCCGCGGCTTTGCCAGAAGCTGCTGGGCGAACCGCTGTGCCTGGACAGCGTCCCGACATGGTGGTGTGGCGAGGCTTCGGCGCGCGCGTTCGTGCTGCGCCATTTGGACGACATGGTGTTGCGGCCGACCTTTGCCGTCGGCGAACTGCCGACAATACCCGCCGATCTGCCATCGCCGGGGCGGCAGGAACTCATGGAGCATCTGGACCGCGCGCCCGGCGACTTCGTCGCCCAGCGTCGCCAGGCGGCGTCGATTTCACCGTTCTGGACGGCCGGCGGACTGGAGCCGCGACCCGTTGTCGTCCGGGTCTTTCTCTTTGATACCGGAGAAGGATACCGGGCCATCCCGGGGGGGCTGGCGCGGGTGCCCGGGGACGCCGATCCGTTCAAGATATCCATGCAGCAGGGCGGGACCGCCAAGGACGTCTGGGTCATTGCCGAAGAGCGCGCCGGTATCGTCGTGCCGCGGCGGGGACACCCCCAGCGCGCGCCCCGGCTCCGCCGGTCGGAAGATGACCTCTTGAGCCGGGTGGTCGACGATTTCTATTGGATGGGCCGTTACGTGGAGCGGATCGACGTCGTCGCCCGGCTTCTGCGGGCCGGGCTCGGGCGGTTGGCCGGGGGTGGTCCCGGCGCCCGGGCTTCGGTCGAGCTGTCCGCCATTTCGAGCGTTCTGGGCCGGCTCCAGATGCTGGATCCGTCGGCGACCGGCACGCCGTCGGCGGGGGGCATCCTGGCCAAATCGCTGACCGGCGCGGCCGCGACGTCGTCGCCCTTCCGGTTCCTGTTCTCAGCGACCGAGGCCCTCGCCGGATCGGTCCGGGACCGTCTGTCGACCGACATGTGGGCGGCGCTGACCGGTCTGCTGACCGACGGGCCGGCGCTGCTGGATGGCGCCGGGTCGCGGCTGGGCCGGTTGATGGACGCCCTGGACCGCATCCTGCGGATGACCGCGGCGGTTGCGGGCAATGCCGCCGAGGCCATGACACGGGGAACCGGCTGGCGTTTCCACGATATCGGGCGCCGAATCGAGCGGGCGATCTATGTCTGCCGCGTGGTCCGCGCGGCCCCCGGCGACCGGCAAGGCTATGACGATGCGGCGCTGCGGCTGACCCTGGAACTCTGCGATTCGGCCATCACCTATCGGACACGCTATCTGGCCGAGTTGAGTGCCGTTGCAGCCATCCACCTGGTCCTGGCCGATCCCAGCAATCCCCGGTCGCTGGCCTTCAACTGCGCGGCGGTGGACGCGCATCTCTCGGTGCTGCCGCCCACCGGACCGGAGCCGTTGGCGCGTGCGCGGTCGGCCCTGGACCTCGCGGTGCGCGACGCCCTGGCGCTGGTCGACGCCGACGGCCTCGCCGATCCCGAGCCCCAGGCCGTCGGTGACGCCCTGGGGGCGGTGAAGGCATCCCTGATGGCGCTGTCAGAAACGCTGGCCGGTGTCTATTTCGCCCACATCCCGGCACCCCAGACGGTCGGCATCGCCCGGAGTGCGGCGTGAAGTACCGGGTGCGTCATCGCACCGCCTATGCTTACGCGGACCCGGTCTCGCTGGCCCACCATGCGGTCCACCTGTTTCCCCGCGCGACGCCGTGGCAGACGGTCGAAGCGGCATCGGTGACGGCCGATCCGGTCGAAAACTGGCGCGCCGACGCGGCGGACCATTTCGGCAATCGTGTGCTGTACCTCACCATGGACCGTCTGCATGACGCCTTTGCCGTCGAGTTGGAGGCGCGCGTCGATGTGCACGAACGGCCCCTGCCGGCAACGTCACCGGCCTGGGAGACGGTGGCCGACGGCGCCCGCAGCGCGATCCGTGAGGTGGAGTTCGTCTTTCCATCGGCGCAAACGCGAACGGAGACGCTGACCGGGGTGGATATGGCCGGCATCTTCGCCCCGCAACGCCCGGTGGTCGATGTGGCGAAGACGCTAAATGCCTGGATTCACGACACTTTTGCCTATGATCCGCACGCGACGGATGTGGCGACGCCCATCGACCAGGTGCTATCGGGGCGGCGCGGCGTCTGTCAGGACTTCGCCCATGTGGCGATCGCCATCCTGCGCGCCGCTGGGCTGCCGGCGCGGTACGTTTCCGGATACATCCGCACCTACCGGACGCAGGGCGATCTGCTGCGGGGTGCCGATGCCAGCCATGCCTGGGTCGGATTGTGGTGCGGCCCCGAGATCGGCTGGCTGGATTTCGATCCGACAAACAACCTTCTGGTGTCCCAGGAACACATCACTGTCGCCTGGGGCCGCGATTATGGCGACGTCAGCCCGGTCCGGGGCGTGCTGCTCGGCGGCGGTGCGCACCGGCTGACGGCAGAGGTGACGGTGGAGCCGTTGGCGGAGTCAGCCGGCAGGATCGGCCCGGCACGCATCGCCGCCGCCGCGCAAGACCGCCGGCAACCCGGGTAGCGGCCATGACGAGCCGCCGGCCCCTCAGGTCTCGCCGGCCCGTTGGGTCACGCCGGTTCGTCGGGCTTGTCCCGGGGGTCGCCGCGGCGGTGGCCTTCGAGGGTGCGGCGGTTCCGCTCGTCCTCGATCGCCGACCGTTCCCGCTCGACCTTGGTCTGGCCATGACGCGCGCGGTTCTCGGCGCCTTGCCGCTCCCGCTCCCGGCGGGTCCGGGCTTTGCGGGCCTCCCGCAGATTGATGATATCGCCCAAGGCGTTACCCTCCGTTTCCGTGGCGCGCGCCGGTGTCGGCATGTTTGCACCCGTGCCGGGCAGGCGATAGCTTACCCCAATCGTGGCTGCGGCGTCCTGCGTCGGGTTCTCCTGGCGGACCGCGGCATGGCCAAGCAACAGGCGAACGTCCATTGCTGAAGCTGCTCGTCGGCCTGTTCGTAGTCGTCCTGGTCATCGCCGCCGGGCTGCTTGTCGCCCCGTTCCTGGTGGACTGGACGGCGAACAAGGGGTTCGTGGAGCGGCGCCTGGGGGCTGTGCTCAACCGGGAGGTGAGCATCGGCGGGTCGGTCGATTTCTCGTTGCTGCCGACCCCGCTGCTGACCGTCGAGGACGTCGTGGTCCGCAATCCCGCGGCCGATCCGGCCGCCCCGCCGGAGCTGACGGCCGGGACTTTGGATATGCGGGTCTCGCTGTTGCCGCTTCTGGCCGGCCGCGTGGCCGTGGAGCGGATGATCCTGGTCGACCCGGTGCTGCGCCTCGATGCCGCCGACGGTCGCCCGTCCTGGGCATGGGACGTATCCTTCATGCGCGGTCTGCGCGAAGGGCTGACCGGGGAGACGCGGCTCGATCGGGTCACCATCGAAAACGGCGGCGTCATGGTTCGCGATCCGGCCGGCGCGGAAACCATGGTCCTGAACGAGGTGTTCGGGCAGGCCTCGGCCGAAAGCCTGTCGGGTCCTGGGCGGCTGGTGGGCAGCTTCCGGCTTGGCGATGTCGGCGTGACGTTCGACGTCGACACCGGCCGGGTGACCGGTGGCGCGGTTCTGCCGATCAGCGCCCGCTTCGGTATCGACGGCGTCGACGGCGAGGTCCGGTATGCCGGTCTGCTGGCGCCGGAAGGTCACCTGCGGGGGGAGCTGGAGATCGCCGGCACCGACCTTTCCGGGCTGTTGCGGCGGGCCGGCATCGAGGGATGGCTGCTGGAGGCGGTTCGCGAGCCCTATTCGGTCAATGCCGATGTCCAGATGTCGGCCGACAGCCTGGATTTCAATGCCGTCACCTTCGATCTGGGGGAGACGGCCGGAACCGGCGGCATCAGCATCGCCTTGACCGGGACGGCGCGCACGGATGTGGCGGTCTCGCTGGGCCGCGTCGATCTTGAGGCGATTGTCGACCGCATCGGCGGTTGGCCCGCGGTCGCCGATTGGCTGGCGCGACAGGATGATGGCTTCGCGCTGCCCGACCGGGGCACCACGACGCTGGACCTGTCCATCGATGCGTTGGACTACCAGGGCGCCCGGATCCGCCAGTTCTACCTGGAGAGCCGCCTGGACGGCGACGGCTTGCGGGTCGGCCGGTTGAGCGCGCAACTGCCGGGCAGCACGGACGTGACCGTGACCGGCCGCCTGCGGGCCGAAGCCGGGGCGCCGTTCTTCGAACAGCTTGGCGTCGACTGGGTGACCGGCGACCTGCGTCAGCTTATCACCTGGCTTGATCTGCCGATGCCGGAGATGTCGCCGACGCGCCTGCGGCGGTTTTCCGCCTCCGGCCGTTTGCGCGGCACGCCCCGGGACTTCCAGTTGACCGGTTTGGATGTCTCGCTGGACAACGCCCGCATGTCCGGCGCCTTGCGGTTCGTCGACCAGGGACAACCCGGCCTGGGCCTGCGGGCGGTGATCGATGTGGCCGATATCGATGCCTACCGTTCGGGGTCGGGAACCCTTCCCGAAGTGCTGGACGCCTGGGACCTGCGTCGCCGGATCGCCGACCTGGTGGCCGCCATCAACCTCAATCTGGCCATCGATATCAGCCGCCTGCGTCTGGCCGGCCAGGAACTGCGGGGGCTGGTTCTCGAGGCGACGGCCGAAGGCGGCAGGATCGGGCTGGGCAGCTTGTCGGTTGCCGATGTCGGCGGGGCCGAGGTGAGTGCGTCCGGTTTCGTTGGCGATGTCGCAGGCCTGGCCGAACTGGACCTTACCCTGGCCGCGTCCGTGCCCGAGCTGGCGCGCCTGGCCGCCGTCGTCGATCTCGATCTGCCCGCGACCCTGGACCAGGTCGACCCGCTGGCGCTGGCGGGAACGCTGCGCGGGTCGGTCGGGGATGCGCTGGTTCAGGCATCGGGGGACATCGCCGGCGGCCAGATCGAGGTGCAGGCCAGGGTACAGGACTGGCTTGGCGATCCCACGATCGATGCGGCCGTCACCCTGCGCCATCCCGATGCGCTGACGCCGATTTCCCTCCTGGCGCCGGACTATCGGCCGTCGGCTGAGCTGGGGCCGCTGGTGGCCGTCGGGTCGATCGAGACGGATGCGGCCGGCATGCGCTTCGACGACGTCGAAGTCACGGTGGGCGAGACGCCGTTCGGCGGGCATCTCACTTTGATCTGGCCCGACGCCGAAGGCGCGCCGACCGGGTTCGACCTGGATGTTCGCGCCGATGTGGTAACGGTGGAGGACTACCTGCCCGACGTCGTCGCTTCATCGGGGCAGCGCGGACCCGCACTGGCCGGCAT
>JANQIU010000279.1 GCA_028281985.1 Alphaproteobacteria bacterium | reverse complement strand
TTCGCCACCAACTGGGTTGTCGGGCTGATCCTGCTGCTGACCGCGCCGCTGATCCCGATCTTCATGGCGCTGGTGGGCATGGGAACGGCGGCCATGAGCCGGCGCCAGTTCAAGGCTCTGTCGCGGATGGGCGGGCACTTCCTCGACCGTCTGCGCGGCATGACGACGCTGGTCCTGTTCGGACAGACGGATCGGGAGGTCGACGGCGTGGCCCAGGTGGCCGACGCCTTTCGCCAGCGGACCATGACGGTCTTGCGGGTCGCTTTCCTGTCCTCCGCCGTGCTGGAGTTCTTCGCGTCGATCGCGGTGGCGATGGTCGCCGTCTATATCGGCCTGAGCCTGCTGGGCCACCTCGCCTTCGGCCCCAGCGATGCATTGACCCTGCAGACAGGCCTGTTCCTGCTGCTGCTCGCCCCCGAATTCTATCTGCCGCTGCGCCAGATGGCGGCTTTCTACCACGACCGCGCCCAGGCCCTCGGCGCGGGCGAGGAACTGGCCGACTTCACCGACCGGGCGGAACCCGCGCCTGACGCGCCTGCCGAAACCAGGCCCTTGAGCGGGACGGCACCCGAGCTTCGTCTTTCCGACGTCCATTTCGCCTACGACGGCGGCAGCCGGCCGGCTTTGGTCGGGTTCGACCTGACGGTCCCGGCGGGCGAGGTCGTGGCCCTGACCGGTCCCAGCGGGGCGGGCAAGTCATCGGTCCTGCAGCTGATCCTGGGGTTTCGCCAACCGGATGCCGGCACGGTGACCCTGGACGGGACCGCGATCGACGAGGTCGCGCCGGCCGACCTCCGGTCACTGGTCGCCTGGGCCGGTCAGCGGCCATACGTCTTTCATGGCACGCTGACGGACAATCTGCGGCTTGGACGCCCGGATGCGGAAGACGATGCGGTGCGGGCCGCTGCCGAGGCCGCCTGCGTTACCGATTTCGCCGACGCCTTGCCGGATGGCCTGGAAACCGCGGTCGGCGAGCGCGGGCACGGCCTGTCGGGCGGCCAGGTCCGTCGCGTCGCCCTGGCCCGGGCGCTGCTGAGCCCGGCGCGGCTGCTGCTGCTGGACGAGCCGACCGCCAATCTGGACGGCGACACGGAGGCAGACCTTCTACGGCGGCTGCGGCCGGCACTTGCCGGGCGGACCGTTCTGATCGCCACCCACAGCCCCGTGGTCGCGGCCTGGGCCGACCACGAGGTGCGACTTGCGGCAGGGCGGGCCGACCGCCCGGCGGAGGCCGCCCAATGAACCGGGACCTGTTGGTTTTCGCCCGCCTGTTCGCCGCGCGCCGCGTCTGGCTTGCCGGGGGCATGGGCCTGACGGCGCTGACCGTGCTGGCCAGCGTCGGCCTCCTGTCCCTGTCCGGCTGGTTCATCAGCGCCAGCGCGGTCGCCGGCGCGACCCCGGCGACGGCGATCCTGTTCAACTTCCTGCAGCCGGGTGCCGGCGTGCGCGGGTTCGCCCTGACCCGAACGGTCAGCCGGTATGCCGAACGGGTGGTCACGCACGAGGCGACGTTCCGCCTGCTCCGCGACCTGCGGGTGTGGTTCTTCAAGTCGGTTGTTCCGATCGGCCCCGGCGCCCTGGGTGGCCAGCGGGGCGGCGACCTGCTGGCCCGCGCGACCGGCGATATCGACGCCCTGGACGCGCTTTACCTGCGGGTGATGACGCCGACCGTCGTCGCGCTGGCGATCGGGGGCCTTGTCGTCCTGTTGCTGGCCGTTTTCGTGGACGGCGGGCTGGCGCTGGTCCTGGCGGGATGGATGTTCGTCGTCGGCTTGGCGGTTCCGGCGCTGACCGGCTGGCTGGGCCGCCGTCCGGGGGCCGCCGCCGCCCGCGGGATCGCCGCCCTGCGCCTGGAAGCTGTCGACCTGGCGGAAGGGTTGGCCGATCTGACGGCCTACGGCGCTACCGATCGGCAACTGGCCGCGCTGGACCGGCAGACCACGGCCTACAATCGCGCCCAACAGCGATCGGCGATGGTTTCGGGGTTCGGCGCCGCCCTTTACGGCCTTTGCGTCAACCTGGCGATCCTCTCGGTCTTGGTGCTCGGGCTGTTACTGCTGGAAGCGGGGCAGATCGCCGGGCCGGTCCTGGCCCTGCTGGTGCTGGGCAGCATGGCGGTCTTCGAAGCCTCGGCCGGCCTGCCCGGCGCCTATCAGGCGCTCGGACGCATTCGCACCGCCGCGGGCCGCATCCTGCAGATCGCCAGAATGCCGCCGGTGGTTGCCGAACCGGCATCCCCAAGGCCGTTGCCCGATGGGCTCGACCTCCGCCTCGAAGGCGTCCGATTCCGCTATCCCGGCGCGCAGACGCCAGCCCTCGATGGGATCGATCTCGAGGTGCCGGCGGGGGCGCGGATCGGCGTTGCGGGACCGAGCGGTGCGGGCAAATCCACCTTGGCCGGGCTGCTTCTGCGGTTCTGGGACCCGGAGGCCGGCCGTATCCTGATCGGCGGGGTGCCGCTGGCCGAGCTGCGCCGGTCGGCGGTCTGCCGCCAGATCGGCCTCTTGTCCCAGCACACCGAGCTGTTCGACGACACGATCCGCAACAACCTGCTGCTGGCCCGCCCGGACGCGGCCGAGGGGGCATTGGCCGAAGCGGTCCGGCTGGCCGGCCTCGAGGCGTGGCTGGTGGACCTGCCCCGCGGCCTGGATACCTGGATCGGGGAGGGCGGTTTGCGGGTTTCCGGAGGTCAGGCCCGGCGCATCGCCCTGGCACGGGTCCTGCTGCACGATGCGCCGGTCCTGATCCTGGACGAACCGACCAGCGGGCTGGATCCGGCGACCGAAGAGGCCGTGTTCGAGGCCCTGAGGAGCGTGATGGCCGGGCGGACGGTGGTCATCATCACCCACCGGGTCAATCTACTGGCCGATGCCGACAGCGTCGTGTTCCTGGAGGGCGGCCGCGTCGTCGAGCGGGGCCGGCACGGCGATCTGGTGGCCGCAAACGGCCGGTACGCGCGCCTAGCTGCCGGCGACGGGACCGTCGGTTGAAACTCCATCGGGCGCCTGGCCGCCGCTGCGGATGCTGGCGAAGGTGTGCTCCACCAGTTCCTGGCCGCCGGGCAGGCCGTAGAGGCCGGCCAGAAAACGCATCGTGTTGGAGGCAGGCCCGTCGAAGGTCCATTTGCAGCCGTTGAAGGTGCAGTCCTTCAGCGTCACGCCGTCGAACCCACGATAGATCAGCGTGGACCCATCGAAGGTGCAGGCGGTGTAGGCGTTGCCGTCCAGCGCGTGCTCGTCCTGATTGAAGGTCTGGTTGTTGTATTCGGCCATATGCACGCTCCCTGGCCCGGTCCGATGCCCACGCTGACCGGCGGTTTGGTTCCAAATGCGGGCTGAAGCGAGCGGATCGCGTTGCCCGACGGTCAGCATACCGGGCACCGAGCGTTGCCGCCAACGGCCGGCGGACGGCCGATCACCTGTCGGTATAGGCGCCCGCAAAGCGGTTGGGGGGCACCGGCTGCGGCTCGGCATAGCAGTCGTTCGCCGCCAGCGTGCTGTAGCAATAGATCGCCGACTCGCCGCTTTCATACTCCAACTGCTGCTCCGCCACCCGATCCTCGCGAAACAGCGCGACGGGGCCGTCGGCGCAGGCACCGAGCACCGGCGCCGAAAGCGCCAGAACCAACGGGAAAAAGACTCGGGCGGTCAGCATGCCGGCGAGTGTCACCCGACAAGCGTCAAGAAACCCTTAGCAGCCATCCCACCCGGACCAGAGTTGGCAGCAGGCCGGTCAGTTCGTCTGCTGGATGGCCTGGATCAATCCGTTCAGGTCGCCGCCATTCTGCTGCAACACGGCCTGAAACTCTTCTCGGTGCAGCTGGAGCAGGCTGATGTTGCGCACCAGAACGTCCAGGATCCGGAATGCCGAATCGCGCTCGCGGACGCGAAAGACGATCGGCAGGATCCGCGCGTTGGGCACCGCCAGGCGCCCCTGCACCAGCGTGTCCCCATCCGGCTGCACGCGCATCTCGTCAATGTCGAAGGTTGCACCGGCGAGATCGACGAATTGCCCGGCATAGAGATTGGTGACGTACACCTGGTACGCGTCCAGATAGGCAATCCTCTGCTCGCGTGTGGCATCGTTCCAATAGGACCCGAGGGCAAAGGCACCCATCGTGACCACGTTGAAACGTGCCGCGAGCACGTCGCGGATCTCGCTCTCGATCTCCTGTTGCGTGATCCCGGGCCGTTCGGCGGCGGCGATCAGCTCGTTGCCCAAGTCGGTGATGAAGGCATCAGGCGTATCGGCAGCATGCGACGGGGGTACCGTCCCCAACGCAAGAACGATGGCGACCAGGCCCAAACAGCGTACGATCATCTAGTGAAAGCTCCCGGAACGGCTGGATTTGCCCAGGATGCGCTGGCGCCGCACGGTGTTGCGGCGTGGCGACCTGAACCGTTTGTCCGGCCAGCATAGCGCATTGATCGCTGATAAGCTCTACTGTGCAGGCGGCTGCAGACCGCGGGGGAAAGGCAGGCCCGACCGCCCCGGCGAGTCCTGGGAACCGCGACGCTCGGGACCGCCCCGCCGTTCCGGCGTCCGCACGATCGCCAGGCGCTCTTCCGGATCCAGCAATCCGGCCACATCTACCAGCACACCATGCACCACCGACTGCACATCCGCGGTCCGGTCGCGCAGCCCCTGGAACGCAGCGCGCAACGCTTCGGGATCGTAGGGATCTTGCCGCAAAACGTCGCGCACCTCGTCGCGGGCGGCGCGCATCGCCATCAGGCCGCGAATGATCTCAAGCCGATGGCTCTCGAATTGCTGGCGGATCTCGCCGACGGTTTCCGCCGGCAGCACATCTGCCATACGGCGCAGATCGGCAAAGACGGTACCGGGCAGGGCCTCCGGCACCGGTGGTGGCGAGAACCGATGCCCAGCCATCAGCCCCACCAGGAACAGGTTCAGTCCCAGCGAAAGAACCAGCAGCCATGACCGTGTCCGGCCGCCCATCATAGCAGCGACTCCCCGATGACGACGGGGCCGAGTACGAGACTGTCGACAGCGGAATCGAAGCTGACCCCGGTGCTTTCGGCGCTGATGCCCGACAGACCGAGAACGAAGCCGATCGCCCCGGATGCCGCCAACGCCATCGCCGGCTGCCAGCCGGCCTCGAACGGCCACAGGGCGGCGATCAGCCCAAACCAGCGGCCCGGGCGTTGCCGTCCAGGGGCGGGTGCCGCCGCCAGAATCCGCGACCGCAGGCCATCCGGGACCGCAACGGGCTCGATATCGGCGGCAAGGACGACGTCGAGCCGTGCCGTCTCCTCCATCAGTCCGCGGGCGACGGGATCGGCTTCAGCCAGCCGCAGCGCACCCGGCCGTTCGGACGCCGGCCAAGCGGCCGGATCTGCACCATACCGGTCCAGCAGACGTTCCAACCGGTCCAGCGTCCAGGCGCCGCCTTGCGCCGCGTTCGCATCTTTGGTCATCGGGCCGCCTCCTTCATGCATCGGCCATCAGTTCGGGCACTTCCGCGCGCAGCCGCTGCCGCAGCGTCCGCCGCGCCCGCGCCAGGAGCGACTCCACCGCCTCCACGCCGATCTCCATGGCCGCCGCCGCTTCGGCGTTGCTCAGCCCCCGATAGTGGCACAGCTCCAGGGCCGCACGCTGCCGGTCCGGCAGGGCCGCGACCGCCCGGCGAAGCCAGGCCCGGGACTCGTCCCGGATCATCGCGTCCGGCGCGGCCAGGCCCGGGTCCGCGGGATCGCCGGCCGCCTCCAGCGGCATGGTCGGCCGGCGACGCAGCTTGTCGATACACAGATTGTGCCCGACCCGGAACAGCCAGGTGCGCAGCTTGGCCTCGCCGGATCGCCAGCGCGCGGCCTGGGCCCACAGGCGCAGGAACACTTCCTGCGCCGTGTCCTCGGCCTCGGCCGGATCGCCCAGCAGGCGGCGGCAGAAACCGAGGACAGGTCCAAGATGTCGGTCGACGAGGAGGGCGCAGGCCGCTTGATCGCCCCGGCCGACGCGCGCCATCAGCGCTTCGTCCGATTGCTCCCGCACTGCCTGCCCGCCCCGCCTCCGTCCGTCCCGTCATGGCACGCTTTGTTGCACTACCAGCGTCGGTCAGCGGCGGGGGCCGCCGCGGCGCTGGGGCAGTTCGTCCTCGGTGATCACGCCGTCCCCATTCTGGTCCATCCGGGCGAACATGTCGCCCCGTGGCGCATCGTCAAACTCGGCCGCGCTGACGGTCCCGTCGCCGTCCGTGTCCAGGTCGCCGAAGCGCTCACCGGCCCGTTCCGCCACGCGCGCTTCGGCATTCGCCAGGAACTCGGCTTCGGTGACGAATCCGTCGCCATCGCCGTCGAGTTCGGCAAAGCGGTCGGCGCGGAACTGGTCCACCTCCTCCCGGGTCACCTGGCCGTCGCCGTTCAGGTCGAAGGCCGCGAACATAGCCGCCGGGCCGCGGTCGCCGTCGGCGCTACCCTGCCGGGGCTGGGCCATACCGTCGCCGGCCAGGGCGAAGGCCATCGGCACCGTCACGGCGGCGCCCAGGGCGGCGATCATCAGGGATTTGCGAAGGGTCATGGTGGTGTCTCTCTTCCTCTTCGTTGGGAACTCGAGGCGCGCCTTGGCGCCATCCTCATGCCCCTTCAAACGGCGGAAGCGGGAAAACCCGTCGCAGACCGATGATGGATTATTCACTGACCGTCGATAAAGCGGACAGGTTCGCCCGCGGGGGCGCCCAACAGTTCGTCCTCGCGCATCACGACGGCACCGCGGATCACCGTGGCCATCGGCCAGCCGGTAACGGACATCCCGTCGAACGGCGTCCAGCCGCAGCGGCTGCGCATGCCCGATGCTTCGATGGTGCGGCGTGCTTTCAGATCCACCACCGTGAAATCTGCGTCGTAGCCCAGGGAAATGCGGCCCTTGCCGCTGATGCCAAAGAGACGCTGGGGGCCGGCGCTGGTCAGGTCGACCAACCGCTGCAGGGTCAGGCGCCCCGCGGCCACATGGTCCAGCATCAGCGGCACCAGCGTCTGCACGCCCGGCATGCCGCTTGGGCTCTGGGGATAGGGTTTGTGCTTTTCCTCCAGCGTATGCGGCGCATGGTCGGACCCCATCACGTCGACCAGGCCGTTATCGATGGCCCGCCACAGGGTCTGGCGCTGCTCGTCGTCGCGGATCGGCGGGTTCATCTGTGCCAGGCTGCCCAGCCGGTCGTAGCAGTCCGGCGCGACCAGGGTCAGGTGTTGGGGTGTAACCTCGACGCTGGCCACGTCCCGATACTGGGCCAGCAGGTCCATCTCGGCCCCGGTGGTGATGTGCAGCACATGCACCGGCCGGCCGGTCTTGCGCGCCAGGGTCAGGAGCCGGCGGGTGGCGGTTACCGCGGTGTCGATATCCCGCCAGTCGGGATGGCGGTGGGCCGGCGCTCCGTCGGCCACCAGAGGCCACCGCTCCTCCAGCCGCGGCTCGTCCTCGGCATGCACCGCCACCCGCCGCCGCCCGTTGGCCAGCACGGACTCAAGCCCATCGTCGTCGGGCAGCAGCAGCGAACCGGTCGACGAGCCCATGAACACCTTGACGCCGGCGCAGCCGGGCAGGCGTTCCCAGTCGCCCAGATGCTCGGCGTTTTCCGCCGTGCCGCCCATGAAGAAGGCATGATCGCACCAGGCGCGCCCCCGCGCCCGGGTGAACTTGTCCTGTAGGGCGGGCGGATCGACGGTCAGGGGCTTGGTGTTGGGCATCTCGAAGATGGTCGTCACCCCGCCCGCCGCCGCCGACGCGGTGCCGGTCTCAAGATCCTCCTTGTGGGTCAGGCCCGGTTCGCGGAAATGCACCTGGGTATCGATCACGCCCGGCAGCACGTGCAGGCCCCGGCAGTCCAGCCGGTCCGCCACAGCCTGGCCGGCCAGGGCGCCGACGGCGGCGATCCGCCCGTCGCGCACGCCGATATCGGCCTCAGCCGCCCCTCCGGGCAGCACCACCGTGCCGCCGGCCAAAACGAGATCGAACGCAGTCACCGTGCTTCCCCTCAAGAACCGGTCCCCTGCGGGCTTCATAGCGGCGGCCGGCACGGCTTGCCAGGGCCGCCGCCGCACCCCAAGTCAGATCTTCCGACCCGTAGATGGGCCAAGCGCCATGACCAACGACACCGCCCCGCCGTCCCTGACCCGCTTGCCGCAACGCGGCGTGCTGCGCCTTTCCGGCGAAGACCGGGAAGCCTTCCTGCAGGGACTGGTCAGCAACGACGTGCGGCGGGTGGCGGAAGACCAGGCGGTGTTCGGCGCCCTGTTGACCCCGCAAGGGAAGTATCTGCACGACTTCTTCATCGTCCAGGTCGGCGACGACTGGCTGCTGGACTGCGAAGGCCCGCGGGCCGACGACCTGTTCCGGCGCCTGCGGATCTACAAGCTGCGCTCGCGCGTGGATCTGGCGGTTGCGTCACAGGATTGGGCCGTGGTCACGGTGTTCGGTCCCGGCGCGGCAGCGGCGCTATCGCTGCCCGACCACGCCGGGGCGGCCCGGCCTATGGCAGGGGGCACCGCCTTCGTCGATCCGCGTCTGGGGGCGCTGGGGGGGCGTCTTATCCTGCCAGCGGCGGAAGCCGACGCCGCCCTGGCCGACATCGCCGCTGACCCCGCCGACCCGGACGATTACGACGGCCACCGCCTGCGCCTGGGCGTGCCCGACGGCAGCCGTGACCTGCAGGTGGAGAAGTCGACGCTGCTGGAAGCCAATTTCGACGCGCTGGAGGCCATCTCCTGGGACAAGGGCTGTTACATGGGCCAGGAGCTTACCGCCCGAACTCGCTATCGCGGCCTGCTGAAGCGCCGCCTGGTCCCGGTCGCGATCGACGGGCCGCTGCCTGAGCCGGGGACGCCGCTGCGCCAGGGCGACCGCGAGGTCGGAGAGATCCGAAGCGCCCGCGGCGACCGGGCGATCGCGCTGCTGCGGTTGGACGCGCTTGGACGGGAGGCCGCCCTGTCCTTTGGCGCCGGCACCGCGCGGCCGGTGGAACCGGCCTGGCAGCCGGTCGACGCGGCGTAACCTCCCCGGGTCCGCGACCGCGGCATCAGACCAGACGACGCATCACGTCGATCAGGCGGCCGCACTGGTCGTCCGTGCCGACCGTGATGCGCAGAAAGGCATCGATCCGGGGTTTCGGGAAATGCCGGACCAGCACCCCGTGTTGGCGAAGCTGGGACGCCAAATGCGCCCCACCCAAGCCGCTATGGCGGGCGAAGACGAAGTTGGCGAGCGACGGCAACACCTCGAAGCCGAGGTCGGTAAGCGCCCCGGTGAGCGAATCTCGGTTGGTGACGATGCGGTCGCGCGTCTCGCGAAACCACGCATCGTCCTCCAGGGCCGCGCCGGCTCCGGCAAGGGCAAGCCGATCGACGGGGTAGGAGTTGAAGCTATCCTTCACCCGTTCCAGGGCTTCGATCAGCGGTCGCTGGCCGATGGCGAAGCCGACCCGCAGCCCGGCCAGCGCCCGGGACTTGGAAAGGGTCTGGACCACCAGCAGATTGTCGTGGCGCGCGACCAGCGGCACCGCGCTTTCCGCGCCGAAGTCGACATAGGCCTCGTCGATGACCACAAGCTGGTCCGGGTGCTCGGCCAGCAGCGCCCCGATTGCGTCGCGCGGCAGCCCGATGCCGGTGGGCGCGTTCGGATTGGGCAGGAGGATGGCACCGCACGGACGCCGGTAATCGGCGATCCGAACCCGAAGCTCGGCATCGAGCGGCACCTCCTGGTGCCGGACGCCGAACACGCGGCAGTAGACCGGATAGAAGCTGTAGGTGATATCGGGGAACAGAAGCGGCGCCTCATGCCGCAAAAGGCCCTGAAAGGTATGGGCCAACACTTCATCCGAGCCGTTGCCGACGAACACCTCCTCCGGCGCGACGCCGTACCGTTCGGCGATCGTCCCACGCAGACCGGTCGCGCGCGGATCCGGGTAGAGATGCAGGCGATCCATCTCGGCGGCAATCGCCGCCGGAACGCGGGGTGACGGGCCGTAGGGGTTCTCGTTGGTGTTGAGCTTGACGAGATTGTCCAGCTTCGGCTGCTCGCCCGGCACATAGGGCGACAGGGTGTGGACGACCGAACTCCAGAAACGGCTCATGATCCGAAAACCCGACGACGGCGAAGGCGAACAGGACACCGCGACCCCTGACGAGCGGATACCGCGGGCGATGAAAGGTGATGCACTTCGGCGCCGGTGTCTCGAACCGTTGTAGCGCCTGCCTGGTCAGCCCGGCCCGGACACGTCGTATCGCGGCTAGTACTGCTCGGGAATGAAGTTCTGATCGCTCATCGGCGGACGGATGTAGTCGTCCGCGGCCTGGCGGGGCGGCAGGGCGATCTTCTCCGGCGTCAGGTCGGCGAATTCGATCTGGCTGAGCAGATGGCTGATGCAGTTCAACCGGGCGCGGCGCTTGTCGTCGGCGTTCACCACCCACCAGGGCGCCTGCTTGATGTCGGTGTATTTGAACATGTTGTCCTTGGCCCGGGAGTAGTCGACCCAGCGCCGGCGGGACTCCAAGTCCATCGGGCTCAGTTTCCAGCGCTTGGTCGGGTCGACGATGCGGCCCTGGAACCGGCGCTCCTGTTCCTCGTCGCTGACCGAGAACCAGTATTTGATCAGGATTATGCCCGAGCGCACCAGCATGCGCTCGAACTCCGGACAGGAGCGCAGGAACTCGAAATACTCCTCCTCCGTGCAGAAGCCCATGACCCGTTCGACGCCGGCGCGGTTGTACCAGCTCCGGTCGAACAGGGTCATCTCGCCGGCCGCCGGCAGGTGCGGGACATAGCGCTGGAAGTACCACTGGGTCTTTTCGCGTTCGGTCGGCGTGCCCAGCGCCACCACGCGGCAGACGCGCGGGTTCAGGCAGGCGGTGATGCGCTTGATCGTGCCGCCCTTGCCGGCGGCGTCGCGGCCTTCGAACAAGACGACGACGCGCAGGCCCTTGGCCTTTATCCACTCCTGCAGCTTGACCAGTTCGATCTGCAGACCGCGCAGCTCGTGCTCGTAGAACTTCATCGGCAGCTTACCCCGCCGCGGCTGCGGCGCAACATCGCCGGGCGCGGTGGTTTCCGCCGCATCAGCGGCTGGCGCCGCGGCCGCAGCCGGCGACACCTCTGACACCGGCGCAGGCTTTGCCTGCGGCTTGTCTTTCCTGGGTTTCTTCACCGCCCGCTGCAGGGCGACCACGACGGAATCGCTGGAGCCGTTGTCGGCTTTCGACTTCTTGCCCTTCTTGGCACCTTTGCCCTTATCGCCTGCCATCGTGTCCATTTCCCGGCCGGTGTCCGTGCGCGCCGGACCTGTTGCCCATTTCGGGAAAGACTATCAGCAATGCCCTTTGCCGGGCGAGGGGCATGACATCAAACCGACATAAAAATCCCGGGGGCAACCGGGGTGCCGCCGGCCAGCCTACCGCGTGGCGGCCCCTTCCTCGTACACCAGTGTCAGCGAGCCGCTGAGCTCGCGGTTCACTTCGCCGTCCAAGAGCCGCTGGTACAACAGCTGCATCTGCGTGCCCGACACGGTGCGGCGATAGACCTGCCGCTCGGCCCGGCCGGCCGGATCGGTGGCCTCGATGGTCACCGTCATGACGTTGTCGTCGATCACCGCCCAGGCCTGCGCGCCGGCCGTCGCGGTCTGCGACTGCCACAGGCCGTCTTCCTGGACGCTGGGCTGAAACACCAGCTCGTTCTCGCGAAACTCCACCGCGCCATCCGACGCCGGTTCGTCGATGACGGTGTAGTTGTCCCAGTCGACCCTGAAGCCGCCGACGTCATCACCGCGGATCAGGACGCTGATATCGCGAACCTCGTCATTGCCGGGATCGGTGGTGCCATACCAGTACCCCAGGAACGGCCCCAGCGGCGTTTCCGACTGGGCGGCAGCCGGCGCCATCGGCGTCACGGCGAGACCCAAGACGAACACAATGGCGGACAGGCGGTTCAAAACCCGCCCCATGCGGAAAGTCATTCTCGGGCTCCATCGTCGATAACGCCGCCGCCTTCTCTGATCGACCGATCAGATCGAGCGCAACGGCCAGTGAATGTGCGTCGGCTTGCCGCGATTCCAAGGGGGTCACCCGGATCACGCCGCCGGACAAG
>JANQIU010000244.1 GCA_028281985.1 Alphaproteobacteria bacterium | reverse complement strand
GGGCAACCCGGCGCGGGTGGTGGGCGGCAACCCCTGAACCGGGGCCACACAAGAGACTCGCTGGCGAGCACCGGCGGACGTCACACCCGGCGCTGCCCGATCGTCGTAGGGGCATCAACAGACGACAACCAGCGGAAAGGAGCCCCCGATGGCGGACCCGAAGCGACCCGTGGCGTATGAGACGATGGTTCCCGAGGTCATGGCGCATCTCGGCGCCGTGCACGACATGCTGGCCGAGCATGGGCTGGAGGCGAAGCTGGCGCATCTGATCCAGCTGCGTGCGTCGCAGATCAACCGCTGTGCGTTCTGCGTGAAGATGCATACCCGCGATGCCCGCAAGGACGGCGAGACGGATGCGCGGCTGGACCGGCTGGTGGTGTGGGACCACGTCAACGATTTCACGGCCGCGGAAAAAGCGGTGTTCGCCTGGACCGATGCTTTGACGACCCTGGACCCGAAGACCGACTACGGGGCGCTTCGGCAAGAGCTTCGGGCCCACCTAACCGATCAGCAGATCTCGGTCGTCACGGTGGCCGTCGGCATGATCAACATGTGGAACCGCATCGGCGTCTCCGGCCATTGAGGTGGACCTGACCCGCAAGACCCGGGAGCTGGAACAGGTGCGGCCCCAGCTTCTGGGGATCGCCTACCGGATGCTCGGGTCGATCGCCGATGCCGAGGATGCGGTGCAGGACACCGGCGTCAGATGGCTGGCCCATGACGGGGCGCCGCCTGACAACCCGGCGGCGTGGCTGACCCGGGTGTGCACCAACCGCTGCCTGGACATACTGAAATCCAGCACCCGAAGCCGCACCGACTATGTGGGGCCGTGGCTGCCGGAGCAGTTACTGACGGCGGCGGCCGACAACGCCGAAGAGCAGTTGGCTGTGGCGTCGTCGCTGACGACGGCCTTCCTGCTGTTGCTTGAACGGCTGACCCCGAAGGAGCGGGCTGCCTATCTGCTGCATGACATCTTCGCCAAACCCTTCGACGAGGTCGCGGCGGTGCTGGGGCTGCAGCCGGCCAACTGCCGCCAGCTGGCGGCGCGGGGCCGGAGTTTTGTCGCCCAGAATAGGGTACGTCACATCCCGGACCCACAGCGGCAACACGATCTGCTGCAAGTGTTCAAGGCGGCGCTGCAAACCGGCGACACCGATGCCCTCGGCGCGATGTTGAGCGCCGATGCCGATCTGCGGGCCGACAGCGGCGGGAAGGTCGCCGCCATTCATCATGTCCTGGTCGGACCGGGCGAAATCTGTGGCTTCGTCGCCGGCATTCTGTCCAAGGCCTGGGCGAAGGCGGCGATTACGCCGCGCGTCTTCAATGGCAGCCTGGGGCTGGTGGTCGAAGACCCGGGGCGGATCCAGGCGGCGATATCCTTCGCCTTCGATCCGGACGGGTCGGTACGCCACATCTTCATCATGCGCCATCCCGACAAGCTCGGCCGGATGATGACGACCGTCGGCCAGGCCGACGCCACCGGCGCCTTGACCCTGCAATAGCCCGCCTGGTCGGGAGGCTTGGCGCTTCTGCAATCGCAGCCGGGCCGCGTCTCGAATCACCGTGATCGCCGTTGGGGTCGCGTCTTGAATTATAAGCTCAGAAAGGGTGATGGCGTATCCGGCGAGGGCCAACGGGAACGGGGGATTTCGACTGAGATGGCGCGGCGAACGACCTGATCCCGATGGGCAGACGCGGCTGAACCCTCTGACCTTCGCTCCTAGGAAGGCATCATCCATATCCGGCCTGTGGCGGGGTGGCGGGTCATGTGGGCTTCGATCCCGTACACCTGCCGCATGGTGACGGGCGTCAGCACCTCGTCGGGAGTCCCGATGGCGGCGACGCGCCCGCGATCCATCAGGCAAAGCCGGTCGCAGAACATCGCGGCAAGGTTCAGGTCGTGCAGCGCCGCGATGACGGTGCGGCCGATCTCGCGGATGAAGCGAAGCAGCGAAAGCTGATAGTGGATATCCAGATGGTTCGTCGGCTCGTCCAGCACCAGGATCCCGGGTTGTTGAACCAGCGCACGCGCCAGAAGGACGCGCTGCCGCTCGCCGCCGGACAAGGTCCGGAAGGGCCGGCCGGCGAAAGGCGCCAGCTGCAGGAGTTCCAGGGCCGCCTCGATCAGCCGCCGGTCGTGCCCGGTATCCGGCTCCAGCAGGGCCTTGTGGGCGGAACGGCCCATGGCCACGATGTCGATCACCGTCAGCGGAAACTCGGCCGGCATATCCTGCAAAACCGCGCCGACATGCCGGGCGACCCAAGCGCTTGGTCGCTTCCAGACATCCTCTCCGTCGACGAGAACCCGCCCTTCACTCGGCCGGTTGATCCGGTAGACCGTGCGTAGGAGCGTGGACTTCCCGGCACCGTTGGGTCCGAGCAGGCCCACCATCTCGCCGGGAGCGACCTCCAGGGACACATCGTCGACAAGCCGGGCCGCGCCGATGTTGAAGGACACGTCCTCGATGGTCAGTGCCCCCGGCACGATCGTCATTTGGTCACCCCCAGCGCGCGGGCATCGCGGCGCAGCAGCCAGATGAAGAAGGGGCCGCCGACCAGGGCGGTGACGATGCCAACCGGCAATTCCAAGGGCGCGATGATCGAGCGGGCGACGAGGTCGGCTGCGATGGTGAAGCTGGCGCCGAGCACGGCCACGGCGGGCAGCGCCCGCCGGTGATCGGCGCCCACCAGCAGCCGGACGATGTGCGGCATGATCAGGCCGACGAAGCCGATGACCCCCGCGACCGCGACGGTGATCCCGGTCAAGGCCGCAGTCAGGACGAACATCGCCCGTCGAAACTGTTCGACGTTAAGTCCGAGGGCGACGGCGCTCTCATCCCCGGCCATGAGGAGGTTCAGGCGTCTTGCCTGCAACAGCATGATGGCGAGACCGAGGGTCAGGGCGATGACCGGGATCGGCAGCAGCTTCCACTGCGCGCTGCCGAAACCGCCCAGGGTCCAAAAGAGAACCCGGGCCGCAAGCTGTGGGTCCGGCGAGGTCAGGACGAGAAGACTGGTCAGGGCGCTCAAGACCGCGCTCATGGCGATGCCGGCCAGGACCAGGCGGGTGGGCGTCATGCGCCCGCCGGTTCGCGCGATCCAGAAAACCACCGTCAGGGCCGCGAGACCGCCGACGAAGGCCGCTATGTGCAGCGTGAAGGCGCCCAGGAAGATCAGGCCGAAGCGCATGACGAGCACGGCACCCGTGGCGGCGCCGGAGGACACGCCGAGAATGCTCGGGCCGGCCAGCGGGTTGCGGACGATGGCCTGAATGACCATGCCGCTGACACCCAGGCTCGCGCCCACCACGCCGGCCAGGATGATGCGGGGAATACGCGTCTGGACGACGATGATCTCATAGGCGTCGCGCCACTCCGGTGCCATCAGCCAGCCGCCGGACAGCGTGTGCAGGAGGATGGCGACGGTCGTCGGCGCCGGTATCGACACCGATCCGACGATCAGCCCGCCGAGTGAAACCGCCAGGAGAACCGCCACCATGCCCGCGCCCAAGGCCAACAGCCGGGTCCGGTCGGCCGTTTCGCCTGCCGGCGCCATCATGAGGGGGCTGCCACCGCGCCGACGGGGTGGCGGCGCGGTCCGCAGCACGGTGAGCAGGGCCTCGCGGCGCGCCGATGGTTCGCCTTGGTCTTCGGCGTCTTCCGAGGCGCGCATGGTGCTAATCGGCGAACGCGTCCGGATGGAAGGCGCGCGCCAGGCGCTCCAAGGCGTCGACGGAGCTTGGACCCGGTTGCCCGATGACAGAGCTGATGGTCACGAAGTTGTCCTGCTCCACGGCGGGAACGCTGGCGATGATCGGGTTCGCGCGCAGGACCTCGATCCTCGCTTGGGCCAGATCGGTATCAGGGTCAGCCACAACCTGACCGCTCGCCGTACCCGAATAGAAAACAACGATGTACTCCGGCGCATTGTCGACGATCTGCTCCCATGAGGTGCTGCCGTACCGATTGTCCACATCGCCGAGGATGTTCCGACCGCCGGCGCGTCCCACGACGTGGCTCAGCATCGTGTTGCCCAGAACCGCCCGCGGCGTGTCCTCGCCGCCGTTGAAGATGAAGACCGGGATCGCCTCCTGACCGGCAATCACTGCCTGGATTTCCGACATCCGGTCCTGCATGTCGGCGATCAGAGCCTCGCCCCGCTCCGGCACGCCGAAGATCGCGGCCACGGAGCGGATTTCTGCATACAGCTCGTCGAAGCCGAACTTGCCCAGGTTACAGCCTTCGGTGTTCAGCCGGGTCTTCATGCCGAGATCGTGGAGCTGATCGCGGGTGTGGCGGCTTTCGCTGAAGCCGTCGGGGTAACCCGCATAGACGAAATCGGCCTCCACCTCGATCAGCTGCTCCGTGGTCGCGACGAGGGGGGAGAGGATCGGTACCTGGTTGTAGGCCTCTTCGTATTGCGGGCTGATGCGCAGGTTCGCCATGTAGGACGTCCCCACCATGTGATCCTCGAGTCCGAGGGCCAGCATCATCTCCGTGGCGTTGTTGGACAGGGTGACCGCGCGTTCCGGTGGGCCTTCATAGACGGTCGTATGGCCGCAATTCTCGTCGGTGTACGGGAAGAGCGGTTGCGCCACGGCCGCAGGGGCCGACAACAGCACCGCGACGACCGGAGTCGCGCAGCACAGCGTGTATCTGACGTCGAAGGGCACGTGTCAGGTCCTTTCCAGTTCCGGG
>JANQIU010000235.1 GCA_028281985.1 Alphaproteobacteria bacterium | reverse complement strand
CGACGGAAGGCGTGCCGCCGATGTCTTCGGTGGCGCACCAGGGGCTGCGCCGACGCGACGATGCCGTCACCGACGGCCGGATCCCGGAAAAGGTCCTGGCCAACGCGCCGGCGGCCACCGGCGGCTTCTTCGCGGGGCCGAAGGTGGTTGAGTAGCGTCATGACCCAGCTGACCGATCTGACGATAGCCGGCGCGCTGGCCGGCCTGGACAAGGGCGACTTCACGGCCGTTGAGCTCACCCGCGCCCATCTGGACGCCATGCAGGCGGCCGGTTCGCTGAACGCGTTCATCACCGAAACGCCCGAGCAGGCGCTGCAGATGGCCCGCGAGGCCGATACCCGCCGTGCCCGCGGGGAGGTGGAGCCGCTGGGCGGCATTCCCCTGGCGATCAAGGACCTGTTCTGCACCGACGGCACCCTGACGACGGCGGCAAGCCATATTCTGGACGGGTTCGTCCCCCGTTACGAAAGCACCGTGACCGCCAATCTTTGGCGCGACGGGGCGGTGCTGTTGGGCAAGGCCAATCTGGACGAATTCGCCATGGGGTCGTCGACCACCACGTCCTACTACGGCCCGGCGGTGAACCCCTGGGTGTCCAGCGACCGGCCCGATGCCAAGCTGGTTGCCGGTGGGTCGTCCGGCGGGTCGGCGGCCGCGGTTGCCGGGCGGATCGCCCTGGGAGCGACCGGAACCGACACGGGCGGTTCGATCCGCCAGCCGGCCAGCTTCTGTGGCATCGTCGGCATGAAGCCGACCTATGGTCGCTGCTCGCGCTGGGGCATCGTCGCTTTTGCGTCGTCCCTGGACCAGGCCGGACCGATGACGCGGACAGTGCGCGATGCGGCCATCCTGCTGCGGTCGATGGCGGGGTTCGATCCCAAGGACAGCACCAGCGTCGATCGCCCGGTCCCCGATCTGCCGGCGGCGCTGACCGGCGATATCCGCGGCATGAAGATCGGCGTTCCGAAGGAGTACCGGGCCGACGGCATGCCGGCGGCGATCGAGGCGCTGTGGCAGCAGGGCATTGCCTGGATCCGGGATGCCGGGGCGGAGCCTGTCGAGGTCAGCCTGCCGCACACCAGATATGCGCTGCCGACCTACTATATCGTGGCGCCGGCCGAGGCATCGTCAAACCTGGCCCGGTACGACGGGGTCCGCTACGGCCTGCGGGTCCCGGGCGACAGCATCCAGGATCTTTATGAGAACACCCGGGCCGCCGGCTTCGGCCAGGAGGTCAAGCGGCGCGTGCTGATCGGGACCTATGTCCTGTCGGCCGGCTATTACGACGCCTACTACCTGAAGGCCCAGCAGCTCCGCACGCTGATCGCCCGGGATTTCGACGCGGTGTACGAGCATGTCGACGCGCTGCTGGCGCCGACCGCGCCGAACACGGCATTTCCGATCGGCGAGAAGGAAGACGATCCGGTCGCGATGTATCTGAATGACGTGTTTACGGTACCGGCCAATCTGGCGGGGCTGCCGGCGATCTCGGTTCCGGCGGGCCTGAGCGCCGAGGGGCTACCCATGGGACTGCAGGTCATCGGCCGGCCCTTCGACGAGGAAACGGTCCTTCGGGTGGCCGACGTCATCGAAGCCGCGGCCGCCTTCCCGACCCAGCCCCCGGCTCGTGCCTGAACCGGAACCTGATGCGGCCGCCGTCGCGTCGTTCTGGGACCGGTTCTGCACGAACACCGGCATCGACCAGGACACACCGCGCGATGTCTGGGCGTTCGGCGACAGCCCGGCCATGGCCGATGAGCTGCTCGCCCTGGTCTTGAGCGGCCGGAAACGGGCAACGGCCGGCGCTTTGGCGGATTACGAACTGAGCGGCGAACCGGTTCCGCAGCCGGGCTGCCTGTCGGTCGTATTGGACGGGGCGGGCCAGCCGGCCTGCGTCATCCGTACCGAGGCGGTCGACATCCAGCCGTTCCGCGAGGTCGATTCCGATTTCGCGGCCGCCGAAGGGGAAGGCGACGGCACCTTGGCATATTGGCGGGCCGGGCATGAGCGGTTCTTCCGCCGTCACGGCGAAGCGGCGGGTTACCGCTTCGACCCGGGCATGGCCGTGGTGTGCGAGCGGTTTGCGCTGATCTACAGCGAACGGTAACGCGCGGGCTGACCAACAACCCTGCCCTGCATCTCTGGGCGTTGCCGGCCCCTTGCCGGCAGGTCACAGTTCCCCCATGTCGGCCGATTGCAGTTCTCGTTCCCGGGCGACTCCGTCGCCGGTGGTGTCCGCGATCCTGTTCAAGGTCGCGTCGACGGCCCTGTTCGCCGTGATGGGGGCGATGGTGCGGTCGTTGCAGGAGTATCCGACCGGCCAGCTGGTGGTGGTCCGCAATCTGTTCGCGCTGATCCCGATCCTGTTGGCCGTCCATCAGGCCGGTGGGTGGCGGGTCCTGAAGACCGACCGGCCGGTGATGCACCTGCAGCGGTCGGTGGCGGGACTGATCGCCATGTTCTGCATCTTCTTCGCCCTGACCCAGATCCCGCTGGCCGATGTGACGGCGATCGGCTTCGCCGTACCGCTGTTCACCACGATCCTGGCGGCGCTGATCCTGGGTGAAGTGGTGCGGCGGCACCGGTGGGCGGCGGTCGCCGCCGGCTTCGTCGGCGTGATCCTGATCCTGCAGCCATCCGGGTTGAAGCTGCTGGACCCGGCTGCGCTGGCGGCCGACCCCGGCTATCCGCTGGGGGCCGGCGTCGCCCTGGTCGGGGCTTTCTTCGTCGCGCTGGCGCTGACGGCGGTGCGCCGCATGGCCGGCCGGGAGATGAGCGTCACCATCGTGTTCTATTTCACCATGACCTGCACACTCGCCGGCCTGGTGACGTTGCCCTTTGCCTTCGCCTGGCCGGCAAGCTGGACCGATGCGGCGCTGATGATCGGTGTCGGTGTGTCCGGTGGCGTGGCGCAGCTTTGCCTGACGGCATCCTACCAGCGTGCGGGAACGTCCGTGGTGGCGCCCTTCGACTACACCCAACTGCTATGGGCGTTGCTGATCGGCTATGCGGTCTTCGGCGAACTGCCGGAACCGATCATGCTGGCAGGGGCGGCGATCGTGATCGCTTCCGGGCTTTACATCCTCCATCGCGAGCGCCGGCATGGGGTGGAGCGTGGCCTTCCGCCGGGGTAGGCCGCAGGAACCGCTTTTGAGAGGGTCGAAATGTCCATTCCCATCGTCCCCTATGGTGCCTGGCCGTCCCCCATCGGCACGGATCTGCTGGTGGCCGGTTCCGTCGGTCTGGACGACCTTCGTCGTGACGGCGGCGATCTCTACTGGCTTGAGCGTCGCTCCGCGGAGCAGGGCCGGGTGGTCATGGTGAAGCGGTCGCCCGACGGGGTCATCGCCGACGTCACGCCGCCTCCCTTCAATGTACGCACCCGGGTCCACGAATATGGCGGCGGCGCCTACACCGTGTCCGACGGGCAGGTCTGGTTCAGCCATTTCGGCGATGGCCGCCTCTACTCGCTGCACCCGGGGCGTGCGCCGAAGCCCCTGACCTTCGAGGACGGTCGGCGGTATGCCGATTTCGTCGTCGATCGGAGGCGCAACCGCCTGATTGCCGTTTGCGAAGACCACCGGCAGGCGGACCGCGAACCGGAGAACACCATCGTTGCCATCGACCTCGATGGCGGTGCGGTCACGCCGCTGATCCAGGGCGACGATTTCTATGCCGCGCCGCGCCTGTCACCGGACGGGCGGCGTTTGGCCTGGGTATCCTGGAACCATCCCGACATGCCCTGGGACCAGTCGGTCGTGCAGATCGCCGACCTGTCCGCACACGGCGGCGTCGGCGAGCGGCTGGCGATCGCCGGCGGGGCCGGTCGGTCGGCCGGTTTCCCGCGCTGGCTGGACGATGGCAGCCTGGTCTACGTCGACGATCCGGACGGCTGGTGGAACCTGTTCCGCTGGGCGGACGGTGTCGTCACCGCCCTGGCGCCGATGGCCGCCGAGTTCGGTCGGCCGCTCTGGACGCTGGGCCGGGAGGAGGTCGAGCCCCTGGGCGATGGCCGGTTGTTCGTGCGCTTCGTCGAGCAGGGCGTGACCCGGTTCGCGACGCTGTCGACCGACGGCGACCTCCGCCGGTTGGATCTGCCGTACACCGATGTCGCCGCGGTCGCAGCGGGAGACGGCGGCGTCTACGTCGTCACTGAATCGGCCGATCGCCCGCCGGCCCTGGTTCATGTCGACCTGGCGACCGGCGCGCAGACGACCTTGCGCCAAAGCACCGACCGGGCCCTGGATCCGGCGGTGATCTCCGCGGCGGAAGCGATTGCCTTTCCCACCGGCGACGGCGGACGGGCGTACGCCTTCTACTATCCCCCGCGGAACCCGGCCGTCCGCGCACCGGCGGGCGAGAAACCGCCCCTGCTGGTCCGGTGTCATGGTGGCCCCACCGGTGCCGCCGGGGCCGGGCTCAATCTGGCCTACCAGTACTACACCAGCCGGGGCATCGCGGTGGTCGACGTCAACTACCGGGGCAGCACCCGGTTCGGTCGCGCCTATCGCGAGGCCCTGAACGGGCGCTGGGGCGAAGTGGACGTCAACGACTGCTGTGCGGTGGTCGACTGGCTGGTGGGCCAGGGACGGGTCGACGGCGATCGGGTGGCGATCTCCGGCGGCAGTGCCGGCGGCTACACCGTCCTGGCGGCGCTGGCGTTCCGGGATACGTTCCGTGTTGGCGCCAGCCATTTCGGGATCAGCGACCTGTCGCTGCTGGCGGCCGAAACCCACAAATTCGAATCCCGCTATCTGGACCGGCTGGTCGCCCCGCCGGACCGGCAGGATACCTACCACGCCCGATCGCCCATCTATCACCTGGAGGGGTTTTCCTGCCCGATCATCTTCTTCCAGGGCGGCGAGGACCGGGTGGTGCCGCCGAACCAGGCGGAGCGGATGGTTGCGGCCCTGGAGAGCCGGGGCATTCCGGTGGCCTATGTCCTGTTCCCGGAAGAAGGCCACGGGTTCCGC
>JANQIU010000025.1 GCA_028281985.1 Alphaproteobacteria bacterium | reverse complement strand
CCAGCCCCACCGGTCGCCCGCTACCATCGCGATCGCGGAGACGCTATGAAACCCCAGGACTCTCATCATCCGTGCGGGACCAACGGGGAGCAGGTCACTCGCCGGCGTCGAGCGACGCGTAGACGATCTACCCGAGACCGACCGTGCGCCGGTACTGGAACGGCTCAAGCTTGCCCGGGAGTTTCTGGGGAGCCAGGACCCGCTGGACTTCTTTCTGTCATGGAAGACGCCGAGCGAGCGCTATCAAACCGCTTATCCAGAAACAGATGAATCGTCGGAATAGGCCAGAGGCTCCACGGCGACTAGCCAATCGGGCGGAACGGCTCTTCGAAAGAACAACCCGCAATCCACTCGAAGGGTACTCGATTGGAAGCCGGGATGAGCGAGGGCGTAGCTCCACGCCTTGAGAAACTCGCTGACGATGTTGGGCACATCTCCCTGGCGTCGGACGTCATCTATACCGAAGAATGGATGCGCGACCTCAAGTGCAACATCGCCCGGCACCGCAAATTTCAGCAGTGTTGGTGCACCATCCTCACGCAGCAGTTCTTTGCCTTCGTCTCCCAGGAGATAGTAGGCGACATGCTGGTCAAACTCCGATCCGTGAGAAAGATAGTGGTTGAAGCTATTGACCAAGCCTGAACGCGATAGCGTCAGGTGAACTTGCCCCTCGCGCCCACCAGCGCATTGACCACGTCCATGCTGCTCAAGCGCTTCGTCTAGACGGCTCGATACGCTCCGCCATTGCGGATGCTTCGAAAGGGCTCTGGCGAGCCGGATCCGCCTTGCGCTGGCGTCCAATGGCAACAGGCCACGATCGCGAATGGACTCGATCTCCTCCGGCGTCAACCGTGTACCGTGGTACCCGACAATCGTCTCAGATCTCACCCAATCGAGCGTTGTATCGATGATGGCATTGCGGTCGGAGACTTCGAAGATGGCATCGAGTGCGTCTTCGACGAATTCCGGCCGGCGGGAAACAAGTATGTTCTCGATGTCGGGCGGTAGAAAAACCTTCAGTACAGACCGCAGCGGAGGAGCCCAATCATCAATCTCGTCGAAATCGATCTCCGCCATCTCTCGCCAATCCGCAATTAGCCCGCTTCACCCGAGACTACGCCTCATCTTTCCAAGTCAGTCTGACCTTGAGGCGATTTAGGTGCGTCCAGGGAAGGAGACCTTGGTGTTGAAGCATTCCCACAACGATCCCTGGCGAAACTCCCAGCTCCTCCGCGAAGGCTCGAACTGCGAGCTCACTGCGTGGTGATCTCTGAACGAACCGTTCCCAGGCAGACCGGGGAATCAAGGTGTTCGCAGCCCACTCGTTCGCATCAGCTTCGAGTTCAGCGTCACCCCCGTTCACTTCATCCACAAAGACGCTCTTCTTACTATGCAGCAGAATATGCGCTGCTTCGTGGAAGAAGCTGAACCACAGATGATCGTCTGACTTGTGACGAGCGCTCAGTTGGATCACGGCCTTTCTTGGAGATTGCCACCATGCCGCACCGCTCAGAGCCGTCTTCGGCAATGGCTTAACCAACGCCAGTGCGACACCTGACTGATTGCAAAGCTGTCGAGAGCGGGGAAGCGCCTGTTCGATCGGCGCACGAGTTAATTCTCGAATTTCCTTTAGAACCTTTTTGAACCGATTCTCGCTGTAGTCGGCGCACTCCTGCCCCTCCGCCTCGATCTCCCCAAGGCGGAGCCAGGTTGCCAATGCCGTCTCGTCGCTCTTGAAGCTCGGCGAATGACGATAGGCCACGTTCGCCAATCCATATTTGAGATTCCAAGCGTCGACCGATCCAACCCGGAAAAACGCTAGAAGCTCCGAAACGGCATCTGCATCGGTTTTGGGCCGACGAATAGCGCCGCGTTTCGCTAGCTCTTTGACCGGAAATCCCTTCACCCATGCACTGGAGCCCTCGGCGTCTGCCGCTTCACTCTCCCGCGCCCGGTGGAGTTGGTAATCGGCCTCGATACCAAGCCAGATGCTCGCATCCACGCCGAGCACCTTCTCAAACTGGAGAGCTGTTTCCGGCTCAAGGGATGCCTTCCCCGCGATGATCTCACTGATCAGTTTGGGAGAGCGGCCGCACCGCCGAGCGAACTCAGCGTGCGAGATGCCTTGCACCTCCAGGCGTTCCTCCAGGACCCACCCCGGCGGTACAGCATAGTCCGGCCGAAACTGATTGGTCGCTGTCGCCATGTCTCTCTCCTCCTTCAGTGATAGTCGATCACGTCGGTCATCGTGATCGCGGTCACCTGTTCCACATCGATTCCTCCATCCTCCTTGCGGGGGACCGGATCATGATTGGTTTCGAAAACGAGCCTGTGCGGGTGCACGAGATCAACGGCAAACTGCTCGTCCCGATCTCCTCGCAGCTGATGCCGCCGGTCGGGCGGCGTCGTAGGCACCAGGGCCAAGGCGCGAGCCGCCTTCAGGACGGCAAGGCGATTCATGATCGTCCTGGCCATCCGAGCGCCATACGCCCTCTGGAGCTCGCTGGCTGAGTTGAAGATCTTCTCGAGCTTTCGGGTCCGGAAGGCGATATCCAACGGATCTTCTCATTTTCGTTACGCATTAGGTAATGGTTTATCCCGTCATATCAAGGGCGCAAGCTCAATCTGAGCGGAGCCCGCCGCGGACCTTCAGGGAAACCACCTGAAGGTCGGCGGCGAAAGCCGCAGTCCCAGCGCCCTTTGGGCGCCCGTCCCGAATCCGTGGAAGCAAGAGGGAACGAAGTCGTGCGAAAAGCGGCGCGTTTCCAAAGGCTTATGCGGGATCGCTCGGCCCCAAAATCGCTACCCAGCTTTTCGCTCTGGGCACACAGAATTGCGATGAACTTCGACCTGCTACGTTCAGATTATGAGCCTTCCGGTCCATGAACACACCAACAGAAGGTAAGAACAGCAAGCGAAGTCGATGCACATACAGTGTTTGACCTGATAATTGGCTTCCGTTGGAACGCGGGTGATTGTTTGACGCCCGATTAAAACGCATTCTTCGAGTAATAGATCTCGAAAGAGCGCTCCGAACATGGTCGGAAAAGCTGAGGATTCAGATCCGGTTCGAAAATGGACGCCAGGAGCCGCAGCGTCTGTCCGCCAGACGGTTCGGCGAGCCCAACTGCGCAAGATCGTGCCCCTTTCCGATACGACGATCTACGAGCTGGAGCAGCGTGGGGACTTCCCCAAGCGGTTCTACCTGACGCCACGCTGTGTCGTCTGGGACCTTTCCGAGGTCGAGGCCTGGATCGACGCGCGCCGCAAGGCCTCAGACGACGCTCTGATCGAGCGCGCTCCGTCGCCCGACGTCCGTCAACGAAGGGCTCGGCCGGTCAAAGGCGCGAGTCGGGCGCGATAAGCTGCATGGATGAGGGAAAGAGCGTCGGCGTGCGCTTGCGGCCATCCACCCAGGCATCGATCAGGTCGGCCCATTCCTGGAGCATATGCCGTCGCTGCACCTCGTACTCCGCTTTGTTGTAGACACCCCGAGACGAGTGGACGTCTTCGTGGGCAAGGCATTTCTCGATCCAGTCGCGGTTAAACCCGATCTCGTTGAGGAGGGTCGAGCCCGTCCGGCGCAGATCGTGAACCGTGAAGGGTTCCAGCGGCAGGTCGTCCTTCTTGGCCCGGTCGACCACCGCATAGGTGATCCGATTGAAGGTCGCGCGGGACATGGTCGCGTCCGAGTCATACCGCGACGGCAGGAGATAGCGGGAATCGCCGGAACAGGTCTTCAGGGCGATCATGATGTCGAGCGCCTGTTGCGAGAGATAGACGTTGTGCGCCTTCGACCGCTTCATCCGCTCCTTCGGGATGGTCCAGACGGCGTTCTCGAAATCCACTTCGTCCCAGGTCGCGTTCAGCAGTTCGCTCTTGCGGACCATGGTCAGCAGATAGAGGCGCATGCCGAGCCGGATCGTCGGCAGGGTCGGGATATGCTCGAGCATCTTGAGCATGACGCGGATCTCGGTCGGCGACAGTGACCGGTCCTTCGGCATGAAGGTGGCGATCGAGGACGGTCCCACCTCGTCCGCCGGGTTCGGCACCTTTTCGCCGTGCAGGATCGCAAAGCCGTAGATCTGTTTGACGATGTCCCGGACATGGAGTGCGGTCGCCGGCGCACCACGGCGCTTCACGGTCGCGCAAAGATGACGGAGATCGTCCGCCCCGATCTCCGTCAGCAGGCGTTTGCCGAAGGGCGGAAGAACGTCGCGCTCGAAGATCGTCTTGCGCATCGCGCGGGTGCTGTCGGCCATCCGGGCTTCGTCGAGCCAGCGCTTCCCGAATTCGCCAAAGCTCTTGGCCTCGCGCAGGCGGCGCTTCTGGCGCTGTTTCTCCTGCGCTGGCGAGCGCCCTTCGGCGACGGCACGGCGGGCGTCGATGCATCTTTCCCGTGCCCCAGCGAGCGATACACCCGCCGGACCGTACTTCCCGATCACCAGCGTCTCGCGTCGCCGGTTTAGACGGTAGTCGTACCGGAACGTGATCGTCCCAGACGCCGCGACATGGGCATACATCCCGTCGCGGTCGGCGACCTTGTACGGTTTTCCCTTTGGTTTCAGATTCTTAAGCGCCACGTCCGTCAGCATGATCCCGTCCCCGGCACATCAAAGTACCGTCATCCTGTTTTCGAGCCGCGTGCCGGAATTTCTCCTATTGAAAACAGTCTGTTAGACCGAGAAAAATACCGTCACAGCGACCGGATGACGTGACGGTATCTCTGCGACAGGCGAGAAACAAGTCCAGACGGTACCGTCAGAGATGCTGCCCGGGCGAAACGCTGGACAGCGATCGCTCGCGATAGATCCAGAGAGGAAAATTATTTATATCAGATGGTTACGCTGGATTTCCGATAGACCCCGATAGGTCCGGAGGGACGTCGGATCATTCCCACTCGATCGTGCCCGGCGGCTTGCTGGTGACGTCGTAGACGACGCGGTTGATGCCGGCGACTTCGTTGATGATCCGGGTGGCCACATTGGCCAGGAAGGCGTGGTCGAACGGGTAGCTGTCGGCGGTCATGCCGTCGGCGGAGGTGACGGCGCGTAAGGCACACACCTGCTCATAGGACCGGCTGTCGCCCATGACGCCGACCGTGCGCACCGGCAAAAGGACGGCGAAGGCCTGCCAGATCGCATCGTACAGGCCGGCTTCGCGGATCGCCTGCAGGAAGATGGCATCGGCCCGGCGCAGCACCGCCAGCTTGTCCTCGCTGATCGCGCCAGGCACCCGGATGGCCAGGCCCGGCCCGGGGAACGGATGCCGGCGCAGGAACGGCTCGGGCAGTCCCAGATCGCGGCCCAGGGCCCGCACCTCGTCCTTGAACAGTTCGCGCAAGGGCTCGATCAGCGTAAGGTTCATGCGCTCGGGCAGGCCGCCGACATTGTGGTGCGACTTGATGGTGACGCTGGGGCCGCCGGCCACCGACACGCTTTCGATCACGTCCGGGTACAGCGTCCCCTGGGCCAGGTAGCGGGCGTCGCCGATCCGGCCCGCCTCCCGCTCGAACACCTCGATGAACAGGCGGCCGATGATCTTGCGCTTCTGCTCCGGGTCTTCGACCCCGGCGAGCTCGCCCAGGAACGCCTCCGCCGCGTCCACCGCGACCAGCGGGATGTTGTAGTGGTGGCGGAACAGGCTGGTGACCTCCTCCGCCTCGCCTTCGCGTAGCAGCCCGTGGTCGACGAAGATGCAGACCAGCCGGTCGCCGATCGCTTCGTGCAGCAGGATCGCCGCCACCGAACTGTCGACCCCGCCCGACAGGCCCAGGATCACCCGGCCGGTGCCGTCCGCCCCGCCGGTGGCGGCGCGAATGCGGGCGATCGCCTCGCCCCGGAACGCCGCCATCGACCAGTCGCCGCGGCAGCCGACGATGCCATGGGTGAAGGCCCGGAGCAGGGCCGGGCCGTCCGGGGTGTGGATCACCTCCGGGTGGAACTGAACGCCGTAGTATTGCCGCGCTTCATCGGCGATGACCGCGAACGGGGCGCTTTCGCTGACGGCCACGGGCCGGAACCCGTCGGGCAGGCTGGCGATGTAGTCGCCATGGCTCATCCACACCTGTCGGCGGTCGCCGATGTCCCAGACGCCGTCGAACAGCCGGCAGTGGTCCCGGACCTCCACCATGGCACGGCCGAACTCGCGGCTGCGGGCGGCCTGCACCTCGCCGCCGAGCTGGGCCACCATGGTCTGCTGGCCGTAGCAGATGCCGAGGATCGGGACGCCGAGCTGCAGCAGCAGTTCCGATGCCCGGGGGGTTTCGGCCGAGGTGACCGACGCCGGTCCACCCGACAGGATGATGCCTTTCGGCGCGAAGCCGGCCAGGCGATCGGCGGTGATCGCGTTGTACGGCCAGACCTCGCAGTAGACGCCGGACTCCCGCACCCGCCTGGCAATGAGCTGGGTGACCTGGCTGCCGAAATCGACGATCAGGATATGGTCATGCTGGCCGGCCGTTGCGGTCATCGACGCCTCTACACCCAGGGGAGGAAGCGGGCGACGTTAGGCAGGTCGCCCTACCCTGGCAAGCCGGTCGCGCCCCGCCGGACCCGGCATCGGCGCCCTGCCCCATCCGGGTGTCCGCTGGTCCCTGCCGACTGGCGGCGAGCGGTTGTGCGCGGTTCCTGGAAGCCAGCCGGCTTCGGCCGGCGATGCCCCGACCGAAGCCGGATTCCAGCACCATGCCAAAACCGACCCTCGGCTACATTCAGAACCTCAGGCTCGCCACCCTCGTCCTGGTGATCGCCCATCACGCCGGCCAGACCTATGGGCCGACCGGCGGCGACTGGCCGGTGTTCCATCCCCGGCAGGCCGAGTGGCTGGGCACCTTCTTTTCCGTCAACGCCGGCTTCTTCATGGCGCTGTTCTTTCTGATCGCCGGCTACTTCACGGCCGGCGCCCTGCGGCGGGACGGCCCCTTGCGCCTGGTCGCCCGCCGCGCCGTCCGGCTGGGGCCGCCGGCCCTCTTGGTCGGGTTCCTGCTGGTGCCGGCCTTCTTCTACATCACAGGAGACGCGCCGGTTTCATTCCCGGAATGGTACGGGGCCACCTATATCGGCGACTGGCAGGTCACCTTCGCCCACACCTGGTTCCTGATCCATCTGCTGGTCTATACGGCCGGTGTCGCCTGCCTCGCCCCCTGGCTGCGGCCCGATCCGGCGCCGTTCGCCTGGTCCGGCAAGGTCACGGCGGGGCTGCTGATCCTCCTGATCCTGGTCACCGGCATAACCTGGCTGGTCCGCCAGTCCTACCCGATCGACCGGTGGGTCACGCTGGCCTTCGTCCTGCCGATGGAACCGGCGCATCTGCCACAATACCTGGCCGCCTTCGGGCTGGGGGTCTGGGGCGGCCGGGTCCGGCTGTTCGAGACGATGCCCACACGAGCCGGCCTTGCCTGGCTGTCGCTGGGCCTAGCCGCAGCGGTCGTGCGCTACGCGATCGACCTGCTGCCGGCGACGGGGTCCGAAACCGCCGCCACCCTGGGGGCCTGGCGGCGCATGCTTTGGCCGCTGTGGGAAACGGTCATCTGCTTCGGCCTGTGCCTGGGCCTGCCGGTGCTCTTCCGAACCTGGCTGGCACCCTGCCCGCGGCTGATCGGCCGGCTGGCTGATGTCACGCTGACCGCCTACGTGATCCACGTGTTCGCGCTGGTGCCGCTGCAGGGCGCCCTGCTCGCTTCAGAGCTGTCACCCAGCCTGCTCTTCGTCATCGTCACCAGCGCCGGTTCGGCCGTCACCTTCGCCGTGGCACTAGGCTGGGCCGCCTTGACCGGACGGGTGGGTCAATGGGCCCAGCGCAGGCCTTCAGCCGCTTCGGCGTGAACGGATCTGATGGCCGTCAGGCCGAAGGGCGAAGGCGCGACAGCGCGCCGGCCCGGGCAAAGCGACGGCTCATCGGCACGACGGTGCCGTCCTGCATCGCCAACAGCCAATCCCCGCTGCGCAGCCGATTCACGGCGGCCACGTCGGTCGGGCGGATCAGATGGGACCGATGGACCTGGAGGAAGCAGCCGTCGGGCAGCCGCTCCGATACCTGCCGCAACGTCGACCGGTGCAGGTGGGCGCCTTCCCCGGTATGCAGGGTCACGTAGTTCCCCGAGGCTTCGACCCTCCGGACCGCATCGGCGCGCACCAGCACGGTGCGGCCATGACCGGACACCGCGAAGGTCGCCGGCTGGGTTGGGGCAGGAATCTGGTCGGGACGACGGGTGCCGGCGACAAGCCGGTTGAGACCGGTGATCACCGCAACGATCAGCGCATAGGCGACGGCGTCCTTCGGCAATTCCTCCGCCAGCCAGTTGGCCGGCGACCCGAAGTCGTAGCCGGTGCCGGCAAGGCCGAACGCCGCCTCGCGCAGGACGATCATCCCGACGACATGGGCGATGCTGAAGGGAACGATGGCGGCCAGATGAACGGCCAGCGGCCGCCGCCAGTCCCGCCGCCGGAAGGGAAATCGGCCCACCAGCCGGTCGACCAGGGGCACCAGGGCCAGGATCACCAGGCCGCTGGATGCCTCGGCGATGGCCGTGCACCACAGCGGGTCGCCTGCCGCCCCTTCCGACCCGGCATGCAGCATCAACACATTGTGGATGGCGGCCGCTGCCACCAACGGCAGGGAGATGGCCACGACTTCGGGCCGGATCCGATACACCTGCCGTAGGGCGGACGTGGACGCGATCAATCGGGTCATGTTCGGCGATCCGATCTTCCAGATCGCGAAAGCTTACCGCCTTTGGACAACCGCTGCACGCGCTTGTGTGTCTCAGCCGGTCCGCTCCAGAACGGCGATGAAGAACCCGTCGGTCCCGGACCGGGCGGGTGTGAGCGTCAGATAGGCCCCGTCCGACGGACAACTGCCGCCGATCGCCTGTGGCCAGATCTCCGCCGCGGGCATTACCCGGAATTCCGGATGGGCAGACAGGAAATGGGCGATCTGCGCCTCGTTTTCCTCCGGCAGCAGCGAGCATGTGGCGTAGACCACCCGCCCGCCGACCTTGGCCAGGCGGCTGGCGCTCTCCAGGATGCGTTGCTGGAGGGATATCAGGCCGGCGACATCGATCGGCCGCCACCGGGCGTCCGGATTGCGGCGCCAGGCACCGCTTCCGGTGCAGGGCGCGTCGATCAGCACCCGGTCGAACTTGCCCTTCTGCCGGCGGACCCAGCGGTCGCGCTCGTGTTCCAGAACCTTCGGCTCGATATTGTTGACCCGCGCCCGGCGGATCCTGTCCTTGCCCCGGTCCAGGCGCGCGGCCGAAACGTCGGCGGCAACGACCCGGCCCTTGTTGGCCATCGCGGCCGCCAGCACCAGCGACTTGCCGCCGGCCCCGGCGCAGAAGTCCACGACCTGCATGCCGGCACGCGCGTCGACCATCAGCGCCACCAGTTGCGAGCCCTCGTCCTGGACTTCCACCGCGCCGGCGCGAAACGCCGAATGGGCCGACAGGGGCAGCCGGGTCTGAAGGCGAATGCCGATCGGCGACAGTGGGGTTGGCGAGACCGGCAGGCCGCTGTCCTTCAGGCCGGCGAGCGCCGTATCCCGATCGCTCACCAGCGTGTTTACGCGAAGATCGAGCGGCGCTTCATGCAGCAAAGCCTCGGCTTCCCGAGGCAGATCGGCCCCGAAGGCGGCGACGAAGGACCCCACCGCCCAGTCGGGCAGTTCCCACCGGACGGCCACCGGCATGGCTTCCGGATCGGCGGTGTCGGCGGCCAGCAGACCGACCCAGTGCCTCTCACCGTCGGAAAGCGGGGCCGGCGCATAGCGGCCGCCATCACACAATCCGCCGATCTGCTCGACCGACTGACGCTCGCCAAGCACGAGATAGGCTAATGTCAGGCTGCGCGCGTCCGGGGTTTCCACGCCGCACTGGCCCAATCGCCAGGAAAGCCGGGACCGTTGGCGCAGAACGCCGTAGACCCGGGCGGTCAATGCCGCCCGGTCCTTCGACCCGATATACCGCCGGCCGCGCAGGAAGGCCGAAACGACCGTATCGGCGGGTCGTGCGCTACCGACGACGGATCCGACGAGATCGATCGCCGCCGACAGCCTCGATGCGGGGGTCATGATTCTACTCGGCGCCGCGGACCGCCATGCCCTGGGGGGCCGTTTCCGGCCCAGGCGGCGGCTCCCCGGGCGGCCCGACCTGCCGGTCCGGCCGCCCGGTCGCGCTCAAAGGATCAGAGCAGCTCGACGCTGGCCGCCATCGGGCCTTTCTGGCCGTGGCGCACAGTCATCCGCACCTTCTGATCGGAGTTCAGGCTCGACATGCCGATGCGTTCCAGCACCCGCGACGAAACGAAGACATCGCGGCTGCCGTCATCCGGCACGATGAAGCCGAAACCCTTTTCGGCATTGAAGAACTTCACCGTCCCATCGATCGGGCCGGACTCGTCGCCTTCATCGTGCCAGTCATGGCCGCCGCTCCGCGGCGCGGACGACATGGTCACGGCCGCCGGAGACGCATCGTCGACGCGCAGGTTGGCCACCTGCGGACCGCGTGGCCCCTCCGAAAGGTCGCAGGTCACGGCCGCCCCTTCCGGCAGTTCGCGATACCCCGCGCGCTCCAGCACCGAAATGTGCAGGAATGCGTCCGGAGATCCATCGTCTGGCTTGACGAAACCGAAACCCTTATTGGGGTTGAACCACTTGACGACGGCACTGACGTCGCTGCGGGCGACCGCCATGGGCGGGCGGGCACGGCGCGTTTGCATTTTCACTACTCTCCAAGGATGATCTGGTTGCTCGCGGGTTGCTGCGATGGGCCCGGTTCCGACCGTTCGATGCGCTTGGTGCGGCCTCCAAGCGTTTCGCGGGGTGCCTGCCTGTTCCGATTTATTGTTCGAAGACGGCCCCTAGCTCTCTTCTACCTACCCTTCGCACACGGCGGTCTGCCCGAACTTGTCCTTAGCGGCCAAGGGCCTACCACCGATGGTGTGGACGGTAACATCTTGTCCGAGTCCCGGCCAGATGAAAAAAGGTTCTAAACAAAAGGTTAATAATCCTCTCTACCGATGGACGATTCGGCCGGCCGGAGGGGGTCGGATAATTCTTTAGAAACAAAGGTAATTTTCAATCGCAAATGCCGCCAGGGCACCCATCGGGCTGGGTCACAATTCACGACGATAGTTTGGGGCCTCCCGCGTCACCGTAATGTCGTGCACGTGGCTTTCGCGCAAACCGGCACCGGTGATCCGCGTAAACTGGCAGTTGCGCTGCATTTCAGCCACGGTGCGGCAACCCGTGTAGCCCATGGCGGCCTTGAGGCCGCCGACAAGCTGATGGATGACCTGGCCGATCGGCCCCTTGTAGGGAACCTGCCCTTCCACCCCTTCCGGCACCAGCTTCAGGCTGTCGTTGACCTCCTGCTGGAAGTAGCGGTCGGCCGACCCGCGCGCCATGGCACCGACCGACCCCATGCCCCGATAGGCTTTATACGAACGGCCCTGGTATAGGAATACTTCCCCAGGCGCTTCATCGGTACCGGCGAACAGCGAGCCCAGCATGGCGACGTCCGCGCCGGCGGCCACCGCTTTGGCCAGGTCGCCGGAGTACTTGATGCCGCCATCGGCGATGACGGGGACATCATGGTCACGGCAGGCGGCAGCGGCTTCCATCACCGCGGTCAGCTGCGGCACGCCAACCCCGGCCACCATCCGGGTGGTGCAGATGGAACCCGGGCCGATCCCCACCTTCACCGCATCGGCCCCGGCGGTAATCAGGGCCCGGGCGCCGTCCGCCGTGGCCACGTTGCCGGCGACGATCTGCGTGTAGTTGCTGAGGCGCCGCACCGTTTCCACGGTGCGCAGCACGTTCTCCGAATGCCCATGGGCCGTGTCGATCACCAACACGTCGACACCGGCATCGAACAGCGCCTCGGCCCGCTCCACATGGCCTTCGCCGGATCCGGTGGCGGCGGCGACCCGCAGTCGGCCGCGCTCGTCCTTGCACGCGTCGGGATGGCGTTCGGCCTTTTCGATGTCCTTCACCGTGATCAGCCCGATGCACCGGTAGTCGCCGTCGACGACCAGCAGCTTCTCCTTGCGGTGCTGGTGCAAGAGCCGCTTCGCCGCGGCCATGTCGGTGTGTTCGGTGACGGTGACCAGGTTGTCCTGGGTCATCAGCTCGGCCACCGCCTGGGACGGCTTGCTGGCAAATCGAACGTCGCGATTGGTCAGGATGCCGACCAGCCGGTTGTCCGGCTCCACCACCGGAATGCCGGAGATCCTGTGGCGCTGCATCACCGCCAGCGCATCGGCCAGCGTGGCGTCTGGGCCGATAGTGATCGGGTTGACCACCATGCCGCTTTCGAACCGCTTGACCCGGCGCACCTCTTCGGCCTGGCGGTCGATATCCATGTTGCGGTGGATCACCCCCATGCCGCCGGACTGGGCCATGGCAATGGCCAGCGGCGCCTCGGTCACCGTGTCCATGGCCGCGGACATCAGCGGGATCCGAAGCTCGATCTCGCGGGTCAGCCGGGTCCGCGTCTCGGTTTCCGCCGGCATGATGGACGACCGCGCCGGCCGCAGCAGGACGTCGTCGAAGGTCAGGGCCTCGGGAATCCGGGCCGAGATCGAAGAAACCGGTGAAAGGGCTGCCTCGGGGGGCTGCATGGCTTGGTGCTCCGCCGCCGCGTTGGCGCGCGACTATACCCTGCTATGGCGATAGGGAAAGCCGGGGCATCCCGCCGCGGGGTTACGGCGCTTTCAGGCCCCGCCGCGAAAGCCGGTGGCGACCAGATAGGTCTCGGCCGAGTCGCTGCGGCTGGCTTCCGGTTTGGCGTGGCGCACCGTCCGGAAGTCCCGCTTGACCGCGTCCAGCAGGCCGCGTTCCGCACCGCCCTGGAACAGCTTGCAGACGAACCCGCCCCCCGGCGACAGAACCGTCCGGGCGAAATCATGGGCGGCCTCCGCCAACGCCATGATGCGAAGATGGTCGGTGCCGGCATGCCCGGTCGCCGGTGCTGCCATGTCGCTGAGCACGAGATCGGCCGGGCCGCGCAGGATGCCCGCCAGCCGGTCCGGCGCGCCGGGGTCCAGGAAGTCGAGATCCAGAAGCGTGGCGCCGTCCACCGGTTCGCAGGGCAACAGGTCGAGCCCGACCACGCTGCCGCCGGGTCGGACCGCCGCTGCCGCCACCTGTGTCCAGCCACCGGGCGCGCAGCCAAGGTCGACCACCTGCAGGCCGGGTCGCAGCAGCCGGAACCGCTCGTCCAGCTGCAGCAGCTTGAAGGCGGCCCGCGACCGGAACCCCCGGCGCTTGGCTTCGGCCACATACGGGTCGTTCAGTTGCCGTTGCAACCAGCGGGTGGAGGAGGTTTTTCGGCCACGCGCCGACCGCACCACCACGGACAGGTCGCGTCCGCCGGGCCGCGCCCCATCCCGGCCACCGCCGCGCGCGCCCGGCCGCCCACCGGATTTGCGGGTCATGACGGGCGCGACGGTCGGGGACGGGCCAGCAGATCCAGCAGAATACCCTCGCGCACGCCGCGGTCGGCGATGCGCAGCCGGCCCACCGGCCACAACCGGCAGATCGCCTCCAGCACGGCACAGCCGACCACCACCAGGTCGGCCCGATCGCGGCCGATGCACGGGTGCTGAAGCCGGGACCGGTAGTCCATCGCCCGCAGGCGCCGACACGCGGCAACCGCCTCGCCGAAATTCAGATAGGTGCCGTCGACCTTGGAACGGTCATAGCGGGGCAGGTCCTTGTGCACCCCGGCCAGCGTCGTGACAGTTCCCGAGGACCCCAGCATCTGGACCGAGCCGGCGGCGATACGGCTGCGGATGCCATGCGCCTGCTCGAACGGCATCAACTGGTCGAGAATGCGATCGATCATCGCCTGATAGGTGTCCTCCGACACCTCGTGCCCGCCATGCCGCTCGGCCAGATTGACGACGCCGATGGGCAGGCTGGTGGCATCGACGATCCGGATGCCGCCGGTCTCGGCCACCGATGCCCAGATCAGTTCGGTCGATCCGCCGCCGATGTCGAACAGCAGGGCATTCCCCACCGTCGGGTCGAGCAGCGGCGAACATCCGTTGGCCGCCAGCCGCGCCTCTTCGCGGGTGGTGATCACCTCCAGGGTGATACCGGTCTCCGACAGCACCCGGTCCTGGAAATCCGGGAAGTTGGCGGCCCGCCGGCAGGCCTCGGTGGCGACAGCGCGGCTGGCGCGAACCGACCGGCGGCGAAGCTTGTAGGCACACACGCGCAATGCCGCGATGCTGCGGTCGATCGCGGCGCCGGACAGGCGACCGGTGGCGTCCACCCCTTCCCCCAGGCGGACGATGCGGCTGAAGGCGTCGATCACCCGGAACCCTTCGCGGGCCGGTTTGGCGACCAGCAGCCGGCAGTTGTTGGTGCCGAGGTCGAGCGCCGCCACGGCGGCGCCGGGGGCGGCACCAGGGGCGGATGCCGGTTCGCGCCGCCCCCGGTCGGCCGTACCCTCGGCGGCTCCGGTAACGGTCACGGTCAAGCGCCTCCACAAAGCAGCACCGACCGGATTGTGGGGGGACGCTCGATCGCCCGCACGGATGACACCGGTCGAATTGAGAGGGTAATCGTAGCCCAGCCGGTCCGCAGCCGCCAACCGCGCAAAACCCCGCCCTGCGCAGGGCTTGCGCCCGACCGGCGAAGCGCTTAGATACGGCGGCCTGCCGCTGGGGGATAGTTTAGCGGTAGAACATCGGTCTCTGACTCCGAGAGCCCTGGTTCGAATCCAGGTCCCCCAGCCAGCCCCCCTTCCCTGACATCAACAGCCCGACCCCGGCAGCGCTCGCGCGGTATCGGTGGCGCACGGCCCGTCGTGGGATGCCGGCCGGCCAAGGTGGCCGGTCCGCGGCTTCCCGCCTTACCATCGCCCAGTTCACCATGTGGATTAGGCGGGAACGAAAGATATCCCCAAGGTGTGGTAGACAGTCACGCGACAGCTTCCGTAGCCTTTGGCGGTGCTCGGGGCGGGCTCCGGTCGGCGGGGATCATTCTCATCGCGGCTTCCGTCCCAGCGGCATCGATGCAAGAACGACTTTATGGGGGGATTGGTCTTATGAAGTTCGGTTTTCGCGGGGCTGTCTGCGCCGCCGCATTGGCTTTCGCGTCGTTCACCTCGACCGGCAGCAAGGCCGACCATTGGATGGCCACGGCGGATCCTACGGTTCTGAACGCCATCAACGAATTGATCTATGTGGTGGGTGCCTCCTGCCAGGCCGGCAATCAGCAGGCATGCCGTGTCATACCGCAGATGCAGCAGGAAGCGGCGATGATGCTGAGCGCCGGCTACGACTGTCAGGTCTACCGCGACCAGCAGGCCTGCCAGTTCTACCAATACTCACTGGTCGAACTGAACCAAGCCTACAACGCCACGGCGCAGGCCCTGGCCCAGGGCCAGATTGCCCCACCGAGCGGCGCCTATTCGCAGTCGACCCATATGGACCGGATGCAGCAGATCCACGACTGGGGCGCATCACGGCTCGATTGGGGCGCGGCCCGGCAGGACATGATGGACAGCAGCCATCAGAGCTTCATGGAAATGCTTGGCCAGTAGCGACGAGCCGCCGAGCCGGGCAACCCTTCGTTCCTAAGGGGTACTGGCGATGTTGCATACGAACCTGCGGCAAATCAGCTAAGAGTTGCCGCAGGATCGTGGTTTAATGCGGTGTCGAATCGGTCGACTGGCAATGGAGGGATACTGATGCATCGCATACTTATCGTCCTCGGCCTCAGCTTCGCGCTCGTTTCCTGTGGAGGGGACGACGCCGCAGACGGCGACAACTCCTCGCACTATCAGCAGCCGTCCGCTCCGAGTGTGGTTAGTGCGTCCGGTGCCATCGGCACGCCGGCCGACATTACCGATGTGGTTATTGCTGGCCGCCTGACGGCTTGATTCACCCTGAACCACGGTAAGCGGAACCGGCCGGCGCCAATGAAGAAAAGGGTGTGCCGGCCGGTTCTTTTTTGAACGGACAGCACTGGGCCGACGCCGTGCACGCGCTGGCCGATAAACGCGGTTTTCGACCAATCAAGATGTGATTTCCGCTCGAACGGGCATTGGAACCGTGACCGGCTCCGATGCGTTCATCGTTTGAATACCATTGATACGGATCAATGCCCTGCTGAATGCTGCTTGATTACACCCAGCACCAGGATCTGTGGTCAGGGGCTCTTCGGCGTCGAACGATGCGACGCTGGGGAGCGTCGAATGCGGTGGCAAAGGAGGCCGTTCACCAAGTCAGGTCACCCAGTCAGGCCAACGGGTCGGGGTTGGCGGATCGATGCAAAACGTCGCCCTGCAGCGCCGGAAGCGCCGGGCCATGCTATAGGCTCACGCGCATCGGCTTCGGTTACCCGCCACAAGTGATCAGAAGAGCTGATCGACGACCTAAGGCAATGCGATTGGCGCTGATCGACCCAGGCCGCTAGATAAAGTGTGTTGACCCTTCGCGACGGAGAGCCACCAATTGTTCGATCGCCATCTTCCCGTGGCCAGTGCTCGTACACCCGTTTCCGACAGTCAGAGTTCCTGGTCGGGCAGCCTTCCCGGACCGATGCCACAGCAAGACCTTCAACTGATCGAAAAGCTGGCCCGGCAACCCGTCGAGGATGCCCCGGACCGTATCGTCTACGCCAATGGCTGGGGCGCTCACGGCACCTTCACGGTGACCGGCGACATCACGTGCTACAGTTGCGCCAGTGTTTTCTCGGAGGTCGGCAAGCCGACGCCCGTGTTCACCCGGTTCTCCACCCTTGCCGATGGGCAGGGCACCGTCGGTACGGAACGCGACGTCTACGGTTTCGCGGTCAAGTTCTATACCGGGGACGGCAACTGGGACATGGTGGGCAACAACACACCGGTGTTCTTCTTCCGCGATGCCCACAGATTCCCGGGGTACATGCATGCCCTGAAACGGGATCCCGACACCCACCGCCGTTCGCCCGCCGCCCTATGGGATTTTTGGTCGCGGTCGCCGGAGGCGGTTCACCAGATCACCATGCTGATGTCGGATCGCGGCCGGCCGCGGACGGTGCGCCACATCAACGGCTATGGCGCACATACCTTCTCCCTGCTGAACGCCGACAACGAACGGTTCTGGGTCAAGTTTCACTTCAAGACCCTCCAGGGCCCCGGACATCGGACCGGAGCCGGGACGTCCGGCGACGACCCCCGGGAACCGGCGCAGCATGACCTCTGTACCGCCATCGCCGCGGGCGACTACCCGAGATGGAAGCTCTGTATCCAGGTCATGCCCGAGGCGGAGGCGGAGACGACCGCCTACAACCCGTTCGATGTGACCAAGGTCTGGCCCCAAGCCGACTATCCGTTAATTGACGTCGGCATCTTGGAATTGAATCGAAACCCGGACACCCGCCTTGCCGAGGTGGAGCAGGCGGCCTTCTCGCCCGCGAACATCGTGCCGGGCATCGGTTTCTCGCCGGACAGGATGTTGCAGGCCCGGATCTTTGCCTATGCGGACGCCCAACGGTACCGGCTGGGGGCGCGGTTCGAGCAGCTGCCGATCAACGCTGCGAAACCGGCGGCCCACCAACCGGACAAGGACCGGACGATACCCCCGGTCGCCGACGGCAACCCGGCGAAACCGGGGGCCGGCGCGGCCCCGGACCATCGGTACCGGGTTCCGCCTTTGACGATCTCCACCCGTTACGACGCCTACAACGACCGCGACGGGAACGACGACTACAGCCAGGCGGGCGCGCTGTTCCGGTTGATGCCGGCCGACGCCCAGGCTCGCCTGATGGATACGATCGCCGGGGCGATGCGGGATGTTCCGCTGGAGATCGTTCGACGGCAATTGGCGCATTTCCATGCCGCGGACCCCGACTACGGGCACGGCGTCGCCATGCGGGTGGGGCTGGCATCCGATAGTTCGCAAAAGCCACAGGCGGCGGCGTAGAGCGGAACCGGTTGGAGCTCGGCCAATCGGGGCAGATCGTCCTGCGCCGTCTTGAAAGAAAACGCCAACGTCAACCCCTGCCCTGACCGATCCGTTCCCGGAGGTGGCACGGGCTCCGTCGTAACGGCCATATGGTCCGGGATCACGAACCATGGTCAATACTCTACAATCAGTATCCATATCCTTTTGTGGCAACTGAGAGAAGCCGCGGTATATCGCCGTTTTTCCCGTCGAGATAAACAGTCAGCGGCATCCACTTCCCGCGCAGCTTTATTGAGACGATTTGCGTTCGACTGCGGGTCCAATGGTCATTGGAGAGCTTAACTGAAAGAACATCATTTATACGGTACCGCTGAGAGCGGGCACCTAACATAAAGGGTTTTATATCGATTTCGGTGTCTGTCCGAGACATTCGCGACACTATCTTAGAGCCAACAAGAAGACCAACAATAAATACTGCGATCGCGCTGCCGCCAACAACGATTGCAGAGAGTACATTATCGTCCTCAGGTGGCAGTCGCAGATAAAGGATTGGCGACAGCCCTGCGAGAAACAGGGTCGCAGCGAACCAGGCATACCCCGTTAAGCGGAGGTACAGCCCCACATTGCTCACCAAGACGACTCTGGATTGATCTGACATTGTCGACGGACTTTCCGCTGAGCTTGTGGAGCGATGTCTTAGGTCGGCACCGCGCCACAGGCCTCCGATTTATCGAGCCAAGTCATCTTCGTTTCTTGCTCTTCGCGCTCCAGGCGAGAGCGCTCGGAAGGTGTGTTCCAGAGTTGTTTCATTAGAAATGGAGCCGAATACGCGACACCCAATGCCCAAAGCGTTCCCGGCTCGCAAGCACGACCAAGGTTAAGAGGACAGCCGTCACAGCCTGTTCACTGGCAGCTTCCCTGCAAACCGGCCGGCCGCATCGCCATACCTTGACAATCAAATCATTCGCTGATTTAATTCAATCGAATGAATGAGGCGTTCGCACGCTTCATTCGACCGATTGTGAAGGCTTCGGGCCATGCCACCACAGCCGACCTCCTTGCCTGCCGATGCCGGTCGTCGGTCGCCCGCCGGCACCCGCGTCGTTCCCGACCGCAGCGAGGACACGCGCCGCCGCCTGATCGAGGCGGCGTTATCGCTGTTCGCCGAGCACGGCTTCGACGGCACGACGACCCGGATGCTGGCGACCACCGCCGGCACCAACCAGGCCGCCATCCCTTATCATTTCGGCGGCAAGGAAGGCCTGTATCTGGCCGTGGCCGACCACATTGCCGAAACCAACCGACGACTGCTGGAACCCGTGTCAATCCGCGTGAAGGTGGCGCTGTCGGGGGACCGGAATGCACCGGACCGCGACGCCCTGAGGGCGGTGCTGGACGACCTGCTGCGCAGCATGGTCGCCATCCTGTTCAGCGACGCCGGCCTGGCCAACAGGGCCGCCTTCGTCCTGCACGAGCAGTTCCATCCGGGTCCCGCGTTCGACCGGCTGTACGCCGGCTTCATTCGCCCGATGCACGAGATGCTGACCGAACTGGTGGCGCGGGCCCTGGGCCTGCCGTCGGAGGACCCGCAGGCGATCATCCGGGCGCACACCGTCGTCGGCCAATGGCTGGCCTTCATGATCGCGCGCACCGCGGTTCAACGCCGGCTGGGATGGGACAAGATCGGCCCGCAGGAACAGGCGGCCATCGTCAGCGGTCTGCAGGCCATGGTCCGCGGCGGACTGGGTCTGGCCTCGCCCGGTGCCGGCCCGGCCGATCGATAGGAGTTGTGTCATGCGCAAGATCGCCATCCCCATCGTCCTGCTGGCGGCGGCCGGCGGCGGCTACTGGTACTTCGAAGTACGCGCGGAGAACGGGTCCGGCGAGGCCCTGACCCTGTACGGCAACGTCGATATCCGCCAGGTGGACCTGGCCTTCCGGGTCTCGGGCCGGATCGCCGAAATGCGCTTCGAAGAGGGCGATACCGTCCGAACCGGCGATGTCGTGGCCGTCCTGGACGACGAGCCACTGGCCCATGACCTGGCGGCCGCCGAAGCCCAGCTGGAAGTCGCGGCCGCCCGGCGCGACATGATGGAGGCCGGCACCCGCCCGGCCGAAATCGCCCAGGCCCGGGCGCTGGTCGAGGAACGCGGCGCCACCGTGGAGTACGCGCGGCGCGCGCATACCCGGCAGGCCGAACTGCTGCGCCGCGGCCATGTCTCGCAACAGGCGTACGACGACGCCGACGAACACCTGGACGAAGCCATCGCCCGGCTGGACTCCGCGCAGGAAGCCCTGGCCCTGGCGGAAGAAGGATTTCGTCAGGAGGACATCGCCATGGCGCAGGCCGAACTGCGGGCGGCGGAGGCAGGCCATGCCCAGGCGCGGCGGCGGCTGGACGACACCGTCCTGCACGCCCCGAGCGACGGAACCATCCTGAGCCGCGTACGCGAGCCGGGGGCGATCGTGATGGAAGGCACCACGGCCTATGTATTGTCCCTGGACCGGCCCGTCTGGGTCCGGGCTTACGTCGACCAGCCGGATCTCGGCCTTGTCCACCCGGGCATGCCGGTCTGGGTGACCACCGACACCACCCCCACCTCGCCCTACCCGGGTCAGATCGGGTTCATCTCGCCGGTGGCCGAGTTCACGCCTCGGACCGTCGAAACCGAAGAGCTCCGCACCGAACTGGTCTATCGCCTGCGCATCGTGGTCACCGATCCCGATCTCGGCCTGCGCCAGGGCATGCCGGTGACCGTCCATCTGGAACCGCCATCGGCCCAGGTCGCCGGAGGCTGAGGCGATGTCGGAACCGGCCGCCGTTGTGGAGATGGATGCCGTCGGCAAGCGTTTCGCCGCCACGGCCCCACCCGCGGTCGACGGGGTAACCGCCCGCATCCGCCCCGGCTGCGTTACCGGCCTGGTCGGCCCGGACGGCGCGGGGAAAACCACACTGATCCGGCTGATCGCCGGCCTGATGCGTCCCACGGACGGCCGCATCCGCGTGGCCGGACGGGACAGCGTCCGCGAGGCGGCAGCCATTCAGGCGCGCATCGGCTACATGCCGCAACGGTTCGGCCTCTACCAGGACCTGACGGTTCTGGAGAACCTGAAGCTCTATGCCGATCTGCGGGGTCTGGTCGGTGTCGAGCGGCGGGATACCTTCGCCCGGCTGCTCGCCTTCACCCGGCTGGAGCCGTTCGCCGCCCGGTTGGCCGGCCGTCTGTCGGGCGGCATGAAACAGAAACTGGGGCTAGCCTGCGCCCTGTTGCAACGGCCGCAACTGCTGCTGCTGGATGAACCCAGCGTCGGCGTCGACCCGATCTCGCGGCGCGAACTGTGGTCAATGGTCCAGGATCTGGTCAGCGGCGATATGGCGGTGATCTGGTCGACCGCCTACCTGGACGAAGCCGAACGCTGCGATACGGTTCTGCTGCTGAATAACGGGCAGCTCCTGTTCGATGGCCCGCCGCAGGATCTGACCCGGCAGGTCGAAGGCCGTACGGTGCAGGTGCAGGGCTTGACCGGACGCAGACGTCCGGCGCTCAAACAGGCATTGCGGTTGCCGGGCGTGATCGACGGCGTCGTCCAGGGGCGCAATCTGCGGCTTGTCCTGGCCGCGGGCACGGCGATGCCCGCGCCGGGCGCCATCGACGCCGGCGCCTCGGCCCGCGTCGTCACCGTGCCTCCGCGGTTCGAGGATGCCTTCATGGACGCCCTGGGCGGCGGCCCCGGCGGCGACTCGCGGCTGGCCGACAAGGAGCACGCGATTGCCAATGACGGGGCGGAGGTCATTCGGGCGGAAGGGCTGACCCGCCGGTTCGGCGACTTCACGGCCGCCGACCGGATCACCTTCGCCATTCGCCGCGGCGAGATTTTCGGCCTGCTGGGCCCCAACGGGGCGGGCAAGTCGACCACCTTCAAGATGCTGTGCGGCCTGCTGCCCCCTTCGGAGGGCCAGGGATCGGTCGCCGGCCACGACCTGCGCACCGCCGCCGCCAAGGCGCGGGCGCGGATCGGCTACATGGCGCAGACGTTCTCGCTCTACGGCGACCTGTCCGTCGCCCAGAATCTGGCATTCTTCGCCGGAGCCTATGGATTGTCCGGCAAACGGCGGCGGGAACGCGTTTCCCTGATGGTCGAGACCTTCGATCTGACGCCGCATCTGGGTGCATCGGCGAAGGACTTGCCGCTGGGCTTCAAACAGCGCCTTTCGCTGGCCTGCGCCACGATGCATGAGCCGGAAGTGCTGTTCCTCGACGAGCCCACATCCGGCGTCGACCCCGTCACCCGCCGGGAATTCTGGTCGCATATCAATGGACTGGTCGAAAAGGGCGTCACCATCCTGGTGACCACGCATTTCATGGAGGAAGCCGAGTACTGCGACCGGATCGCCCTGATCTACCGCGGCCAGACCATCGCCACCGGCGCACCGGATGCCCTGAAGGCCCAGGTGGCCGGGCCGGATGCATCGGACCCGACGCTGGAGGATGCCTTCATCGCCCTGGTTGAAGCCTCCGACACCGCGCGGGAGGCCGCATGACCGCCGATCTGGCCGATATGCGGGGGCAGACGCCGGCTTCGCGAACCGTGGGAGGCGGGCCGATCCGGCGGCTGCGGGCGCTTATGGGCAAGGAGTTCCTGCAGGTCGTCCGCGACCCCAGCAGCATCCTGGTCGCCTTCGTCCTGCCGCTGATCCTGCTGTTCCTGTTCGGCTACGGACTGTCACTGGACCCGACGGAGACGCGGATCGGCCTGGTCGTCGAACGGACCGACCCGACCAGCCGCAGCCTCGCCGATACCTTCTCGCATTCCCGGTACTTCGACGCCGTCGTCGCCCGCGACCGGCGCGAACTGGACGATGCCCTGGCCGCGGGCGACATCCGCGGCCTGGTAGTGATCCCGGCGGATTTCTCCGAACGCTTCGCCGCCGGATCCGCCCCGTCGGTCCAGGTCATCGTCGATGGATCGGAGCCGAACACAGCCCGCTTCGTCCAGAACTATGCCCGCGGCGTGGTTGCCACCTGGCGCAGCCAGGTGGCGGCGCTGACCGCGGTGCAGCAGCAGGCGCCGATCACGGCGGCGCCGCGCTACTGGTACAATCCGGAGTTGGACAGCCGGAACTTCCTGGTGCCCGGCTCCACCGCGATCATCATGACCCTGATCGGCACCCTGCTGACCGCCCTGGTTCTGGCCCGGGAATGGGAACGGGGCACGATGGAGGCGATGATGGCCACGCCGATCGGCGTGCTGGAGCTGATCATCGGCAAGCTGGTCCCCTATTTCGTGCTCGGACTGGCGGCGATGTCGGTGTGCACGGCGGTCGCCGTGTTCCTGTTCGGCGTTCCCTTCCGCGGTTCGGTCCCGGGTATGCTCATGATCACCTCGGCGTTCCTGGTTCCGGCGCTGGGCCAGGGGCTGCTGATCTCCGCCGTGTCGAAGAACCAGTTCGTCGCCTCGCAGATGGCGCTGATGTCCGGCTTCCTGCCGGCCACCCTGCTGTCGGGGTTCATCTTCGAAATCAGCAGCATGCCCGAGCCGATCCAGTGGCTGACGGTCGTCATTCCGGCCCGCTACTTCATCTCCAGCCTGCAGACCGTCTTTCTGGCCGGCGACGTTTGGCCGCTGATGCTGCGCGACACGGCGGCGATGCTGGCCATCGGCGCGGTCTTCGTCGGCCTGTCCGCCAAAGCGACCCGCAAACGGTTGGACTAGCCCATGCTTTTCCGCCTGCGCGCACTGATCATCAAGGAACTGCTGGCGCTGCTGCGCGACCCCAAGGGGCGCATGGTGCTGATCATGCCGCCGCTGCTCCAGCTCGTGATCTTCTCGTTCGCCGCGACGCTGGACGTGGAGAACGTGTCGGTGGCCGTCCTGAACCAGGATACCGGCGTCTGGAGCCGGGAGATGATCCAGCGCCTGGAAAGCGCGGGAACCTTCAGCCGCATCGAACCGCTGACCGAGCAGCGGCAGATCGCCCCGATCATCGACCGGCGCGAGGTGCTGCTGGTCGTCCGGATCGGCAGCGGGTTCTCCGCCAGGATCGAGGCCGGCGGGACCGGTCAGGTCCAGATGGTCTTGGACGGTCGCCGCTCGAACGCCGCCCAGATCGTCCAGGGCTATGTCGCCACCATCATCGACCGGCTGAACACCGACATCACCGCCCGGCAGGGCGCGACGCCGACCGGCCAGGTCGCCGTGCTGGAGCGTAGCTGGTTCAACCCCAACCTGGACTATCAGTGGTTCACCGTGCCGTCGCTGGTCGCCATGATCACCATGTTGATCGGCGTCCTGGTCACCGCCCTGTCGGTTGCCCGCGAACGGGAACTCGGCACCTTCGATCAGCTTCTGGTATCGCCTTACCGGCCGATGGAGATCCTGATCGGCAAGACGGTGCCGTCGCTGCTGATCGGCCTGACCCACGCGACCCTATTCATCGTCGTCGCGGTGACCGTGTTCCACATTCCGTTCACCGGTTCGCTGCCCATGCTGTACGCCAGCATGGTCGTGTACCTTTCTGCTGTGATCGGCATCGGTCTGTTCATCTCCTCGATCTCCATGACCCAGCAGCAGGCGATCCTCGGGGCTTTCCTGTTCACCGCCCCCGCGATCCTGCTCTCCGGGTTCGCCACGCCGGTGGAAAACATGCCCGGCTGGCTCCAGGACGTCACCGTGGTCAACCCGCTGCGCCATTTCCTGGTGATCGTGCGCGGCGTCTTCCTGAAGGACATGCCGGCCGCGTCGATCCTGGACAACACGCTTCCGCTGGTTCTGATCGCCGCCGTGACCCTAACGGCGGCGGCCTGGATGTTCCGCCGCCGGCTCGGCTGAAACCGATAGATCCTGCTGCACTGCAAAGGCGTGCTATGCTGGCGGCCCCACCCCAGGAACCCCGCCGATCTGGCAGACCTGACCCAATCACGAGGTGAACCATGTTCCAGCCGTATCCGCTGACCGGCCGGAAGGGACTTGTTGTCGGCATCGCCAACGAGAGCAGCGTCGCCTGGGGCTGTGCCCAGGCCTACAAGGAACGCGGCGCCGAACTGGCGGTCACCTATCTGAACGAGAAGGCCGAACGCTTCGTTCGTCCCCTGGCGGAGCGGCTGGACGCGCCCCTCGTCCTGCCGATGGATGTCGGCCGGGCTGGCGATATGGAGGCCGTTTTCGAGCGGATCCAGGAGACGTGGGGGCGACTGGACTTCCTGCTGCATGCCATTGCGTTTGCGCCCAAGGAAGACCTGCACGGCCGCGTGATCGACTGTTCGCTCCAGGGATTCCAGCTGGCCATGGATGTCTCGTGCCATTCGTTCATCCGCATGGCCCGCCTGGCCGAACCGCTGATGACGAACGGCGGGTCGATGACCACCATGACCTATATCGGCAGCCAGCGCGTGGTCCCGAACTACAATATGATGGGGCCGGTCAAGGCGGCGCTGGAAAGCGCCGTGCGCTATCTGGCGGCGGAGCTCGGCTCGAAGGGTATCCGGGTGCATGCGGTGTCGCCCGGGCCGATCCAGACCCGTGCGGCTTCCGGCATCGCCGAGTTCGACCATCTTATGAAGGACGTGATGCAGCGAACACCGGTCACCAAGCCGGTGACGATCGAGGAAGTGGGCCACACCACGGCGGCGCTGGCGACGGACGCGGCGGCCACGATCACCGGCGGGATCATCTATGTCGATTCCGGCTTCAACATGATGGCCTAGGTCGGCAGGGACCGTTGGAAGCAGGGCCGGGCTCCTGGATACGCCAAATCCAGGCCCGCCTTGCCGTTCACCGGCCGGCGATCTATCGTGCCGAGGTCGATCGGGCGGTTACCGGCCCTTTGTCCAATGGCGCCGCCAGCCACGGGCCGCCGCCTCCGGAGAGTTCGTAGATGCTCAAGTTCCTGCTGATCCTGGTCATCCTGGCTTTCGCGGCGAACTATATCGCGTTCTGTTTCGCCTATCTGGACGGGTTCAGCAGCATCACCGGTTTCGGTGCCTTCTGGGATACTTTCAGGTCGTCGGTGGCCGCCTTGTTCGAGCATCCGCTCTGGTGGACCTCTCCCAGCGAGTACATCGGCGAGTACGGCACCGTGGCCCCCGTCGAAGCCCCGACCGTCACCCAGTAAATCCTTACGGCAGTTCAGGTCCGGCCGTCCGGCACCCTGCCCGACCGGCGCAGGATCGTCGCCGACAAGGGGACTTGGGCGAACCCGGCGTCTTCCAGCGTGGGCAGCCAGACCGCCAGCGCGGCCAGGGTTTCCGGATAGGGATGGCCGATCGCCACCGCCACCCCGCCGGATTCGGCAACCCGCTCAACCTCCTGCAAAGCCTCCCGGATCGCTGTCGGTGACCGGTCGTTGTCCAGGAAGACATGGCGGATCGCAGCAGGCACCCGCTGTGACCGGGCCCGCTCGAAACCCACCGACCGGCCAGAGGTGAAGCTGTCGAGAAACAGCAGTCCGCGGGCTGCCAGTTCGCTCAGCACGATATCCATGCCCTGGGCATCCGCGGTGAAACGGCTGCCCATGTGGTTGTTGATCCCGACATAGCCATCGAAGCGGCTGAGCGCCCAACGCAACCGGCGCCGGATTTCCGGTTCATCCAGGTCGACCATCAGGGCATTCGGTCCGGGATCGATCGCCGGATCGCTCGGCTGCATCGAGACGTGGACCAGAAGCTCGTGGCCGGCATCGCGTGCCGATC
>JANQIU010000327.1 GCA_028281985.1 Alphaproteobacteria bacterium | reverse complement strand
ACTTGGATGATCCGGCCGTCCGCCAGGACATGCACATGGTCCGGCACGATGTAGTTCAGCAGCCGCTGGTAATGGGTGATGACCAGGAAGCTGCGATCGGGGCCACGCAGCGCGTTGACGCCGTCGGAGACCACCTTCAGGGCATCGATGTCCAGGCCGCTATCGGTTTCGTCCAACACCGCCAGCGCCGGCTCCAGCATCGCCATCTGCAGGATTTCATTGCGCTTCTTCTCGCCGCCGGAGAAGCCGACATTGACCGGGCGCTTCAGCATGTCCTGTCGGATGCCCAGTTCCTTGGTCTTCTGCCGCACCAGCTTGACGAAGGACATTGGGTCCAGTTCGTCCTCGCCGCGCGCCTTGCGATGGGCGTTGACCGCCGTGCGCAGGAAGGTGGAGGTACCCACACCGGGGATTTCCAGCGGGTACTGGAACGCCAGGAACAGGCCGGCCCGCGACCGTTCCTCCGGATCCTGTTCCAACAGCTCCTGGCCCTGGAACAGCACCGACCCCCCGGTCACTTCGTAGCCGTCGCGGCCGGCCAGCACGTAGCTCAGCGTCGACTTGCCCGACCCGTTCGGGCCCATGATCGCATGCGTTTCGCCGGGCCCGATGGTCAGGTCGATCCCCTTCAGGATCTCCTTGCCGTCGACGGTCGCGCGCAGCCCCTTGATCTCCAACATCTCTTCCGACCCGTATTCTTCTTTTCGTGTGCCGCCGGCCTCAGCCGACGCTGCCTTCCAGGCTGATCCCGACCAGCTTCTGCGCTTCGACGGCGAACTCCATCGGCAGCACCTGCAGGACCTCCTTGCAGAAGCCGTTGACGATGAGCGCCAGGGCCTCCTCTTCCCCGATGCCTCGCTGGCGGCAGTAGAAAAGCTGGTCTTCGCTGACCTTCGACGCGGTGGCCTCGTGCTCGACCTTGGCCGAGCTGTTGCGGCTTTCGATATAGGGCACGGTGTGCGCGCCGCATCGGTCGCCGATCAGCAAACTGTCGCACTGGGTGTAGTTCCGCGCACCGGCAGCACCGGGCAGGATCTTCACCTGTCCGCGATAGGTGTTGTCAGACCGGCCGGCGGAGATGCCTTTGGAGATGATCCGCGATCGCGTGTTCCGGCCGATATGGATCATCTTCGTGCCGGTATCGGCCTGCTGGCGGTTGTTGGTGATCGCGACGGAGTAGAACTCGCCCACCGAGTTGTCGCCCTGGAGAATGCAGGACGGGTACTTCCAGGTGATCGCCGACCCGGTTTCCACCTGGGTCCAGGAGATCTTGGAGTTACGGCCCCGGCAGGCGCCGCGCTTGGTGACGAAGTTGTAGATGCCGCCCTTACCGTCCTCGTCGCCCGGATACCAGTTCTGGACCGTGGAATACTTGATCTCCGCGTCGTCCAGCGTGATCAGCTCCACGACGGCGGCGTGAAGCTGGTTCTCGTCGCGCATCGGTGCCGTACAGCCTTCGAGATAGCTGACATACGACCCCTTGTCGGCGACGATCAGCGTGCGCTCGAACTGGCCGGTGTTTTCCGCGTTGATGCGGAAATAGGTCGACAGCTCCATCGGGCAGGTCACGCCCGGAGGGATGTAGACGAACGATCCGTCGGTGAAGACCGCCGAGTTCAGGCAGGCATGCTTGTTGTCGGCGTAGGGGACGACGGAGCCCAGATACTTGCGGACCAAGTCCGGGTGCTCCTTCACTGCTTCGGAGATCGAGCAGAAGATCACCCCGGCTTCCGCCAGTTTGGACTTGAAGGTGGTGGCGACGGAAACGCTGTCGAACACGGCGTCGACGGCGACACCGGCCAGCATCTTCTGCTCTTCCAGCGGGATGCCCAGCTTCTCGTAGGTGCGCAGCAGCTCGGGATCGACTTCGTCCAGGCTGTTCAGCTTCGGCTTGGTCTTCGGCGCCGCGTAGTAGTAGGCGTCCTGATAGTCGATCTGCGGGAAGTCCACCTTGGCCCATTCCGGCTCCGGCATGGTCTGCCAGTGGCGGAACGCCTTCAGGCGCCATTCGAGGAGCCACTCCGGCTCTTCCTTCTGGCGCGAGATGAACCTGACCGTGTCTTCGGAAAGACCCTTGGGCGCGCGCTCCATCTCGATATCGGTGACAAAACCGTACTTGTACCTCTGGTTTGTCACGGATTCGACTTGCTGAACGGTCTCTTCAACCGCAGCCATTGGCAGCTCCATTCTCGCCCCGGTATCGGCCGCATCCCCCCGGAGCGTGCCGACATTGATCTTCCAAGGGATCAGATAGTCCGACCAGGCCGCTAGGTCAATTGTGCAAAACTGACCTGGATAGTCAGGCTTATCTGCGGACGCAGTGGCGAGAAACTCTTTTGGTTGAAAGCGCTTTTGGGCAAGGCCTACCTGTTGGCGCCGAATATCCGACTAAGAGACTCGGATTTGATCGCAGGCCGATCAGCCCATCATGTTGTTGGTGGCGGAGGGCAGCGTGACCGTCAGGCCGTCGAGTTCCTCGGTCAGCGTGATCTGGCAGCCAAGGCGGGATGTCTTGGTCAGTCCGAAGGCCAGATCGAGCATGTCCTCCTCGTCCTCGCTGGGTTCGCCCAGTTTGCGGAACCAGCCGGGGTCGACGACGACGTGGCAGGTGGAGCAGGCCAGCGATCCTTCGCATGCGCCTTCAAGGTCGATGTCGTGCTGGTGCGCCACCTCCAGCACCGTCTGGCCCGGCGTGTAGGCGATGTCCCAACGCTGCGATCCGTCCGGCGAGAGAAAGACGATTTTCGGCATTCCCGTACTGTCTCCAAACGCGTGATCCACGCAACCGGTCCGTCTTCTGCGGCCCTGGTCGCGCGACTGGAAAGGCGCCTCTCCTAAAGGACCGCCTTGTGCACTGCAATATTCCTGTTAGGCGGCGACCCGACTCCGCTTCCGGTCGTAGAGCCCTTCCCACGCCGTGGCGAACCGGTCGACCTCGTCGGCCCGGCTGTCGGGGCCGAGGCTGACCCGCACGGCCCATTCGGCCTCGGGGCCCGCGCCCATGGCGTCGAGGACATGGCTGCGGGTGACTTTGCCGGACGAACAGGCGGCACCAGCGCTGACCGCCACCCCAGCCAGATCGAAGGCCATCACCTGGGTTTCCGACGGCACGTCGGGCATCGCCAGGCAACTGGTGTTGGCCACGCGCGGCGCACGGCCCCCGAACACCATCAGGTCGGGGCAGGCCCGCAGCAGCCTGGATTCCATCCCGTCGCGCAGATGCGCCAAACGGCCGTAGTCGGCCAGTCCGGCGCCCGCCGACGCACAGGCCGCGCCGAACCCGGCGATCCCCGGCACGTTCTCGGTCCCTGCGCGGCGCCGCTGCTCCTGGCCCCCGCCCCGCAGCAGCGGCGCGAACGGGGCATCCGCGCCCAGGATCAGCGCACCGACGCCTTGTGGGCCGCCGATCTTGTGGGCCGACAAGGTCATGTAATCGGCTACCGCCGCGATCGGCGCCAATGGTATCCGTCCCGCCGCCTGCACGGCGTCGCAATGCAGCAGCCCGCCATGCCGATGGACGATGGCGGCGACCGCCGCAATCGGCTGGATGACACCGGTCTCGTTGTTGACCGCCATGACGGAGACGCGTGTGCCGCGCGTCGCACGAACCAGCGCCGCGTCCAGGGCCGCCAGATCGATCATGCCGGTTTCGGTCGCCGGCACCGCTGGCGTGTCGTGGCCCGTCCCGACGGAGTCGTGTTCGATCCCGCTGATGACGGCGTCAGGCAAGATCCGACAGACGGTGGCATTCGCCTCTGTCGCGCCGCTGGTGAAGATGACCTGCGCGGCGGGAACGCCAGCCAGATCGGCAACCTGCCGCCGTGCCCGGTCCACCAGGCGCCAGGCGGCCCGTCCGTAACGGTGCACGGAGGACGGATTGGCCGGCCCGTCCAGCGCCGACAGCATGGCAGCGCGCGCAGACGGCGCCAGCGGTGCGGTGGCGTTGTAGTCCAGATAGGCGACGGCCTGCGCCGTCGCCGCCTGCGCAAGCGGCTGCACCAGATCTGCGTCCCGATCGACGATGGCCCAGCGCCGGCTACTCGGCCGCGATGCGGGAAACCGTTTCCGATCCGAAGACGCGGCTGGTGCCCAGGACGCGGCGTTCGATGACGTCGTCCAGCGACACCGAACTCAGATAGATATGGATCTGGTTCCCAAGCTCTTCCCACAGGTCGTGGGTCAGGCAACGGCTCTTGTCGCTGTGGCAGCCGGACGGTGATCCCGGCGTGCATCGGGTCGCCCGGATCGGCTCGTCGACTGCCAGGATGATGTCGGAAATGCGGGTGTCCGTCACCGGACGCGCTACCAGGTACCCGCCGCCGGGGCCGCGGACGCTGCGCACCAGCCCACCCTTGCGCAGCTTGGAAAAAAGCTGCTCGAGATACGACAGGGAAATCTCCTGACGATTGGCAATGTCGGCCAGGGCGACCGGGCTGCCGTTGCTATGCTGCGCCAGATCGACCATCGCCATGACGGCGTAGCGCCCTTTTGTGCTGAGTTTCACCGTTGCTGTCCTTTCCCGTTGTACCCCCAAACAGAGGTGGACCGTCCGCCCAACGGACCACCCCGCCCCGCAATCTCCGGCCGCTGCCCCGTCTCAACAGGGCGGGTTCAATGGCCGGTTCTTGCCGTCCTCTCCCAGCGACCCGGCCGGCGTTGGCAGGGCCTCACCATGCTCACGTATGCCGCCGATGTCGGACTCCAACTCCTTCACGCGCATCCGCAGCAGCGTAACCTCGTCCATCAGGCCGCGGATCGCCCGCGCCACGGGGTCGGGAAGGTCTTCGCACGGTGTCCCATACGCCACGAACTTGGCCGGCTCCTCGGCGGGCCGGTCGCCGATCGCCCGGGCAGGAATGCCGACCACCGTCGTGCAGTCGGGAACGTCCTTCAACACGACGGCATTCGATCCGACGCGGCTGTTGCGGCCCAGCGTGATCGGACCCAGCACCTTGGCCCCTGCGCCGACGATGGCGCCGGGCGCCAGCGTCGGATGCCGCTTGCCGGCGTCGAGCGATGTGCCACCCAGGGTCACCCCCTGATACAGGGTGACGTCATCGCCGATCTCGGTGGTTTCACCGATGACCACGCCCATGCCATGGTCGATGAACACCCGTCGCCCGATGGTGGCGCCAGGGTGGATCTCGATGCCGGTGAACGCCCGGGCGAGGTAGCTGAGCCAAAGGGCTGGCAGCCGGATGCGGCGGCCCCAGAGCCAATGGGCGGCCCGGTACCACCACAGGGCGTGCACGCCGGCATAGCAGAAGAAAACGGCCAAAGCGGACCGGGCTGCGGGATCGCGCTGGCGAACGCTGGCGATGTCTTCCCGAATCCGCTTGAACACGGAATGCAACCCCATGATATATAGCCCGCCTTGCAGACCGGCTCGCAAATGCTTGACGGCAAAAGCGTACCGGGCGTTGCCAGCGGTCGAGCGGTAAGGGCAACGCAATCGTTCGGGGTGAAATATAGAAAACCAAGTTGGCAGGTCAAGTATACGCCAGGCCAGCTAACGCGTTTATACCCCGCATGCGCCAAGCCCGGCATCGGCGCCGGTCCCGGCGGTGGCGAGATATGGAAGGCGGGAAAGGTCCATGCCCGAGGTCATCTTCAACGGTCCCGAAGGTCGCCTGGAAGGCCGTTACCATCACAGCAAACGGCAGAACGCGCCGATTGCGGTGCTGCTGCACCCCAACCCGCAGCAGGGCGGGACGATGAACAACCGCATCGTCCACATCCTCTACCAGGCCTTCGTGCGCCGCGGCTTCTCCGCCCTGCGCTTCAACTTCCGCGGCGTCGGCCGAAGCCAGGGCGTTTTCGACCGGGGCGAGGGCGAGCTGTCGGATGCGGCGTCGGCCCTGGATTGGCTGCAGACGATCAACACCAACGCGGAGTTCTGTTGGGTCGGCGGCTATTCCTTCGGCGCCTGGATCGGCATGCAGCTTCTGATGCGCCGTCCGGAAATCGCCGGCTTCCTGTCGATCGCCCCGCCCGCGAACCAGTACGACTTCACGTTTCTGGCGCCGTGCCCGTCATCGGGCCTGATCGTCCATGGCGACCGGGATGAAGCGGTGCCGCACGAATCCGTCCGCAAGCTGGCCAACAAGCTGTCCCAGCAGCGGGGCATCCAGGTCGACCTGGATACCATTGCCGGGGCCAATCACTATTTCAGCGACCGGTTGGATGCGCTGACCGCGGCCATCGACCGATATCTGGACCGTTCGCTTTCGGCCCAGGTCGCCCACGTGGCGGAGTAGCGGCCGGCCCCACCCGGCTTACGTCTGAGGGTGGGGCCCATCCCCCCACCCTCCAGAACGGAGCCCACCAAGGCCATGTCCGGCTTCAAATCCGAAATCCTGCGCACGCTGAGCCAGCGTGGCTACATCCATCAGGTGACCGATCCCGAAGCCTTGGACGCGCTGGCCGCGCGCGAGATCGTCACCGGCTATGTGGGCTTCGACGCCACGGCCGACAGCCTGCATGTGGGCAACCTGGTCTCGATCATGCTGCTCCGCCGATTGCAGCAGATGGGGCACCGGCCGATCGTGCTGATGGGCGGCGGCACCACCAAGATCGGCGATCCGTCCGGCAAGGATACCCAGCGCCGGATGCTCACCGACGACGATATCGCCGGCAACATCGCGTCGATCCGGGGGATCTTTGCCAACTACCTGGATTTCGACGACAGCGAGACCGGGGCGATCCTGGTCAACAACGCGGACTGGCTGGACGCCCTGTCCTATGTCCCGTTCCTGCGCGAGGTGGGGCGGCATTTCACCATCAACCGGATGCTGACCTTCGATTCCGTGCGCCTTCGGCTGGAGCGGGAGCAGCCGCTGACTTTCCTCGAATTCAACTACATGATCCTGCAGGCCTACGACTTCATGGAGCTGTCGCGCCGCGCCGGATGCCGGCTGCAGATGGGCGGGTCAGACCAGTGGGGCAACATCGTCAACGGCGTGGAACTGGCCCGCCGCATCGACGGCACGGAGGTTTTCGGGCTGACCACGCCGCTGATCACCACGGCCTCCGGCGCCAAGATGGGCAAGACGGCGGAAGGCGCGGTCTGGCTGAAGGCCGATCGGCTGGCGCCTTACGACTACTGGCAGTTCTGGCGCAATACCGAGGACGCGGATGTCGGCCGGTTCCTGCGGCTGTTCACCGATGTGCCGCTGGACGAGATCGCCCGGCTGGAGGCGTTGCAGGGGGCGGAGGTCAACGAGGCCAAGAAGGTCCTTGCCAATGCGGCAACCGCGATGGCGCATGGCGATGCGGCTGCCGCTCAGGCCGCCGATACAGCCCGCCAGACTTTCGAGCAGGGTGGCCTTGCCGATGGCCTGCCGACCTTGGACGTGCCGCGCGCGGACCTGGCGGAAGGCGTGCCGGCGGTGTTGCTGTTGAGCCGGTCCGGGCTGAGCGCGTCCAACGGCGAGGCGCGCCGTTTGATCCGCCAGGGCGGCGCCCGCCTGAATGACGCGGCGATCGCGGCCGAGGACCGGGTGGTCGGGCTGGATGACTTGGACGACGGCGGGGTGGTCAAGCTGTCGGCCGGCCGCAAACGGCATGTCCTGATCCGGGCCGTCTGACGGGGGACAAGGACGGCCGCGTCAGCCGCCGTCCGACCCCACGTCGCCGAGGTCCTCCTGGGACTCCAGGAAGAACACGTTTCGCAGCAACCCCGGGGCCAGCACCGACAGCGGGTTGACCGAGATGCTGGGATCCTCCAGCGGCCCCCGCACCGCATAGGTGAAGGCGATGATCCCCTGGCCGTCGCCGCCGGTCAGCAGGTCGCCGAGCAGCGGAATTTCGCTGAGCGCGCTGTTGATGCCGTAGATCGGCACGATGGTGCCCTGCAGGTCGGCGGTGTCGGCACCGATGTCGACCGCGCCCTCCAGGGTCAGGCCCAGCGCGCCGCCCGAGCCCCGGGCATTGCGCAGTTCCACCACCTCGTCGGCAAAGCCGAAATTCGACACCACCCGGTTGAACCGCAGGCCCTCGCTGCCCAGGACCTCCTGCAGGCCGCCAAGCGACAAGGCGGCCAGGACCCGGGCCAGCAGGGGGGCGTCGAGCACGCGCACATCGGTGATCGAGATATCGCCCAGCACCGGCCCGTCGGCCTGTTCCTGGCGGCCCACCGCGGCCAGGGTTCCGCCTTCGACCCCGTCGTGAACATCGAGCGCCGCCAGCACGCGTCCCAGATCGTCGGTGTTTGCCCAGATCCCCGAAAGGCCGGCATCGTCGACCTGGTAGCGTAGCGACAGGGAGCCGTCTCCGGC
>JANQIU010000284.1 GCA_028281985.1 Alphaproteobacteria bacterium | reverse complement strand
TCCCGCGGCACCGGACGCACCGTCGGGCCGCAGCTCCAGCGGGTCGCACTGCTCCGCGTCCACCCGGCGCAGCACCACGTCGACACGGGACAACCCCGACAGGGTCTTCAGGTGGACGGCACCGTCGCGCACGGTCAGGTCGCCGCTTTCGACCAGCGTGATGCCCAGTTCGCGGGCCAGGTAGATGTGTTCGAAATAGGCCTCGCCGCTGGGGCCGGGCGACAGCAGGACGACCCGCGGGCGAAGCGTCCCCGGCGGCGCCAGGCCTTCCAGGCTTGCCTGCCAGAGCTCCAGGAACGGTTGCAGCGGCTGAACGGGCAGCACCTCGAGGGCTTCCGGCAGGGTGCGCGACAGCACCCGCCTGTTCTCCAGCATGTATCCAAGCCCGGCCGGGGCCTGGGTCCGATCCGCCTGGACCCGCCAGCGGCCGTCCGGCGCGCGCACCAGGTCGGCGGCGTACAGATGCAGCATCGGGCGCCCGGCCCCGCCCTCCGCCGCGCGGCAGGGCCGCAGGAACTCCGGGTTGGCGAACACCAGCTCGGGCGGGACCAGCCCCTCGGCGATCAACGCCTGGGCGCCATAGAGGTCGGCCAGCACCGCATCGATCAGCCGTGCCCGCTGCGCCAGGCCCGCTTCGAGGGCGGCCCACTCGTCGGCGCCGATGACCAGCGGAATGAGATCGAAGGACCAGGGCCGGACGACTTCGCGGGGGTCGCCGGGGACCCGGTAACTGACGCCGTCGCGGGCGAACTGCTCGTGCGCCGCCGCGACGCGCTCGGCCAGCCCGCCTTCCGGCAGGGAGGTGAGCGCGCCGATAAGGGAAGACCAGTGCCGCCGAAGCCGGCCGGCACCGGTCACCATCTCGTCATACGCCTGTTCGGCAGCGGGCGGGTCGGTCAACGGACCGGCACCGGAGCCGAAGGGCACGGCGAGGTTTTGCGGCGGCCCTGACGAACCGGCCTACTGAACGCGGGTGTAGGTCACCAGGGCGCCGCTGCCGACCGCGACCATCTCGCTGTGCGACAGTTGATAGTAGGGCACACCCTCCGGCCGGTCCGGGCAGAACAGGATCGTCAGGTGAACGGGCCGGTTGGCGACCCGGCGCGAGAAGAAGTTGATGAATTCAGGGTCCAGCTGGTTACGGAAGAAGATCTGCGAGATCTCCACCGGGCGGCTGTCATAGCGGGCGTCGTTGCAGGCCTGCCCGCCCAGTTCGGCATAGTCGGATTCGAACAGGTACCGGCTGCCGACGCTCGCCGACAGCGACTGGTCGACCAACGGGTTCGGCGCCGTGCCGGGCGGGAACTCGTAGCCGGCAAAGCTCCATTCACCCAGGATTGGGAGCGCGCCGCGGGGCGGGTCGTCGACCGTGACCGCCGGGACGGCGGGTATCGATTCGCCGGGCGGCGGGGCAGCCGATGCGGCACCGGGCGGTGCATCGGCCGGCAGGACCGCGCCCGGCGGCAAAGCCAGTACCGGCCGCGACTCCTCAAGCTCAACGTCCTGGGTCGTGCCCTCCTGGGCCCACCCTTGGGCGGTGCCGAGGGCCAGCGCTGCGGTCGCGATCAGGGCCAGTCGAATGGTCATGGCGCTCCTCCGGGGATCGGGGTCGATCTTTGGCATGGGCGATTGGGATGGATGGGTCAAGACGGCGCTTGGGCCTGTGTCGGAGAAGGCGGATGTTCCACCGGCAGTGTGGCACGAATCTGTCGGAGGCACCCTATCCGGCCATCTCGGCCGTGCGGATGGCGCTGGCGATCGCCTGATCCAGCCGGCCCCAGTCGATCGGCTTGGTCACATAATCGCTGAAACCGGCCTCGAGACCGCGGGTTCGGCTTTCCGGCACGGCATCGGCGGTCAGTGCGATCACCGGCAGGCGTTCCGCGTCCAGCGGCAGGCGGCGAATCTGGGCCAGGGCCTCGGGACCGTCCATTTCCGGCATCTGCATGTCCATCAGAACCACGTCGTAATGGCCAGCCCGGACCGCTTCCACCGCCTTGCGGCCGTCCTCGACGCTGTCGACCTGATGGCCACGACGCTCCAGCATGGTGACGATCAGCAGGCGGTTCGCCTGGGTGTCCTCGGCCACCAGGATACGCAGCGGCCGGTCGGCCCGCGGCACCTGGCTCGCCGCAGTCCGGCCATCGACGGCCCCGGACGGTGCATCGGGCAGCCGCCCCCGCTCCAGGCGGACGGTGAATCGGAAGGTGGATCCTTGGCCTTCCGTGCTTTCCGCCCAGATCTTGCCGTCCATCAAGGCGACCAGATGACGGCAGATCGACAGGCCCAAACCGGTGCCGCCGTAGCGCCGGGTGGTCGACGTGTCGACCTGTTCGAACGCGGAAAAAAGCCGCGCCAGCCGGTCGGCAGGTATGCCGATGCCGTCATCGGCCACCGCGAAGGTCAGCAGGATCCGTTCGCCCTGATCTTCGCCCGCCTCCAGACGCAATTCGACATGACCGTGCCGGGTGAACTTCACGGCGTTTCCGGCAAGATTGGTCAGGATCTGCCGCATGCGCATCGGGTCGCCGCGCACCGTCGGCGGCGTCGCCCGGATATCGACGGACAGCACCGTGCCGTCCTCCGCCGCCAGCGGCCGGTAAAGCTCGGTCACATCGACCAGGACCTTGGACACATCGAAATCGATGGTCTCCAGCCGCAGGCCGCCGGCTTCGAACCGGGAGTAGTCGAGCAAATCGTTGAGCAGCGCCATCTGCGCCCGCGCCGACGACTGCATCGTGCCCATATAGGTTCGCTGCTGATCCGTCAGTTCGGTGTCCAGCAGCAGATCCACCATCCCGATGACGCTGGTCATCGGGGTGCGGATCTCGTGGCTCATCATCGCCAGAAAACGCGACTTGGACCGGTTCGCCTCCTCTGCCTGCCGGCGATGACGATCCGCCTCCCGGCGCGCGATATCCAGGTTTTCGGCCAGGCCGGCAAGGTGGGTCGCGGTGTCCTCCAGCTGGCGCCGGCGCATGTCGACTTCGCGCTCGTACCGGACCTGATCTGTGACATCGACCATCGAGACCTCGGTGGCCGGTTCGCCCATCCAATCCAGGCGTCGGGCCAGGACGTTCAAGACGATCTCGCGGCCATCGGTCCGGAGAAGCGGCAGGCGTTCGGACTCGAACTCGGTCCCACCGGTCTCCAGATGCCGCTCGATCTCGTCCACCTGGGCAACCAGCCGCGGCGGCAGCAGCCGCTCCAGAGTCCGGGGCTCCGACCTGTCCAGGCCAAGCAGTCGGGCATGCGAGCGGTTGACGTAGAGCGGGACCCCGTGCCGGAAGATGACGATGCCGACAACGGAGCTCTCGATCAGATCGCGGTACTGCCTTTCGCTGGCCCGCAGCGTCTGCTCCGTCGCCTTCTGATCCTGGATATCGGTCATCAGGCCGACCAGACGGTAGGGCCGGCCGTGGCCGTCCAGCACGGCTTTGCCGCGCACGGCAACCCACCGCCAGGTACCGTCGCGATGCCGCAGCCGCTGGTCCTGCTGATAGAGCTCGATGCGGCCTTCCAGATGTCGGGTCACCTGAAGCCAGGATTGCGGCAGATCCAGGGGATGGACGCGGGAGCTCCAGGCTTCGACCCGCGGCGGCAGCCCGTTCGGCGGATAGCCGAGAATGGCAAGCCAGGTCGGCGACAGGAACACCTCACCGGTTCTAAGATCCCAATCCCAGATGCCGGTATCGGTTCCCAGAATGGCCAGCTGGAATCGTTCCTGGGTGGCGCGCAGCGCCTCTTCGAGCTGCTTGGTCTCGTCGATATCGATGATGATGCCGTTGAAGACGACTTCATCGGGGCTGATCTTCACCGGCCGCGAGACGCCACGCCACCATCGCGCCCGCCCGTCGGGCATCACGAAGCGCCCCTCGAACCACCAGTCGCGCCCCAGTTCGATCGTCCGCCGGACGCTGGTCTCGAACGGCTCGATGTCGTCTGGGTGCAGGGATAGCGCCTCAGGATTCGCCATCAGGGCTTCCGACGTCACGCCGTACAGGTCGGCAACACGCGGGCTGACATAGTAGTAGCCGCGGCTGCCGTCGGACCGCTGGTACCACTGGTAGATGACGCCGGGGACGTTGGCGGCCATGTCGCGGAACCGCTTCTCCGCCTCATGCGCCTGTTCCGACGCCCGCCGCGTGTCGGTGACGTCCAGTGCCAGGCCGCGATATCCGAGAAGCCGCCCGTCGTCGCTGCTGATC
>JANQIU010000242.1 GCA_028281985.1 Alphaproteobacteria bacterium | reverse complement strand
CACCGGCGCCCCCGCCCGGCGCCTGGTGGGCGACCTGGAGGCGACGGCGGGCACGCGCCGACGGCCGGACGGCAGCACCCCGCGCATCCTGGCGGTCAGCGCCACCCGCGGCGACGGCATCGCGGATCTGCTTAACGCCTTCACCGACCATCGCCGAACCGTGGCCGCGGGCAACGGCCTGCCGGCCCGGCGGCGCGAAGCCAGTGCCGCCTGGGTGGTGCACCGGCTGGGCGAGGAGTTCGGGACCTACGGGCTGGACCGCCTGGGCGGCGCCGGGGCCGTGACGGCGGCGCTGCAAAGGCGCAGCGGTTCGCCCTTCGCATTGCTGGACGCCGTGCGCGCCGGCCTGGTCGACCGCTGGCGGCTGACCGGCGATCCGATTTCACCCAACGCCTTCGGGCAAAACGCGTAGCGAGGAGAGAGGACCGTATGAGCGACCCCCTGGACTTTACCGATCGGCATGTGTTCGTGGCCGGCGGCACCAGCGGCATTAACCTGGGGATCGCCGAAGGCTTTGCCCGGCGCGGCGCCCGTTTGGCGGTGCTGAGCCGATCGCAGGACAAGGTCGACGCCGCGGTGGCCAAGCTGGTCGACCTCGGCGCCGAAGCGGCCGGGTTCGCCGCGGACGTGCGCGACGCCGATGCCGTCGCTTCGGCGTTGCAGGCCGCCGCCGACCGGTTCGGCCCGATCGACGTGCTGGTCTCCGGCGCCGCAGGCAACTTCCCGGCCCCGGCGACCGGCATGTCGGCCAACGGGTTCAAATCGGTGGTCGACATCGACCTGCTGGGCAGCTTCCACGTGCTGCGGGCCGCCCATCCCCTGCTGGCCCGGCCGGGCGGCTGCGCCATCAACATCTCCGCCCCGCAGGCGTTCATGCCCATGGCCCTGCAGGCCCATGTCTGCGCCGCCAAGGCCGGGGTCGACATGCTGACCCGGGTGCTGGCGATGGAATGGGGGCCCGAGGGGCTGCGGGTGAACTCCATCGTGCCCGGGCCGATCGACGGCACCGAGGGCATGGCCCGGCTGGCCCCCGGCGCGTCGGCCCGCAAGATGGTCGAACGCACCGTCCCCATGGGCCGCATGGGTACCGTCGAGGATGTCGCCAACTGCGCCTTGCTGCTGGCCTCGCCCCTGGCCGGCTACATCTCCGGCCAGGTCCTGGCGGTCGACGGCGGCTGGTCCCTGTCGGGCGCCAGCCAGGCCATGGGCGCCATGGCGATGGCCTTCGCCGGCAAGGCCAAGGGCGCCGAGAAGGCCTCCTGACCCCCCGCACCGGCCCGGTGGTGATCCGCACTGCCGGGCCGCGTTTGTACTATAGTGTGGCTTTCCATTGGCGGCACCGGCGGGTAAGCCGGGTGACGGTGGATTCGGCTGGGGTGGATCGGACGGATGGTCGACGGGCAGGACGGGTTGGACGACGGGCCGGAGGAAGACGACCGGGACAGCCTGCATACCCTGCCTTTGTCGTTCATCCCGCTGGAGACCAAGTCGCTGGGCACCGCCCGCATGATCAAGAACGTGCGGATGGAGGGCGTCATCGAGATGTTCTCCGACAGCCGTGCCGGCAGTGGCCAGGTGTCCCCGTTCGACCTGAAGAAGATCTTCGGCTGGGAGGACAGCGACCCGCCGCCCGACCAGCAGATCGTGGAAAGCCTGGCGTCGCTGAACAGCTATGACGTCTACAGCCTGCGCATCACCCTGCGCCACCTGGACATCCCGTTCAGCGACTTCCAATCGCTGCAGCTCAGCGACACCAAGAAGGAGCAACTGACGTCGTATATGCGGTCGTTCACGCTGCCGCTGATCCAGCAGGTCTATGGCGCGACGGACACCCAGATCCGCAGCATCGACGAGTTGCTGGCCCTGTTCCAGCGGCCGAACCGCAAGGACGCCCTGGAAAACCTGCAGAAGATGGCCGACCGGCTGCGCATCCAGTTGATGGAGGTGCCGCGGTTTCTTGAGGACTACGGCGATATCTTCCTGTCGCTGGCCTATTTCCGGGAGAAGCTGGACAACATCGTGCCCAAGGTCGAAGCGTTCCTGGACGAGATGCGGGGCATGGGCAGCCATTTCGAGCTGCAGCACGACAACCGGTTCCAGTCCGCGGCGCGGTACCTCGACCAGAACATGAATGCGGTCATCACCTCGATCACCGGCCGGTTCGAGAGCTTCGACCGCAATTCCCAGGACTTCTGGGAAAACCTGACCCCGGAGACCTTCAAGAAGGTCCGGTCCCTGATCACCGGCCACCACACTTCGGTCGGCGGCGTCCTGTGTGGTCTGGGCGTGAAGATGGCCGGGTGGCAGGAGAAGTTCGGCCGGTCCACCGGCGGGCGCGTGCACAGCCGGGCGGATTTCATCATGAGTTCCATGCGCCAGGGCATGGAGAAGATCGTCGAGATCGAAGCCTCGGCGCCGAAGACGGCGGACTATTAGGGGCATCACGCCCCGCGACCGGTAGTACGCCGACATCAACCGATAGGCACGCGACACCCCCGGTCGGGACGGCCGCTGGCGTAAAGCTGCGCCAATGCGACCATAGCCGCCACGCCCTATCCGGAGGTCAGACCTGCGGGCAAGAAATGATTAACAGCCCCGGCGCCATATTAGCGTCCGCTGTACGCTGGGCGAAGCCGGGCGAATGAACTAACCGATCGGCGTGCGGCGTCTGCTTCTGCGGCTGGGGGAGGATGCGGCCGTGACCGGGTCCCGTTTGACGTCGATCGCACCGATCCCCGCGGATCGGCAAGGCAAACACCGTCGGCGCGGCCGCTTTCGCGCCCGCACGCTGACCTCGCCGCTGGCCCTGGCGCTGGAACCGCGGTTCATGTTCGATGCGGCGGGCGTGGCAACGGGCGGCGAAGCGGCGGTGGACGCCGCCGCGCAGGAAGCCGCCGACCAGCAGACCGACAGTCCGTCGGCAGACGACCCCGCCGATCCACTCGCGGCAGCCCTGAGCGTCACCACCCCGCCGGCGGATCGGACGGAGATCGTCTTCGTCGACCCCAACATCCACAACTACCAGGCCCTGCTGACCGACGTACACGCAGCGGCCGAGGTGGTAATTCTGGACCCGGCGGCCGACGGCCTGACCCAAATCGCGGACTTCCTGTCGGGGCAGTCTGACGTCGACGCCGTCCACATCGTCAGCCATGGCGACGTTGGGGCACTGGCCTTCGGTTCCGGCATAGTGGACATCGGCAACCTGGCCGACTATGCGGACCCGCTGAGCCGGATCGGCGCGGCGCTGGCACCCGAAGGCGATATCCTGCTCTACGGCTGCAGCACCGGTGCCGACGGGGCCGGCACCGATTTCCTCACCGCCCTGTCCGACGCCACGGGCGCCGACATCGCGGCCTCGGATGATCCGACCGGTGCTGCGGATCGCGGCGGCGACTGGGTTCTGGAGCAAACCATCGGATCGGTGTCCGCCAGCGATGTCCGCGCATCGCTTGCGGAGGCCGGCTATGCCGGCCTGCTCGGCATCAGCAACGAGGATTTCGACGACGAAGGGCTCATCAACAATGTCACGACATCACAGGTCGTCGGCGACTGGACCTTCGAGTCGAGCGCCAACACCAGAATTGTGACCCCAGAGATCAGCGAGAACGAGGTCAACCTCAATCGAGACGACGGTGCTGGGGATCGAACCCTCATCTTCCTGGATGTTGGAAACAACGTCACCACGTTCAGCTTCAAATCGACCGATGGAACCGACTTCGATCTCAGTTCGTTCGATATCGGCACCAGCAGCGGAAGCTCGTCGTCGCTCACGATCACCGGGCTCAGGGATGGCGGCACGGTCGTAACGGGCGAAGCCGTCGACCTGACAGCCAGTGACAGCACCGGCAACATTTCCTACAGCTTCGCCGAGACAACGGTCGGCGGCAGCTACGGAACCCTAACCTTCAACACCGCCTTTGATCTGGTAGACGAGATCCGGTTCGTCTTCACCGGTCCGGCTGCGCTGGAGATCGACAACATCGTCGCCGCCGTACCGCCGACAAACACCGCCCCGGTGCTGGATGCGGGTGCGTCGCCGAGCGTTACCACGATCACCGAGGACGCCGGCGACGACGACGGCAGCGGTGCCGATGGCGACGACGACGCCACGAACAACGCCAACAATCTCGGCGATAGCATCGCCGACCTGGTCGTCGACGGCTCGATCACCGATGCGGATGGCGGCGCCGTCGAGGCGATCGCCGTCGTCGAGGTGTACAGTTTCTGGGGCCGCTGGCAGTACTCCACCGACAACGGCGCGACCTGGGCCAACTTCACCGATTCTGACGGCACGGTCGACCTGTCCGACAACGCCAGGCTGCTGGACGGCACGCTGACCGGCAGCGATACCCACCGCATTCGCTACGTTCCCAGCGACGACTATAACGGCTCGCGCTACAGCATCACCTTCCGGGCCTGGGACAAGACCACCGGGTCGGCCGGCGGCACGGCGGATGCCAGCAGCACGGGCGGCACGACGGCGTTCTCGTCGGCCACGAACACCGCCACGATCACCGTCACCAACGTCAACGATGCCCCGACGGTCACTGGCATTCCGGTGGACCTATCGGTGACCGAGGACTCGCTCTCCAGCCTCGATCTCAGGACCCTGGACTTCTACGACATCGATGCCGACCACGTCACGGTGACCCTGACCGCTTCCGCCGGGACCCTGGTGGCCACGGCGGGGCACAACGCCACGATCGGCAGCGTGACCTCGAGCGTCATCAGCGCCACGACGATCTCGTTCTACGGGTCAGCCAGCAATCTCGATTCCTACTTCAACAACGTGTGGCGCGTGCGGTACACCGGCGCCAGCAATGTCAGCGGCGACGATGCGGCAACCGTCACGCTCACCCTCACCGACGGCATGGATGCCGGGGTGGGCGGCACCATCAATCTGGACATCACCGCGGTCCAGGATGCGCCGCTGCTGGATGACAGCGCTTCGCCGGGTCTGACGGCCGTCGCCGAGGATGCCGGCGACGATGACGGCAGCGGCGCCGATGGCGACGACGACGCCACCAGCAACGCCAACAACCCGGGCACCAGCGTCGCGGATCTGGTCGCGGACGGGTCGATCACCGACCCGGACGGCGGCGCGGTCGAAGCCATCGCCGTCATCGCCGTGGATAACACCAACGGTGTCTGGCAGTACTCCACCGACAACGGCACGAACTGGAACAGTTTCAGCGGCACGACAGGCAGTTCGGTCGATATCGCCAGCGCCGCGCGGCTGCTGGACGGCACCCTGACCGGCGCCGGCACGCATCTGGTCCGCTTCGTGCCCGATGCCGACTACAACGGCAGTGCCACCATCACCTTCCGGGCCTGGGACAAGACCTCCGGCTCGGCCGGCAGCACGGCGAACACCGGCAGCACGGGCGACGCGACCGCGTTCTCGTCGGCCAGCGACACCGCCTCGATCACGGTCACCGCCGTCAACGACGCGCCGACGGTCAGCGGGCTGCCGTCCGACATCGGCTTCCTAGAGGACACGACCGGCGCGCTGGACCTGTGGACCGCGGGCTTCGCGGATATCGATGGCGATTCCCTGACCGTGACCCTGACGGCCTCCGCCGGAACCCTGGCGGCCGGCACGTCCGGCGGCGTGACGGTCGGCGGATCGGGCACCGGCACGCTGACGCTGGCCGGCACCGCGGCGGCCATCAACACCTGGCTCGGTATCTCCTCGAACATCCAGTACACGCCGGCCAGCGATGCCATCGGCGACGACGCGGCCACCGTCACGGTTAACGCCAACGACGGCACGGTCAATCCGCTGCTGGGCACCGTCAACATCGACATCACTGCCCAGAATGACGCCCCGGTGCTGAACGTGGGCGCATCGCCGACCCTGGCCGGCATCACCGAGGATGCCGGCGATGACGACGGTAGCGGCGCCGATGGCGACGACGACGCCACCAGCAACGCCAACAACCCCGGCACCAGCGTCGCCGATCTGGTGGCGGATGGCTCGATCACCGATCCGGACGGTAGCGCGGTCGAGGCAATCGCCGTCATTGCGGTCGATAACACGAACGGCGTCTGGCAGTACTCCACCGACAACGGCACGAGCTGGAACAGTTTCAGCGGCACGACGGGAACCACCGTCGATATTGCCGGCACGGCCCGGCTGTTGGACGGCACGCTGACGGGCAGCAATACCCATCTGGTCCGCTTCGTGCCCGATGCCGACTACAACGGCAGCGCCACCATCACCTTCCGGGCCTGGGACAAGACCTCGGGCTCGGCCGGCGGCACAGCAGACACCGGCAGCACGGGCGGCACGACCCCGTTCTCGTCGGTGAGCGATATGGCTACGGTCACCGTCACCGCCGTGAACGACGCGCCGGTTCTGGGTCCGGGGACCAACCTCGTCAACTACACGGAGGGCGGTGAGCCGATTGTCGTATTCTCCTACATCACGCTCACCGACCCCGACACGGCCAACTTCGCGAGCGCCACGGTGTCGATCTCAGGCGGCAGCATCCCCGGTGACGTGCTGTCCGCCGGGGTCACCACGCCCTTCGTCGCGTCGTACGATACCGGGACCTACACGCTGACCCTGACGGGCCCCGGAACCCGCGCACAACTGGAGGCCGCACTTCGAACCGTCACCTTCCACTCGACCTCGGACGACCCGACGGAAAACGGCACACGCAATCTTCGCGCGCTCCAGTTCCAGGTTATCGAGGACGGCACCGCCGTAACCTCGAACGCCCAATATGCCCAAGTGCGCATGACCGGGCTGAACGACGAACCAACGCTGACGGCGACCGGTACCAACCCGACCTTTGTGGAAGGATCCGCCGCCCCCGGTGCCGACCTGTTCGACACGGTGGCCGTCTCGACCGTGGAAGCGAACCAGACGGTCACCGGCATGACGCTGACGGTGACCAACGTTACCGACGGTCCGGCGGAAGTGCTGCACTTCGATGGCTCCGACGTGGCCCTGACCCACGGCAACGCCATCACCAGCGCCACCAACGGACTGTTGGTCACGGTGTCGCTCGCCGGCACCACGGCGACGGTCGCCTTTAGCGGCGCCAGCCTGAGCGCCGACGCCCTGCGGACCCTGGTCGACGGTCTGGCCTACAGCAATACCAGCGACACCCTGACCGAAGCCGACCGGGTGATCACCATCACCCGGTTGACCGACGACGGCGGCACAGCCGACGGCGGCAGCGACACGGCGACCCCCAATCTGCAATCAACCGTGACTGTCGCGGCGACCAATGAGGCCCCGGCGATCGCCGGGGACCTGGCGATCGCCGTGGCCGAAGGCGGCACGGTCACGGTCACCACCACCGACCTGACCGAGGCCGACCCGGACGACAGCGGTACCGGGCTGACCTACACCGTCACCACCGGCCCGGCGCACGGCCAGCTTGAGCTGACGACGAACCCGACCGTCGCGATCACCGCCTTCACCCAGGCCGATCTGGACAACGGATGGGTCGTCTACCGGCATGACGGCAGCCAGACCGCATCGGACAGTATCCGGGTCTCCCTGGCCGACGGCGGCGAGAACAGCGTCGCGCCTGCAACCGGCCTGATCACCATCACGGTCGTTGCCGACCAATCGGAAAGCGACGACGGCGACGACACCCCGGTCCCGCCACAGCCGGACCCCCCGACGGCCGATACCGACACGGCGCCTACGCCACCGGCACCCGATGTGACCGACCCGGCGATCGGCCCAGAGACAGTCACGGTACCGGAGGTCGTCACGTCGACGCGGCACACCGACCCCCAGACCATCACCGAGATCATGGCCGCGACCGGGGACCCGGAAACCATGGCGATCGACGGCCCGGACCTGCTACGGGCTGAGCCGGCGCCGACAGCGGACACCGGCGAACCGGTCTCAGGCGAGCCCGCTGGCCTGGCCGCCCCGGTGGGGCAGACCGATCCCCTGTTCTTCGGCTTCCCGCTAGACGAGGTCGTGCTCTATTCCGCCGACGGCGCCGAGCTGGCTGCCATCGACAGCCGCGACGGGGTACTGAACCTGGTGGCGGAAACCACCGACGGCGGCAATACGGGCGACCGTGTCGACGTGCTGATGGTGATGGAGCGGCTGGGCCTGTTCGCCGACGGCACGGTGCGGCTCTCCGAACTGCGCGGCGAGATCGGCCTCTTCGGCATGACGCTGGCGGAGATGGTCGCCGCGTTGCAGGGCGAGCCGCTGGGCGAGATCGACAGCCTGGGCGACCTGCAATCGGCACTGGACAACGGGTCGGTCGTCGAAACCGATGCGGCGCCGGAAACCTCGGCGTCCATCCTATGGCCCGGCGCACCGACCTTTGCCGCGCAGATCGCCGGTGCGTTCGACAGCTTCGATCGTGAAGCGGCGACCCTTGGCGCCGCCCTGGCCCGCATGCCGGCCGCACCCCAGAACTGGCTGAACGGATAGGTCATTCGCCGACCGGACCGAGTTCGTTGTGAACCGGCCGCGACGGCCACCCGGAATCCGACCGAAGCTGGCGAATTTTCGTTAACCGACGGGTGCTAGCCTGCCGGACTTGAACGCGAGCCTGCGGCTGCCGGAAGGGCGGCCGTAGCCAGCGAGCGCGGAGGGATTACATGGCGGAAACGATGCAGCGCCGACCATTTTCGGCTGAGCGGCACCTTCCGGGACGACAGGCCCCGGCCCCCGAATGGCAGGGGCCGACGCCGGCGGATATCGGCCAATCGATCGCCGCCCTGCGGGCCCAGGTGGACGGGGTCCAGCAGAAGCTCGACAGCCTTGCCCGGGATCTGAAGGAGGTCGCCGACCAGCCCGGCGCGCCAGCGGCCAACCCCATCGGGGAGGGAGACGAAGCCCTTTACCTGCGCGGCGAAATAGCGCGCATGGCCAAGGTCCTGGGCCAGGCGAAGATGGAGATCGCCCAGATCCGCCATCCGATGTCCGAAGACGATCGGGTGCAGGCAGCATCCAACGAACTCGACGCGATCGTGCTGGCAACCGAGACCGCGACCAACACCATCCTGGAGGCGTCCGAGGAGATCAATCAGCTGTGCACCGGGCTGATCGATCTGGGGTCCGGCGACCCCGTCGTGACCGAGGTCGCCGGCATGATCACCAGCCAGGTGATCCGGGTAATGGAAGCCTGCAACTTCCAGGACATTACCGGGCAGCGGATCACCAAGGTGGTGACGACGCTTCAGGTCATCGAAGACCGCATCAAGGCGATCATCGACATTATCGGCAAGGACGCGTTCACCGAACTGCCGCTGCCGCCGCAGGGGACCGAGGTCGATCCGGACGACGAATCCCACCTCCTGTCCGGCCCGCAGGCCAGCGGCGAAGGCGTCAGCCAGGACGAGATCGACGCCCTGTTCGACTGAACGGACCCGGCCCACCCGGTTGCGGGATCCCCGGGTCCGTCGGTCGCGGTTCCGGACGAACCGAATAGGCAGTAGACTGAAAACTCAGCTAATGGCCGCGGACGGTGGGCCGGTGTCATTCCAGGTAAGGTTCAGCCCTCGATGGCGCCGCCCCCGACCAGGACTGCTGGCCGGCCTGCTGGCGCTTTTCCTGGCCCTGCCCGTGCCGGCGCAGGAGGCCGAACCGGACCTCTCGCTGCTGGACGTCGACGCGCTGGTCGCGCATTTCGGCTTCGCGCCGCACCAGGTCGGCTTCATCCTGTTCGATCCCACGGACGGCAGCACCCTGGCCGAGCGCAATGGGGATGCGCCCTTTCTGCCGGCATCGACGATCAAGGTGCCAACAGCCCTGGCGGCATTGGAGGTTCTGGGCGCCGACCACCGGTTCCGCACAGAGTTGCTGGGCGACGGCGACCAGCAGGCCGGTGTGCTGATCGGGGACCTGTATCTGCGCGGGGAGGGCGACCCGTTCCTGGACAGCAACGGTCTGGCGGCGCTGGTCGATCGCCTGACCGCCGCCGGAATCCGCGAGGTGGCGGGCGGTTTCGCCTATGACGCGACCGCCCTGCCGTCGGCCCAGGCGATCAATGCCGGCCAGCCGCAGGATGCCTCGTACAATCCCGGCTACGGTGCGCTGTCGGTGAACTTCAACGTCCTGCATCTGAGCTGGGTGCCCGACCCGACCGGCGCCCAGGTCGCGCCCACCCTGCTGGCGAAAGCCGATGCGCTGGATACCCCGGTGGACTGGGTCGCCATCGACGCCGCAGACACCCGGGACGAGCCCTGGATCCCGTATCTGTACGCGCCGGCCAATGACCGGGAACGCTGGATCCTGTCGCCCGACCTGCCCAACGAAGGCAGTGTCTGGCTGCCGGTCAAGGACCCCGCACGCCATGTGGCCCTGCTGTTCCGGCGGCTGGCGGCCGACCGCGGCATCACGCTGCCGATGCCGGTGCCGGCGGCGACGCCCGATCAGGCCCGGCTGCTGGCGGCACGGGAAAGCGCGTCGCTGCGCGCCATCGCCGAGCAGGTGCTGTACTGGTCCAACAACCTGTCGGCGGAGATCATCGGACTGGCCACGGCCCGCGCCCTGGTCGAGGACGTGCCCGACCTCGACCGATCGGCACAGGCCCTGACCAACTGGCTGTCGGCCCGGTTTCCGGGCACCGATTGGGGCGGCCTTTACCTGGAGAACCATTCGGGCCTGAGCTCCAGCAGCCGCATGACCCCGCGGCAGATGGAGGCGATCCTGAGCTACGCCTTCGCCCGGACCTACGGCACGCACGCCTTTCGCGACCTGTTGCGCGAGCGTGACTGGATCGACGGTTTGAACGAAGAGCTGACGGACGGCCAGGTGCCGGTGCGTTTGCGGGTGAAGACCGGCACCATGTATTTCGGCCGCGGCCTGGCCGGCTATCTGGACACCGCCGGCGACAGAACCCTTGGCTTCGCCATCTTCGCCAGCGATTTCGACGCCCGCCGCGACCTGGACGCGGCAATGGATGTACGCACCGCCTATCGGCCCGCCGCGGCAACCGCTTGGCTGGACCGCGCCCGCGCCCTGGAACGGGAGCTGGTCAGCCGCTGGGCCGTCACCTACTGATGCGGTTGGCCCGCACCGGCCGCACAAAGCCGTGTCGTGCGGCGCATGGTGTTGTCAGAAAGCGTTGCCACCCGTAACAAAGTGTCGGACGCGAACGTCCAACCCAGAATCGGCCGAACGCAGACGGCCGCTTCGACCCATGTTCGTGGCAGCGCCGACCCGCCCGCGAGGCAATCAGGAACCACCATGCCGCCTTCCCGCCCGCGCTTCAGCCTGTCGGCCCGGCTGCTTGGCTTGACCATCCTCTTCGTCATGCTGGCCGAGGTGCTGATCTACACCCCGTCGATCGCGCGGTTCCGCCTGGTGTGGCTGCAGGAGAAGCTGGCCGACGGCCATCTGGCGGCGCTCGCCGTCGTGGCGACACGCGAAGGCATGGTCACCGAAGACCTGGAATCCGAGCTGCTAGAAAGCGTCGGCGCCTACATGGTCGACATGCGGCGGCCCGGCGTGGAACGGGCCTATCTGCTGGGCGGCGTCATGCCCCCGGAACCGGATACCTTCGTGTTCCTCGACGAGGTCAACATCTTCGGGCTGATTGCCGACGCCTTCATAACCCTTGGCACCGGCGGCGACCGGGTCCTGCGGATAGAAGGGGCTTCGCCCCGCGACCCCGATGTCTATGTGAAGATGATCCTGGATGACGCGGCCCTGCATGCGGATCTGCTGGACTTTTCCTGGCGGATTCTCGGGCTGTCGATCCTGATCTCGCTCATTACCGCGTCGCTGGTGTTCATATCGCTGCGCTGGCTGACGGTACGGCCGCTGGTGCGCCTGACGGAAACCATGGTGGCGTTCCGCGAGGATCCCAACGATGCCGCGAATGTGATCCAGCCCAGCCGCCGCGGCGACGAGATCGGTATCGCCCAGCGCGAACTGCATCACATGCAGACCACCGTGCATGTCGCCATGCAGCAGAAGGAACGCCTGGCCGCCCTGGGAACCGCCATCAACAAGATCAACCACGACCTGCGCAATATGATCGCCGGGGCCACGGTGCTGTCCGAAGGGATCGCCATCAGCGACGACCCCAAGGTACAGCAGTCGATCCCGCGGCTGATCGGTGCCCTGGACCGTGCCGCGGATCTGTGCCGGCGGACGCTTGCCTACACCCGCGAGGAAGGGCCGCTGCTGCACCGGACGAAGACCGACCTGCGGGAGCTGATCGACCTTGTGGGCGAAGACCTGGCCCTGGGGCAGGTCGGCGACGCGGTCTGGGACAACACCGCGCCGGAAGACCTTGAAGTGCACGTGGACGCCGAGGAACTGCGCCGTGCCGTCGGCAATCTGGGGCGCAACGCCTTCGAGGCCGGCGCCGCCCGGGTGACCGTATCGGCAAGCCGGGAGGACGCGTCCGTCGACCTGATGATCGCCGACGACGGGCCGGGCCTGCCGCCGAAGGCGCGGCAACACCTGTTCAAGCCGTTCGCCGGCAGCGGCCGGCCGGGCGGCAGCGGCCTGGGCCTGGCGATCGCCCAGGAAATCGTCCAGGCGCACCGTGGCACGATCCGGCTGGTCAAGAGCGATACCGAAGGCACGACCTTCGCCATCAGCCTGCCGACCCGGGCCTCCGGCGAGGACGCCAACGGCTTTCCCTGACACCGACCGGCCCGCGCGCGGTCGTGGACACCGCAGCAGCCCTGGGCCATCCTGCCGACCATGACCGACACTGCCGCGCCAACGGAAACCGGGGACCGGGCCGCCGAAGACGGCCCGCGCACCTACTATCTGATCGATGGATCCGGCTTCATCTTCCGGGCCTTTCACACGATCCCGACACGTGACCTAGTCGATGGAGTTCAAACCAACGCCGTCTACGGCTTCTGCAACATGCTGATGCGGATGCTGGCCGACATCGACGCCAAGCATCTGGCCGTCGTGTTCGACGCCTCGTCGACCACCTTCCGCAACGACCTCTATGACCAGTACAAGGCCAACCGGGACGAGCCGCCGGAGGAACTGCGCCCGCAATTCGCCCTGATCCGCCAGGCCACGGCCGCCTTCGGCCTGCCGCAGATCGAGGTCGAGGGATACGAGGCCGACGACATCATCGCCACCTATTGCCGGCAGGCCCGCGCCCGGGGCGACAAGGCGATCATCGTGTCGTCCGACAAGGACCTCATGCAGCTTGTCGGCGACGGCGTCACCATGCTGGACCCGCTGAAGAACCGCACGATCGATATCGCCGAAGTGGAGGAGAAGTTCGGCGTCGGCCCCGACCGGGTGGTCGACGTCCAGGCCCTGGCCGGCGACAGCATCGACAACGTCCCCGGCGTGCCCGGTATCGGAATCAAGACCGCCGCCCAACTGATCCAGGAATATGGCGACCTGGACGCCCTTCTGGATCGGGCCGGCGAGATCAAGCAACCGAAACGCCGGCAGAACCTGATCGATCACGCCGACATGGCGCGGCTATCGCGAGACCTGGTGCGGCTGGCGGACAATGTTGAGTTGGGCCTGAGGCTACACGAACTGCGGGTACCAGCCCCCGATCCAGAGCGACTAATTGATTTCCTGGAGGCATGGCGATTTCCTTCATTGGTTGGTCGAGTGCGAGCCAAGCTGGCCGCAGATCATCCTCTAGTTGTCGATCACGTGGATCCAGTAAAACACAACTCCGACTACGCCCTGGTACAAGACGAAGCCGCCCTGCAGGCCTGGATCGATGCGGCGGTGGAAGCGGGCGTGGTGGCGGTCGATACCGAAACCACATCGCTGGACGCGGCACAGGCCAGGCTCGTCGGCGTCTCCCTGGCCACCGCACCCGGCAAGGCCTGCTACATCCCGGTCGGCCACACGGGTCCTGACGGCGGCGAAAGCCTGGACCTGGACGGCGGCGGCGTGCCACCGCAGATCCCGCTGGACCGCGCGCTGGCGCTGCTGAAGCCGCTGCTGGAGGACCCCTCGGTTCTGAAGGTCGGCCAGAACCTGAAATACGACTGGCACGTGCTGGCCCGGCACGGCATCCGCGTGACCCCGATCGACGACACCATGCTGTTGTCGTACGTCGTCGACGGCGGCGCCACCAGTCACGGCATGGATGCGCTGGCGGCCCGCTACCTGGATCACCAGACGATCAAGTACGCCGAGGTCGCCGGCTCCGGCAAATCCGCGGTCACCTTCGACCGGGTGCCGCTGGACAAGGCCCTGGACTACGCCGCCGAGGACGCCGACATCACCTTGCGCCTGCATGCCCTGCTGAAGCCGCGGGTGGTGCGCGAGCGGATGATGACGGTCTACGAGACCACCGAACGTCCCCTGGTCGACGTGATCGGCGCCATGGAACTGGCCGGGATCAAGGTCGACCGCGGGCAGCTCAAGGCCATGTCCGACGATTTCGCCCGGCGGATCGCGGCGCTGGAGACCGAGATCCACGAGCTGGCCGGCCACCCGTTCACCATCGGCTCGCCCAAACAGCTCGCCGCCGTGCTGTTCGAGGAGATGGGGCTCGAGGGTGGCAAGAAGGGCAAGTCCGGCACCTACTCCACCGACAGTTCGGTCCTGGAGCCGCTGGCCGCCCAGGGGCATACGATCGTGGAGAAGGTGCTGGACTGGCGCCAGCTGTCCAAACTGAAGAGCACCTACACCGACGCCCTGCAGGACCAGATCAATCCGCAGACCGGGCGGGTCCACACCTCGTTCAGCCTGGCCGCGACCAATACCGGCCGCCTGGCCTCCAACGACCCCAACCTGCAGAACATCCCGATCCGCACCGAGGCCGGCCGGCAGATCCGCTACGCCTTCGTCGCCGAGCCGGGGACGCGGCTGATCTCGGTCGACTACTCGCAGATCGAACTGCGGCTGGTGGCGGAGATCGCCGGGATCGCCGCCCTGCAGCAGGCGTTCCGAGAGGGCGCAGACATCCACGCGATGACCGCGTCCCAGGTTTTCGGCGTGCCCCAGGATGAGATGACCGGCGAAATCCGGCGCCGGGCCAAGGCGATCAATTTCGGCATCATCTACGGCATCAGCGCCTTCGGGCTGGCCAACCAGCTGCGCATCCCCCAATCCGAAGCCAGCGCCTTCATCAAGCAGTATCTGGAGCGGTTCCACGAGCTGAAAGCCTGGATGGACGCCACCAAGGCGTTCTGCCGGCAGAACGGCTATGTCAGCACCCTGTTCGGCCGCAAATGCCATATCCCGGGCATCCGCGAGCCGAAACCGGCCCACCGCGCGTTTGCCGAACGCCAGGCGATCAACGCGCCGATCCAGGGCACCGCCGCGGACATCATCAAGATCGCCATGATCCGCATCCCGCGGGCGCTGGAGCAGGCGGGCCTGGCGGCGCGCATGCTGCTGCAGGTCCATGACGAGCTGTTGTTCGAGGCGCCGGAGGCCGAGGCCGAGGCCACGGCCGCTCTGGTCAAGCACACCATGGAGGTCGTGGCGCCGAACCTGTCGGTCCCGCTGGTGGCCGAAGCCGGCATCGGGCCGAACTGGGCGGAGGCACATTAAAGCGGCCGCCGCCCGTCCAGGGACGATCGGCCCTAGCTCGCCGTCGCCTGCCGCCGTGCCGGCAACAGCGGAACGACGAAAAGGGCCAGGAAGCCGCAGTTCATCAGAATGTTGAGCGGCGCCCCCGCCAACGCCGACCCGATGCCATCGACGACGAACCAGACCCAGATGCTGGTGAGGATCAGCGTGCGCGCCAACGCCGGTTCGCGTGGATAAAGCCGGGTGGCGATCATCCACAACAGCACGCCCCAACCCGCCATCACGCCGCCCAGGATACCCGACAACAGGCGCGTTTCCGACGCGCCCAGGCTCTGTGCACCGTCGAAGGGCCAGATGATCCCATCCGCCAGGAAGGCCACCGGCGCCGAGGTGGCCGGCACGGCGGCCAGCACCAAGAGAATGCCGAACCCGACGACCACCGCCGAGGCAATCCTGAGCCAGGTCACGGTAGAGGTTCCCTGCATCGCTCCGTTCTCCCAAAGGGTTCCGAGAGGACCGGGCTAATCCATGCAGGTGACCGTCAGCAATTACCTGACAGGTAACGGCTCCCGGTCGCACCGGCTGGTACACTGCCCGCCAGATAGTGAACGCGAGGGGCAATGGGCACCGCATTCGGGACACTGCTGAAGGACTGGCGCACCCAGCGCCGGCTCAGCCAACTGGACCTGGGCCTGGCCGCCAATGTGTCGGCCCGGCATATCTCGTTCCTTGAGACCGGCCGGTCGCGCCCCAGCCGGTCCATGGTGCTGCTGCTGTCGGAAACCCTGGATATCCCGAGGGAAACCCGGAACAGCCTGCTGAACGCGGCGGGGTTCTCGCCGGCCTACCGCGCCCGTGCCTTTGCCGATGGGGACATGGCGCAGGTGCATGCGGCCGTGGACTGGACCCTGAACCGCCACGACCCGTTCCCGGCCATGGCACTGGACCGGCACTGGACGGTGGTTTCGGCCAACCGCACGGCCAGCCTGCTGCTTGACCGCATCGACCTCGGCGTTGGCGACAGTCTTCTGACCGCTCTCACGGAGTCGGCATTGTTGCACGACGCCATCGAGAACTGGCCGGACGTGGCCCGGTTCATGATGGTGCGCCTGCGGACCGAGAGTACGTATCTGGGGCGCGACCCGGTGCTGGACGCGGCCGCCGACCGCCTGGCTACCCTCTGCGGGGCCTCCGGGCCGTCGGCCGAGGGTGTCCTGCCCGCGGTCATCCCCACCCGCTACCGCCTGAACGGGACGGTCCTGTCGCTGATCTCGACCATCGCCCAGTTCGGGACCGCCGAGGACATCGCCCTGGCCGACCTGCGGATCGAGTTGATGTTCCCGGCCGACGAGTCCACAAGGCAGATCCTGCTTTCCGCCGGGAAGGCGGCTGCCGCGGCGGATTGACGGGTGCTCGCCAGCCCGCACCGCGCGTGCGGCTGATCCGATACCTGACAGGATGTGTGCCCATGCCCCTGGAGACTCTGGCACCGCTGGCGGCGGCGCCCGGCTCGCGAGTCCATGTGCGGCCCTTGCCGACCGCGGTGGGCGACGGGCTACCGCTTGCCGGCGGCCCGCTGCGCTTCCGCGAGGTGGAAGTGGCCGTGCGAGCCGGCGACCG
>JANQIU010000237.1 GCA_028281985.1 Alphaproteobacteria bacterium | reverse complement strand
GTCGTCCCGCCAGGTCGATATCGATGCTGCCCAACCCCGTCGCCGCCAGCGCGCCCGGGTTCACCCCGGAGGCCGACAGCGTCACCTCCGCCCGGGGGGCACCGGGCGACGCGTCCAGCAGGACCCGCCCGTTCAGGCGACCGCCGGTGATCAGGTCCGGCGCGAACAGGCGGGTGAGGGCCAGGGGCAGATCGACGAACTCAAGATCGGCCTGCAGAACCGGGGCCTGGGACGCGTCCAGGGCGACCACCCCCCCTTCGGCGCCCAGGCGCAACCCCTCCACCGATGGACCCGCTGGGGTCAGGGCAAGGACGGCCGGTTGCGTGGTCGCCACCGTGACGTCGTCGAAGGCCGCCGACAGGCTGGTCAGGTCGATCCGAACAGTCTCGGCGATCGCCGCGGTGGCTTGGGCGGCCAGGCGCGTGTCCAGGTCGGCGACGACCCCGGCCGCCTCCAGCGTGATCGACAATCCGGCCAGCGGTCCGGACAGCGACACCGTCGCGGTGTCCAGCACGGCGGCGGCGGTTTCCACCCGGCTGCCCTCCAGCCGCCCCGAGACCCGCATGTCGCCCTGCACATCGGTTGCCGACGCAGCCAGGCGGACTCGATCGGCCGCGGCCGTATCGCCGAGGGCAAATCCGGACAGGTCGACCTCAAGTTCGGCATTCTGCGCGCCGTCCGCTTCCGTCAGCGCCAAGTCGAAGCCAAGGGTGCCCGCCAGGGGCTGGCCGGTGATCGCGGAAAGACCCTCAAGGCTTGCGACCCGGCCGTCCAGCGACCCGGTGACAAGCCCATCGGCGCTCGCCGCCAGCGCGCCACCGGCTTCCAATGGCCCGGCGGTCAGGCGCAACGCCTCGGCGGTGACTTCGCCGCCGGCCGTCACCGCGACCTGGGCCGCCAATGTGACCGGCAGTCCGGCGGCCGAGCCGTTGAGGGCGATCTGCGTAACGGGTGTCGCAGGCAGACCGGAGGCGTCCACCTCCAGCGTCAATTCGGGGATGTCGATCCCGGCCAGTTGCGCCGTCAGCAGCGCGGCCCGCAGGTCGACGGCCAGCGAGTCCAAAGCGCCGTAGAGGTCGGCGTCGATCGTCAGGGAACCGGCCGCCCCGTCGAGGACGGCGCCGAGGTCGTCCAGCGAAGCGGAAACGACTGCGGCGACCTCTTGCCCGTCCAGCACGGCATCGCCCGTGAGGCGCACCGGGCCGGCCTCCAGGAGGAGGTCGCTCAGGCTTAACGGCCCGTCGACGGGCAGCGACAGGCGCGTGGCGACGGCCACGAGACCGCCCAACGCGTCGTCGACCTGCGGGATGCCGGTGACGGCGTTGCGCCATTCCGCGCCCAGTTGGGCGTTGAGGCCCCGCGCGTCCCGGCGGACCGCGATCTCGGCAGCCAGCGTGCCGGCGAGGCCGGTCCCGGCCAGGTCGGGAATGTCGGCCAGTTCGGCGAGGGTGGCCTGGATGTCGGCCGACGCCGTCGCACCCCAATCCGCCGCGTCGCCGCGGGCTGTAACCGATGCCGACTGGCCGCCGATGGTCAGCCGTTCGAGGTGAAGACGGCCGTCGTCGGCCAGATCCAGGGTCAGAGAAACCTCGGGATCCGGTCCCAGCGCAGGCAGCGGGGCATCGGCGAGCGCCAGCCCCGTGACCGCGACCTGGCCTTCGATCCGGTGATCCAGATCGGATGCGGCGTCGGCACGGCTGAGCGTAAGGGCCAGGGCCTCCGCCGTCGTATCGCCGAACGTGATACTCGTGGCGTTCAGATCGACCTGAACGCGGGGCCACGTCACCGGACCTGCCGCCATCCCCTCGATCGTCAGCGCGTCGACGGCCAGTTCCGGCAGGAACGCCGACCATGCCGGCGCTGCAGGCGCGATCCGGAATCCCAACTCCCCGGTCGTCGCCGCCAGATCGAGATGTCCGTCCAGGTCGACACGGCCAGCCGCTGCCTCCAGACGGAAACCGTCGAGAGACAGCAGGTCGCCGCCCAAAGCGGCGTCCAGCGCGAGCCGGATACCGCCATCGACCAGGCCTCGCAGGTCCGCCGGGACCACGCCGTCGACGATGGCGTCGATGTCGGTGCCGGAGCGGGACTGCCCGCTGCTTGCCGCCAGCCGCAACGTGCCGGTGGCCTGCAGCGACGGACCGGCGGCCAGCGTCAGGGTCCCCGTCCAATCATCCGTGGTGCCGTCGCCCTGGATCCGAGCGGAAACCGGTGGCAGCCCGGGCAGGTCGATGGTGCGCACCAGGACGCCGCCGGCCGGTTCCTCCGCCGTCAGATCCACCGAAAGCCGCTGGCTCTCCGGTACATAAGACGCCGTCAGCGCCAGCCGGCCCGGCGTGGCATCTATCCGCTCGATCTCGGCCTCGACCGACAAGCCGTCCGCCGGCGGGCCGAGGGTCGCGGAAAGCGCCAGGCTCAACTCGACGGCATCGCCCATGACGGTTTCGTCGATGGTCACCCTGTCCACGGCCAGCCGATCCAGACGCACGGCCAGCGGCAGTTCCGGGATCAGGGGACCCGGTTCCTCCATGTCGGGCGGCGGGTCGGCTGCCGGGCCCGGCGCCGGCGTACGGTGCAACACCACGTCTCCGGCCGACAGGGTATCGATCGCCAGGGTGCCGCTGATCAGCGCCAGCGGCGACCAGTCCAGCGATAGGTCCTCAAGGGACAGCCAGGTGCCATCGGCATCGGCAACGGCAATACGGTCGACGCCCATGTCGACGGGTACGAACCCGGTGATGCCGGTCACCGACACGGTCATGCCGGGCTGGCTGGCCAGGTCGCCGATCAAGCCGGCCAGTTGACGTTTGCCGGGACCGGTCTGGGCGAGTGCCAGGACCAGCACGATTACGGCAATCGGCAGGATAACCGCACCGATCAGGCACCATTTGATCGCGCGCCGCAGCATCAGAACGCCTGCCCCAAGCTCAGATAGATCTGGAAGCTGTCGTCCGAATCCCTCGGATTGAGCGGGACGGCCGCGTCGAAACGGACCGGCCCGATGGCGGAATAGTACCGCAGGCCGAGCCCGGCCCCGTAGAAAATGTCCTCGTCGAAGGTCGGGATGCTGTCGTCGAACACGGCACCGGCCTCGATGAAGGGGACGACGCCGAAATCGCCCAGCCGCAGGCGTGCTTCCAACCCGCCTTCGATGACGCTGCGCCCGCCCGCCGGATCATCGTCCTCGTCCAAGGGTCCGGCGCGCTGAAAGGCGAAGCCGCGGACCGAGCCGCCGCCGCCGGAGAAGAACCGCAGGTTGGCGGGCACATCTTCGGTATCGCGGCCCACAAGCGAGCCCAGGCGACCGCGGGCCGCCAGGACCAGCAGCCCGTCGGTGCCCGGGTCGGCATAGGTACTGCCGGTCAGGTCGATGCGCTGAAACGGCAGGCCCCCGTCGAGCAGGCTGAAATACGGTGCCGCCGTCACCGACAGGCGCACGCCTTCGGTGGGGTCCAGCAGGTTGTCGGTGGTGTCCAGCCGAAGCCCCAGCGGCAGGCTGAACAGGGAGAAGAACTCCTCGCCGTCCTCGTCGGTGACCAGCGACGCCTCGAAGGCCACTTCGCCGGAGATGGATAGGATGTCGCTCAGGCGCCAGTCGATGCCGACCGATCCTTCGTAGGCATCCCGGTCGAAGGCTTCCGGCCGTTCCAGGATGACCGCCGCGCCGGCCGTCAGATCCTGGTCGACCGCCAACATGTCGGGTTTGCGGAAATCGGCGGAGTAGATCTGGTCGAAACGGCCCAGTTCCTGGCCGCCCAACCGGCCGACGCGCCCGTCCAGGCGCAGGGTTTCGGCCCGGCCGAACAGGTTCCGGTGTCCCCAGAACGCCTCGACACCGGCCCCTTCTGAGGTGGCGAAGTCCAGCCCGAACCCGAAGAACCGGGCCGGCCGCTCCTCCACCCGGGCGGTGACCGGCAGCGTCCCGTCCGGTTCGACGGCGTCGGCGGTTTCCACGCGCACCGCGGAGAACACGCCCAAAGACGCCAGATCATCGCGCAGCGCGGTCAGGCTGGCGGGTCGGTAGGGGTCGCCGGGTGCGAACGGGACCCTGCGTTGCAGGAAGTCCTCCTGGACATCCTCCAGTCCCTGGAAATCTACGCTGCCCAACCTGGCCTGCGGGCCGGTTTCCAGGGCGAACGCGACTTCCATCGTGCGGGTTCCATGATCGACCATGGCCTGGCGCACCGGCACGTCAGCGAACGGGAAACCCCTCTGCCGCGCATGGGCCACCAGCCGGTCCTCGGCCGCCAGGATCGAAGCGGCGCGGGCCGGATCGCCCGGCATGATCCCAAGGTCGACGGATTCGACGATCTCTGCCGGCAGCGGCATGCCGTCCCGGGCATCGACCAGGTCCAACGCACTGATCCGATAGGCCGGGCCCGGATCGATGATCACGGCGACCGTCACCACCGCGTCCTCGGGCAGGCTCCGCAAAGCCGCCAGGGTGGCCGGATCGTCGATGGCCAGCCCGTCGGCTTCCGCCGTGCCCAGCCCGGCGTAGTAGCCGAGCGACTGCATCACTGTCTGGAAGCGGTCGATGTCGGCCCTGGCCCGCTGCAGCAGAACGGCCGGCCGCAGCCCCGCATCGTCCTGGTCCGCCAGCGCAAGCAGGGTCGATGCCTGGCGCAGACCCTGGGCCAGGGTGTCATCCTCCAGGGCGTTGAAGGTGACGG
>JANQIU010000194.1 GCA_028281985.1 Alphaproteobacteria bacterium | reverse complement strand
TTTTTTTGAGCCGAATTGATGCTTTTTAACTGTTCACGTGTACTTGTGAGAACTGAATGTGCGCACAGAGCACAGCCCGGCACCAAGTCCAGCCGGGTGATCAGCCTGGCCGACGACATTGCCCGGCAGATGAGCGCGGTCTCGGTCCGCGTCGCCGTGGTCCCCGGTCGCAACGTCATCGGCATCGAGCTGCCGAATGCCAAGCGCGAGACCGTCTACCTGCGCGAGATCCTGCAGTCGGAGGCGTACGAGAAGGCATCGGCCAAGCTGGGGCTGGTGCTGGGCAAGGATATCGGCGGCCGGCCGATGATCGCCGATCTGGCCCGCATGCCGCATCTGCTGGTCGCCGGCACTACCGGGTCCGGCAAGTCGGTGGCGATCAACGTGATGATCCTGTCGATCCTCTACCGGCACCCGCCGGAGAAGGTGCGGTTCATCATGGTCGACCCGAAGATGCTGGAGCTCAGCGTCTACAACGACATCCCGCATCTGCTGACGCCGGTGGTCACCGAGCCGAAGAAGGCGATCGTCGCCCTGAAATGGGCGGTACGGGAGATGGAGGACCGCTACCGCGCCATGTCCAAGCTGGGCGTGCGCAACATCGAAGGCCATAACCAGCGCATCCGCGAGGCGCGGGAGAAGGGCGAGGTGCTGACCCGCCGGGTGCAGACCGGCTTCGACCCCGATACCGGCAAGCCGGTGTTCGAGGACCAGCCCATCGACCTGGTCGACCTGCCCTACATCGTTGTCGTGGTCGACGAGATGGCCGACCTGATGCTGGTGGCCGGTAAGGAGATCGAGGCCGCGGTGCAGCGCCTGGCGCAGATGGCGCGGGCCGCCGGCATCCACCTGATCATGGCCACCCAGCGGCCGTCGGTGGACGTGATCACCGGCACCATCAAGGCCAACTTCCCGACCCGCATCAGCTTCCAGGTCACCAGCAAGATCGACAGCCGCACCATCCTGGGCGAATCCGGGGCGGAACACCTGCTGGGCCTGGGCGACATGCTGTTCATGGCCGGCGGCGGCCGGATCACCCGGGTGCACGGGCCGTTCGTCAAGGACCAGGAGGTCGAACAGGTGGTGGCGCACCTGAAGACCCAGGGCGAGCCGGCCTATGACGACGCGGTGGTGGACGAGGACGGCGAAGACGGCCTGATCGACGCCCTGGCCGGCACCGGGGCCGGCGGCGGATCGGGCGGTGGCGGCGAGGACGCCCTTTACGACCAGGCCGTGGCCCTGGTCGCGCGAGAGCGCAAGGCATCGACCAGCTTCGTCCAGCGTCACCTGCAGATCGGCTATAACCGGGCGGCCCGCATCATCGAGCGCATGGAAGCCGAAGGCGTGGTCTCCCGCGCCAACCATGTCGGCAAGCGCGAAGTCCTGGCCCGGGATATCGACGCGATGGAGTAGGGGCGACGGTCAGTCGACCAGATCCGTCGTCCAGTGACCGCCGTAGCCGACATCGACTTCGAAGAAGCCTTCTTCATCGTAACCGCGACGCGAACAGTTGCGGTGGCCGACGATTTCGAAGGCGTTGTTGGAAATGCAGAAAGAGTGGTTGCCGTCCCAGACGGCAGGCCCGCCGGCCTGTTCGGCAAAGACGTAGTAGAACTGATTATCCAGCCGGCCGGTGATCAGCTCCAGACAGCGGCCGCCCTGGATGCTGAACCAGCCGGCCGACACCCAGTCGCCGCGGTCGTAGTAGGCGATGGCCGCGTCGACGGGAAAGCCGGTGCGGTTGCACAGATCGAACCCGGCCTTGGCAGGCACCGCCGCCAACGCCGTCGTCCCGCCGACCAGGGCCGCGGACAGCAGGGGACGCCAATCCGGGAACCGCATGCCGAAACCCTTCGCCTTTCGCGTTTCGGGTATCCTAGCGCAGTTGGGCCGATGGCCGCATCGATCCGGGCGTTGGCCGCTACTTTTACCGGTCCGCCCCCATCGCCACTGTGGCCTCCAGCGCCGCCAGGGACGCATCGCTGCCGCAGACGAGGATCTCGTCGGCCGGCCGGATCTCGCGATCCGCTTGTGGCAGATGGAGGTAGCTGCCGTCCTCCCGCTCCAGACCTAGGACCAGGAGCCCTTCGACCTGGAGATCGGCCAGCGTTGCGCCGACCAGCCGGCTGTCGGCCCGGATCAGGATCTGCTCGACCGCATGGGCGGCCGGCAATTGCAGCAGCCGGGCCGGACGGCGGCCGCCGAAGCCGTCGGTCCTGGCCAGCAGCCGGCCGATGACGCTGCACATGAGCCGGTCGGCATAGGCGTTGAGCACCAGGAACCACAGTACGACCAGGACCGCGCCCAGCCAGAGGATCTGCCGCAACACCCCGCCTTCGGCTTCGCTGGATCCGACCAGCGACACCACGATGGTGGACAGCACCGACACGAACCCCAAGCTGCCCAGGACCATCAGGAAACCGACGATCCGGCGCCGCACCGGATGGTTGACGATGGCTTCGGCCTCGGAGGTTGTAAAACCGGTGCCGGTGAAGGCGGAGCGGGCCTGGAACCGGGCCGCGTCGTTCGGCAGGCCGGTCAGGCGCAGCGCCACGGCCCCGGTGCGGGTCACCAGCACCGACAGCGTCAGGACAATGAACAGGGTCAAGGCAGCGATCATGGCGGACCTCCCGTCGGCGCCGGCTGTGTCGGGAATCGTCAAGGGCAGATGCCAGGGACATCCGGTCGGTTACGGGCCCGGGACCCCCGATTGTGCATCGGGTGAAACGGATTTGATCCGGCCCGCATCTGACCGATAGTCCGCGGCAGCGCTGGTCTGCGGACGCAAAGCGAGCGGCGGGGCGATGGACACCGAAGCATTCGTGATCGTGGCGGTCGGCCTGATCCTGTTCGGCCTGGTGTCGAAACGGCTGGAAAGCTCCGTCCTGACCGGGCCGATGCTGTTCGCCGGGCTGGGGTTGGTGATCGGCAGTGCGGTGCTCGACATCGCCGATTTCGACATAGGCCACGGTTTCATCCACCTGCTGGCCGAGGTCACTCTGATCCTGGTCCTGTTTTCCGACGCGGCGCGCATAGACCTGCGCGTGGTCCGGCGCGACCACGGGCTGCCGGTGCGCATGCTGCTGATCGGCATGCCCCTGACCATCGCCTTCGGGCTGGCGGTGGCGCTGGGTCTGCCGCTGGGCCTGGGCCTGTGGGAGGCGGCACTGCTGGCAGCGATCCTGGCGCCGACCGATGCCGCCCTGGGCCAATCGGTGGTAACCAGCCCGCGGGTCCCGGCGCGCATCCGCCAGGCGTTGAACATCGAAAGCGGGTTGAACGACGGTATCGCGCTGCCGCTGGTGCTGCTGTTCGCCTCGCTGGCATCGGCCGGGCAGGCCGAAGCCGGGGACCGCAACTGGATCGCCTTCGGGGCGCTGCAGGTGACGCTCGGCCCCCTGGCTGGGATTGTGGTCGGCGGCATGGCCGCGCGGCTGATCGACCGCGCCGCCGGCGCCGGCTGGATGGCGGAAAGTGCCCAAGGCCCGGCGATCCTGGCCGTGGCCCTGCTGTCCTATGCCTGTGCCGAGATGATCGGCGGCAACGGCTTTATCGCGGCCTTTACCGCCGGGATGGTGTTCGGCAACCAGGTCCGCGACCGGTGCCGTTTCCTGTTCGAATTCGCCGAAGCCGAAGGCCAGCTGCTGACCCTGCTGACCTTCCTGATCTTCGGCGCGGCCATCCTGCCGGCGGCGATCGGCCACGTGGGCTGGGCGGTCCTGGTCTATGCCCTGCTCAGCCTGACGGCGATCCGAATGGTGCCGGTCGCGGTGTCCCTGGTCGGTGCCGGCCTGAAGCCGCCCACCATCGGCTTCCTGGCCTGGTTCGGGCCGCGCGGCCTGGCGTCGATCCTGTTCGCGCTGTTCGTCCTGGAAGACACCGCCATTCCCGGCGCGCAGACCATCATGGTGGTGGTCATCGTCACCGTGACCCTGTCGATCCTGGCCCACGGACTGACCGCAGCACCGGCCGCCCGCTGGTATGGCAGCGTCATCGCCCAGGGACAGGACAGCCCGGAGGCCAAATCCGTCACCGAAATGCCGACGCGGACCGGCATGGTCGCCCCGTCCGCCGGTGACTAGGCCGAAGACCCACCCACCAACAACCAAGACGAGGGAGCCGTCATGCTGAACGATCTGCAGGAGAAATGGTGTTCGGAGTCCAGATGGGACTTTTCCGACCTTCGCGCGCTGTTCCTGAACTGTACCTTGAAGAAATCCCCGGAGATCTCGCACACCGAGGGCCTGATCCGCATCGCCAGGGCGATCCTGGAACGGAACGGCGTCGCCGTGGAAACCCTGCGGCCGGTGGACTACCGGATTGCCACCGGCGTCTACCCGGACATGACCGAGCACGGCTGGGACCACGACGACTGGCCGCAGATCTTCCGCAAGGTCGAAGCCGCCGACATCCTGGTCATCACCTCGCCGATCTGGCTGGGCGAGAAGTCGTCCGTGTGCACCCAGGTGATCGAGCGCCTGTACGCCAATTCCTACATCCTGAACGACCAGGGCCAGTATGCGTATTACGGCCGCGTCGGCGGCTGCCTGATCACCGGCAACGAGGACGGTGCCAAGCACTGCTCGATGAACATCCTCTATTCGCTGCAGCATCTGGGCTATGTCATCCCGCCCCAGGCCGATGCCGGATGGCTGGGCGAGGCCGGGCCGGGGCCGTCCTATCTGGACGACGGTTCGGGCGGGCCGGAGAACGATTTCACCAACCGCAACACCACGTTCATGACCTGGAACCTGCTGCATATGGCGCGGATGATCAAGGACGCCGGCGGCTTCCCCGCGTACGGCAACCAGCGCTCCGCCTGGGACGCCGGCTGCCGGTTCGACTATCCCAACCCGGACTACCGCTGAAGCCGAAGCCCGGCCGGCACCGCCACTTGGCCGGGCCCGCCGCCGCGCGTACCATCCCGGCACCTGTTCCGGGGGTCCCGGACGTCGAAAAGGGGTGGGCGCGTGCGGCGGGCGCAGTTGTTTGGCCTGGCGATCCTGGCGGCGACGGTGGCAGCCAGCTTCGGACTGGACCGGCTGGGCCAGGCACAGCAGCCCGTCGTGCTGTCGGTGCCGTTCGACCGGGATGTCACCCTGGCCGACGGGACGGCCGGCACGCTGGATCTGGCTGCCGGCCTGATGGCGCGGAACCCCGGCTACCGCGCCTTCATCGAAGGCCACACCGGCAACCTGGGCGACGCCGACGCCAATCTGGACCTCAGCCGGCGGCGGGCGGAGGCGGTCGACCAGGCGCTGACCGAGGCCGGCATCGACGGTGACCGCACCGAGGTCCTGGCCATCGGCAGTGCCGCCCCGCTGGACCGTGCGGAAGACGAAAGCGAAGCGGCCTATCAGCGGCGCCTGGGGCGGGTCGAAATCACGCTGGTGCGGGAATGAGCGACACCGCCCGCGCCATCACCGCCGGCCTGATGGCGTCCCTGGCCTTTCTGGCTGTGCGCTACGGGGTGACCCACCCGGTTTCGATCCCCGGGGGACCCGTCATCGCCAGCCTGCTCCTGGCGCTGGCGACCTATGTCGGGATCTACCTGGCATTGCCGCAGCGGCGCACGCTGGCCGACCGGATCCGGCAAATGCTGGTCGACGACCGGCTGACACCGGAAGAAGTGGCCGACGCCCTGACCGCGGCCCGCGATCGGATCGACGCCCTGCGGACGGCCGGCAACCGGCTGTCCGACGATGCGCGGTCCCGCGTCGCCGCACTGGCCGATCAGGCGGACCGGATCGTGGCGCAGGTGGAATCCGACCCCGGCGACCTGCGCCGGGTGGGTCGGTTCCTGCGCCGGGATCTGACCGCCGCCGCCGACGTCGTCGACCGCTATGCCCGGCTGGATACGGCCGTGCTGGACCGGGATCGCGCGTTCGACGTGACCCGCCGCTTCGATGCCGCGCTGGACGACCTGGAGCGGCTGTTCAAGAAGCACCACGCCCGCACCTATGACAACGAACTCTTTGACCTTGAGGTCCGGCTGCAAATGCTCGAACAGCAGGAGCGCGGGCCATGACGACGACCCGATGGGCCGAATGGAGGAGCTGCGCACGGTGATGAATACGGTCTTCAGGGGCGCCGCGGCGGCTTTCGCCACCGCCGCCGTGATGGCAGTGGCGTCGGCCAACGCCTTCGTCGAACAGCCGCCCATCGCCGAGATGGGGCCGTTCCAGATCCGCGACTGTCCGGCCGGCGACACGGTGCAGGTGCCGATGCGCACCTCCGGCGCCGATATCGTCACGCTTTACGCCAACGGCTACCAGTTGGACACGGCCGCCGGCGCGCCCTTCGACGATCGCGGCTTGAGCGTCCGCCTGGCGCTGAACAACGACCTTCTGGCGCAGTTGCAGGCCTATCTGGCCTGCGAGAGCCCGTTCCTGCGCGGCACCCAGGGCATGCTGAACCTGGTGGCCGACGTGACGGAAGCCGATCCTCGCACCGCCATGGTGGCGGTCTACCAGCACGCCTGGTCGAACGGCGGCGATGCGCTGGTCGTGCGCCAGGGCATCGACTCACCGGCCGACCTGTCGGGGGCCGTCATCGTCACCCAGCGCTACGGCCCGCATCTTGGCTACATGGCCCGGGTCCTGGCCGATGCGCGCCGCGCGGCGGCGGCCGACGGGCAGACCTGGCAGCCACCCGAAATCCGCTACGTGCCGGAGCTGGTCGGCCTGTTCGGCGATACGCCGGCGCGGGCATTCCTGGACGACGAAACCGTGACCGCGGCGTTCGTGCCGATGTCCGATGCCCAGGTGCTGACCGCCGGCGGTACCGGCACCGGTGCGGAAGGGTCGGTGGCCGGCGCCCGCACGCTCCTGTCGACGACCTCGGCCAACCGGGTGGTGTCCGAAGTCTACGCGGTGCGCGCCGACTATTTCGAAGCCAATCGGGATCTGGTGGCCGACTTCGTTCGGGCGCTGCTAGAAGCCGAGGAGACGGTGCGCGAAGACGTCATCAAGCTGATCGTCGATTGGCAGGCGGTCGGCGAACATCTGCTGGACGACCCGCAGGCGGAAGCGGAAGCCCAGGAGCTCTGGCGCAGCGTCGAGACCACCGGTTTGCGCGGCAATGTGGACTGGGCCAACGACGCCCATCCGCGCAGCTTCCTGGCGGTCAACAACGAGACCCAGAGCGTCTTCGTCGAACTCGGGCTGATGTCGCAGGCCCATATCCTGGCCAATGCCGGCTGGGACTACGACGGTTTCGGCGAAGGGCTGTTCGACCAGCGGCGCACCGCGCTGCCCGGTTTCGATGACCAGGCCGCGGCCGAGGCGGTCGACGCGCTGCGCACGGATGAGGCGATCGACGAACGCACGCTGTTCGAGTTCGAAATCCGCTTCCAGCCCAACCAGACCGAGTTCTCCCCGGCGGAGTACCGGGAGGAGTTCGATCAGGTGATCGAGTTCGCCACCACCTACGGCGGCGCGGTGCTGTCCGTCGAAGGCCACAGCGACCCGCTGCGCTACCTGCGCCGGCAACAGGAAGAGGCCAGTTCCAGCGAGCTGCGGCGCATCCGGCAGGCGGCCCGCAATCTTAGCCTCGGCCGGGCCATGGCGGTGCGCGACGTGGTGCTGGACGTCGCCGGACAGCGCAGCGTGTCGATGGACGAAAGCCAGTTCGTCACCACCGGGTTGGGGATCCTGGACCCGCGCACCGGCCTGTGCGGCGACGATCCCTGCCCGCCACAGACCGAGGCGGAATGGCAATCCAACATGCGCGTCGTCTTCCGGGTCATCCAGATGGAGGCGGAAGCCGCCATCTTCACGCCGTTGAACACCTGGTGATCGGGGGTATCCATGCGGCACGATCTGCGATGGCCGGCGGGACGCCGGCTTGGCCTTGCCCTGCCCGCCTGCCTGCTGCTGGCCGCGTGCGGTAACGGCGGCGACCCGCAACCGGCCGAGGACTTGCGAACCGAGGATAGCGTGCGCGCCGCCGCGGCGGCCGTATGGCCGGCGGATGCGGCCGCCGGCGGCGAAGCAGGTCCGGGCGCCCTGACCCGCACCAACCTGGTCGCGGTGCTGGACATGAGCAACAGCATGCTGGCCGACGATTGTGCCGGCGACTACGACAACCGGTCGGTGGCGGCGCGGGCGGCGCTCGGCGCCTGGCTGGACTCGGTGCCGGCGGAGGCCAATCTGGGCCTGATCGTGTTCGATGCCAGCGGCACATCGGTGCGGGTACCGCTGGCGATCGGCAACCGCGACGCCTTCATGCAGGCGGTCAACGACACCCACCCCGGCGGGGTGACGCCCCTGAACGAAGCGGTATCGCTGGGGCAGGCGGTTCTGGAGGAACAGGCGGCCCGCCAGCGCGGCTACGGCGAGTACCGGATCGTGGTGATCACCGATGGCCGGCATTCCGACGGGTCCGATCCCGCGGCGACCATCGACGGCATCTTCGCCAATTTCGCCAATCCCATCGAGATCCACACCATCGGCTTCTGCATCACCGCTTCGGCCCTGAACCAGCCGGGCGTTACCCACTATCGAAGCGCCAACAATCCCGAGGACCTGCGCCTTGGCCTGGAAAGCGCGCTACCCGAAGCGACCGCCTTCGACATCACCCAGTTCGCCGACGACGGCCAGGGAGACGGACAATGAGACACCTTCAGGCCCTGGCCCTCGCCGTCCCGCTGCTGGCGGTCGCCGCCCCAGCACCGGCGGCGGCCCAGATCGCCGAGCCGGATGTGCGGATCGGCTGGACCGCCTGGGCCGATGCGGAAATCATCAGCAAGATGGCCACCATCATCCTGCAGCAGGGAATGGAGTTCGACGTCGAGCTGACGCTGAGCGACATCGCGGTGCAGTATCGCGGCATCGCGGACGGCGATCTGGATGCCATGCTGATGTCTTGGCAGCCGGCCACCCACGACACCTATTTGCGCCAGTACGGCGCGGCGCTGGTGGATGCCGGTCCGCTCTACTCCGGCGCCCGACTGGGCTGGGCGGTACCGGCCTACATCCCGGAGGCCGAGGTCGCCTCGATCGCCGATCTGGCCGACCCGGCGGTGCGCGACCGGCTGGACGGCACCATCACCGGGATCGATCCGGGTGCCGGGCTGATGCGGCTGAGCCGGGAGGCGGTCGAGGCCTACGGCCTGGACTACACCTTGAGCGAAGGCAGCGGGCCGGCCATGGCGCTGCAACTGGGCGAGGCGATCGAAGCCGGCGAGTGGATCGTGGTGACCGCCTGGACCCCGCACTGGATCTTTTCCGAGTACGAGCTGCGGTTCCTGGACGACCCCGAAGGCGTGCTGGGCGGGGCCGAGGCGGTGCACGCCCTGGTCCGGGTCGGCTTTGCCGAGGACCAGCCAGCGGCTTACGGCTTCTTCGAGCGCATGGAGCTGACCCTGGAGCAGTTGCAGGGCCTGATGGCGGAGGCACGCCGAAGCTCGGCCCGGGACGCGATCTACGCCTTCGTCCAGGACAATCAGGACCTGGTCCGCTACTGGATGACCGGCGAGCGTTAGCAGGCCAGCGGGGGTACGGCGAATTCGCCGTACCCCCGCTGGGACCGTGCGCTGGGACCGTGATCGAATGATGGTGGACTGTCAGATCGACTTCAGCTTGAGCATCAACAATTGATAGCCATGAAGGGTGTTCCTGATTTCGTTGAACGTCTTGGCGCCCAGGAGTTCCTTGCACGCCTTGATCGCGCAAATGTCGTCGTTCAATTGGTTACTCCAGAGAGTTTCTGCGTGTAAGCGCCGATTGACCCCCTTGGTTTTCTTAGCCTTCTTCTGAATTGCTTTGGCGAAGCCATAGGCATTGATCGCCAACTTACCAATGACCGGGACAACGCCAAGCCCATGCCGGCACATCTTAAGGTTCTTCTTCACGAGGGCGTATTTGATCGCCGCCACCGTTCCGTCCTGGGCCGCGTTTCCGTGTTTCTTCAGGATGTCTTCCAGCTCCGCGATATGCCGGTAGGATTTCGTCGACGCCACCAATGACTGTGCCGAACTGGCAATCGTGAGCGCGGTGCCGACCGGCCCCAGGACCGGCGCGGCGGCGGCGATCGCCGGGCTCAGAGCGCTGGCGCCGAGCGCCACCTTGTCGGCTATCCCGACAGCGCCGCCTGCGGTTCCTTTCGCGGCCTTAGCCAACTTCTTCAGCTTGATTGTTCCTTTAACGGAATCTACCGCCGAGGTCGACTCAACCTCTTTAAGACTGGTTGCAGTTACCGGATTGATGTAGAAACTGTCTTCACTCTCTATTTCGTCTTCGTCTTCGCTTTCTTCGTCTATTTCGTCATCCTCGTAAACCTCGGTGACTGATTTCTTTATTTATTCAATGGATTCGTCTTGACCTGGCATGATGAACCTCCTGATTATTTGGAACAAGCGCGCTGTCCGCGCATGTTGTTTTGGAAAATCCTACCGGTGGGACGCCGCGGGTCGCAGTTACGCAATACAGCGACAAGCTGTGACGAATATGAGGCAAATGTCACCCAAGCGAGCTCTTGGACGGCGGACAAGAAGGACGGCCCCATGGCAGCCACAGCAACCGCTATGCCGGCTCCTTCCCTAGACTGCCTTGTGCCAACGGTCGGCTGCCAACGCGGCAAACCGGCGATCGCGTAACCGATCAGACCCCGCTGGCCGCTAAATGCTGACGGAACGCTTCCTCCAGATCTTCGGCCGTATTCGAGCCGACCAGCACGTCGCGCCGCTCGCCGTTGCCGTCGAACAGCAGCAGGGTGACGTGGCCCACGTCGTGGGCCAGCGCCAGGCTGCGGCCCTCGGCGCTGCGGATGTTGGCCACCAGGTATTGCAGGTCGCCATCGTTGAACGCCGACAGGGCCGTCCGCACTTCGCGCTGCAGCGCCCGGCAGGTCGGGCATTGCGGGTCGTGGATCTGAACCACCGTCGGGATGCCGTTGCCGATCTTCGACAAGTCGCTTTCCCGGATCGTCGCCTGCACGCCGGAGACGAAGTACCAGCCGACCCCGCCGACCGCCGCCACCACGACGGCGCCGCCGGCCGCCTTGCGCAGGAAGCCGCGCCGGCTATCGGCCGCAGGGGACCGGTCTTCGGCCGGTGATGAAGGGCTTGCGGGGGTAACGGCGGCTTTCGACCCACCGCTGCGCTTGGCTTTTTGCTTCTGCCGCTTCATGCGCTCGTCAGCCTCCGGTTGACCCTGTCCCGGCCCGGCCGCCACCGGCCCCCGGGACGCCCGCCAACAGCCGGCGGGCGATCACATTCCTGCAGAGTGCAGGTAACCAGATCCATACCAGCGCAGGCCACTCAAGTATTCGTGTGCCGGACCCGGCGATGACGCGTCGCCAACGGTCAGGCGACCGGCCATGGCACAGCCATTTGCGGCTGGCGTCCCTTGGATCGCCGACGATATGCGTACGGTATCGACCGCGTGCAGGTCGATCCGAAGGCTGCGCTGTCAGGGGCGAGAGCGATGAAGATCCGATATGGCCGTCCGATCCCCCGCCTTCGGCCGTTCATCGAAGGCTATGTCGTGGTGGACGACCGCGACGGCGACCTGCCCCTGTCGCCGCTGCAGACGGTGCCGACACCGTTCGGAACCCTGAGCGTCAACTTCTGCGAGCGCAGTTGGGACGTCGCCGGCAATCGTCATCCCGAAGTCGCGTTCCTGGGCCTTCAGACCGGCATCCGGCGTTGGGTTTCGGGCACCAGCACCCTGTTCGTGATGGTTCTTCTGACGCCGTGCGGCGTGGCGAGGCTGTTCCCCGGGCTGGGCGAGCAGACCGGCAACGCGCTTCGCGATTTGCATGATCTCTGGCGCAGGCCGCAGACTACCCGATTCCGCGAGGCCGCGGCGGCCATGCTGGACCCGGCCGAACCGGCAGGACAGATGGACCGCTGGGCCATTTCGATGCTGTCCGACAGCGACGGGAGCGCACAGCCTCTGGTCGAAGCCTTGCAGGCTCATGGCCGCCCTTCGGCGGCCGCATCGGCGCTGGGCCTGTCGCTGCGCACCTTCGAACGGCGATGCCGGCTGGCACTGGGCATCACGCCGACCGAACTGATCAACCTTGAACGCCTGCAGCGGAGCCTGAAGGCAACGACGCGACACGCCGCGAACGATCGCATCGATGACGGGTTTGCCGATCAATCGCATCAGATCCGGCACTGGCGCCGGTATCTCGGCACCTCGCCCGGGCGCTATCGGAAATCCGGCATGTCATCTGCGGCGCGCACCCTGGACAGCGCCAACCCCGGCGGGGCGGTGTTCTATCTATAGCCGGACGGCTGTCGCGATCGTTCAATCCCGGGAGTCCGCCGGATGGCAGGGTGATGTTCCTGAACCGCAGATTCTGGGACATGCACCATGCCGGACCAGCAGAAGATCACCTACACCGTCCGCGGCCAGACGATGGAGAGTGTCGTCGTGCGCCCGGCGGAAACCCGCCGGACCGCGCCCTGCGTCCTCGTCTGTCATGACTGGAGCGGGATCAACACCTACACTCTGGCGACCTGCGAAGCGTTGGCGCGGCTGGGCTTCGTCGCCCTTGCCGTGGATGCCTACGGCCAGGGAATGCGCGGCGACCCGTTCGGCGACAACACTGCCCTGATGGAGCCGTGCCTGTCCGACCGCGACCAGCTGCGGGACCGGCTGCTCGGTGCGCTGCATGCTGCCGCCGGGCTTGCGGATGTGGACCCGGCGAGGCTGGCCGCGCTCGGCTACTGCTTCGGCGGCCTGTGTGCGCTCGATCTGGCGCGCAGTGACCCGGACGGCCTGGTTGCGGCGATCTCCGTCCATGGCGGGCTGCTGCCCCCGCCGGGCTGGGCGCCGTCGCGGATGCGGGCGCGCCTGCTTGTTCTGCACGGCTGGAGCGACCCGACGGTGCCGCCGGATGATGTCATGGCGGCCGCGTCGGCGTTCACAGCGGCCGGAGCGCCGTGGGAGATGCATGCCTACGGGCATGCCATGCATGCGTTCACCTTCGAAGGTGCCGACTTTCCGGACCGCGGGATCCAGCATCACCCGCTTGCCCATCGCCGGTCCTGGGAAGCGACACGGCTCTTCCTGAACGAGGTGTTCGAGGATCGATGATCTGCCGGAAGCGGCCAGCCGGCGTAGCGGCTGAAAGCCGGCGAAGCCCCGGGCGACGATGGCCGCCCGGGGGCGGCCGCGGCCAATGGCAGCCTGTCGCGGCAAACCCTTCGCCTTCAAAATACCTCGATTGTATTGCTGTTTGCTCAGATCGCGTCTTTGGACTGTGGCGGAAAGGCGGGAAGGGCGAATGGCGACGGTGTATCTCACTTTCGACGATGGCCCGTTGGGCGGCACGGACGACGTGGTGGCCGTGGTAACCGCCGAACAGGTGAAGAGCACGCTGTTCATGGTCGGCGATCACGTGTCGTCGGCCTGGCGACGCGGCGTTCTGGATGACGCCCACAGCAGCCGCTTCATCCAGGTGGCCAATCACAGCTCGACCCACGCCGGCGGCCGTTACCGCGACTACTACGCGGCGGATCCGCGAACCGTGCTCGAGGGGTTCAACCGGGCGACGACGACGCTGCGCATCACCGGCCAGCCGATCGATGCCCGACTGCCCGGCCGCAATACATGGCGCGCCGGCAGCATCAGGCGCACCGATCCCGCCAACGGCAACGACAGCGCCCGCGCGGCCAACCTGCTGGCCAGCCACGGATATCGTCTGTTCGGTTGGGATGTCGAATGGCGCAGCACGGGACGCAATGCACCGGAAGGCGCCGGCCACCCCGATCAGCGGGTCAGCGACGTCGTCCGGGCGATCCAGTCCAGCCTGGACCGGTCCGGCGGGACACAGACGGCGAACAAATGCATCGTCCTGATGCATGATCCGATGTTCCGGGCGTCGCGCAGCGAAGGCGGCGGCGTCACCGACCGGCAGCAGCTCGTGCAGTTGATCCAAGCTTTGAAACAGGCTGGTTTCGACTTCGACTTCATGTCCAACTACCTGTGATGATCCGTGCATCCCGCATAGCGGTCGCTCTCGCGCTGGTCTGCGGGACGGGGGCGACGGCCCAGGCCGCCGACTGCGTGCCGCTGCCGACAAGCGTGGACGGTGCCCCGCCGGCCACCGAAGTACGGCTTGAGCTGCGCGAGATCGTCTCCCTACCGCCACGGACGGTGGTCCTGGCCGGCGCCTATCACGATGCGGCGAATGTCCTGCAGCCAGCGTTGCTGGCATCCGACGACGGCGGCGAAACCTGGGACACCATTCCGGTCCCGGTCGGCGGCGCCGGGCTTGGGCATCTGGAGACGCATGGCACCGGGTCGCTCTGGGGCATCGTCAGCTTCCAACAGGAAGGGGTGGACGAGCCGCTGTACCTGATGCGCAGCCGGGATGCCGGCAGCACCTGGTGCTCGATTTCCCTGGCGGGGCTGGACGCGCTGAACGGCGTCGACAGCTTCCGGATGTTCGACGACCGGCATGGCCTTCTGGTCTTCACCGAAGCGCCGTTTGGCGGCGACTTCAGCGCTTACGAAACCCGGGATGGCGGCGGGACCTGGCAGCATCTCTGGCGGGCGGACGGCATGCCGCCGGAAGCCGTCGACACCCCCGCCGACTATCCCGACCGGGCCCTGCCCGACCCGCCGCATGCGACGCTGTGGCAACGCGAGGCCGACTGGTTCGCGGCACACGCCGTCCTCCGCCTGCGGCGCGACGACGGCGCCTTCCTGATCGAAAGCTATGATCTGTCGCGCCGCGACGGGTGGATCCAACGCTCGCGGATCGCCGGGCGGTACCTGGACGGCGATGGGGAATTGACCCCGGTGCCGTGATCCGGGCCACCGTCCGGGTCATCGGCTGACCCGGGACGCCATACGCATGCCTGCTTGACGGTGGCAGTCCCGGGCGGAACCCTTCCTGTCCGACCCCCGGGCCTTCACGATGGGACGCGCCCGACACTTTCGCGGGAGGACAGACCCGGGCGATGGACACGGTGGCCATCAGCGATGTGTTCGCGATCGGCATCGTTGCGGCGTTCGGATGCGGCTTTGCTGCACGCCAGGTGGGCCTGCCGCCGCTGGTGGGGTTTCTGGTCGCCGGCTTCGTGCTGAACGGGTTCGGCGTGCGTTCCGACGAGACGCTGCAGGTGATCGCCGACACCGGCGTCACACTGCTGCTGTTCACCATCGGCCTGAAGCTGAAGATCAAGAGCCTGCTGCGGCCAGAGGTCTGGGGGACGGCGTCGGTGCATGCGCTGCTCACCACCGCCGGGTTGGGCCTTGTGATGCTGATCCTTGGCGTTCTGGGCCTGCCGCTGGTTGCCGGCATGGGGCTCGGCACCGCGGTGGTCGTCGGCTTCGCGCTCAGCTTCTCCAGCACCGTGTTCGCGGTGAAGGTGCTGGAGGGCAAGGGCGAACTGGCCTCGCTGCACGGCCGCACCGCCATCGGCATCCTGATCGTGCAGGACGTGTTCGCGGTGGTGTTCCTGACCGTCTCCACCGGCAAGCTGCCGGAAGTCTGGGCGCCGGCGCTGATCGGCCTGATACTCCTGCGCCCGTTCCTGTTCCGGCTGTTGGATCGCGTCGGCCATGGCGAGCTGTTGCCGCTGTTCGGGTTCTTCGCCGCGCTGGCGCTGGGGGTGGAGATCTTCAATCTGGCCGGGTTGAAGGCCGATCTTGGCGCACTGGCCCTGGGCATGCTGCTGGCCGGCCACAGGAAGGCGTCGGAGATCGCGGAATCTCTGTTCTCGTTCAAGGAAGTCTTTCTGGTCGGCTTCTTCCTGAGTATCGGTCTGTCGGGGCTGCCGGGCCCCGGTGAGCTGATGATGGCGACCCTTCTGGTCCTGTTGCTGCCGGGCAAGGCGTTGCTGTTCTTCGCCATCCTGACGCGGCTGCGGCTACGCCCCCGCACCGCCACCCTGGCGTCGCTGGTCCTGTCCAACTACAGCGAATTCGGGCTGATCGTCGGGGCGATCGCCGTCACCAACGGGTGGCTGGGTCCCGAATGGGTCGTCGCCATCGCCATCGCCATGTCGATCTCGTTTGCCGCGGCCGCCCCGTTCAACGCCCGGGCGCATGCGGTCTACGCCCGGTTGCAGGACCGGATGGCCCGTTATGAACCGGTGGAACTGCATCCGGAGGAACAGGTCATCGACACCGGCGACGCCCAGGTCGCGATCTTCGGCATGGGCCGCATCGGCACCGGCGCCTACGACTATCTGCGTGAGAAGCGCGGCGACGTGATCGCCGGGTTCGACGTCGACCCGGTCAAGGTCGCCGACCACCGGCAGACCGGGCGCAACGTGATACTGGGCGACGCCACCGACCCCGATTTCTGGTTCCGGCACGGCCGGCCGAAATTCGACATGGTCATGCTCGCCATGCCGGATCACGACGCCAACATGCACGCGCTGGTGCAGCTCCGGTCCGGCGGGTATGCGGGCTACATCGCCGCCCTGGCGCAGTATCCCGACCGGGCCGAAGAGCTGGACCTGGCCGGCGCCGACATCGCCTTCAGCACCTATGCCGAAGCCGGCGCCGGCTTTGCCGCGCATGTGGAAAGCCGGGTCGGCGACCTGTCCTGATCGCCTTCACACCCGGACCGGACGGACCGGCAGCGCGATAATGCGCTGCTGCCTCTGTCCGCACCCTAGGCGGCGCGGACCTGCTCGATGAAGGCGGCCACCTCGCCCGACAGCGCCTCGCCCTGTTGCGCCAGTTCGCGCGACGCATTCAGGACATCGGTGGAGCCCTGCCCGGCCTCGCCAGCCGCCTGGGTGACGCTGGTGATCGATTCCGAGACCTGCCGGGTGCCCGCCGAGGCCTCCTGCGCGTTGCGGCCGATCTCCTGCGTCGCGGCGTTCTGCTCCTCGATGGCCGAGGCGACGGCGGCCGCGACCTCCTTGACCGTGTCGACCTTCTCGTTGATCAGGCCGATGGCATCCACGGTCGACCCGGTCTGTTCCTGGACCGCCTTGATCTGCTCGGCGATCTGCTCGGTCGCCCTCGCGGTCTGGTTGGCCAGCGACTTCACCTCGCTTGCGACCACGGCGAAGCCCTTTCCCGCATCACCGGCGCGCGCAGCCTCGATGGTGGCGTTCAGCGCCAGCAGGTTGGTCTGCTCGGCGATGCTGGTGATCAGATTGACGACTTCGCCAATGCTGTCGGCCCGTTCCGCCAGGCTGCGCACCTGCTCGTTGCTGGACTTCGCGGCCATGGCCGCCTCTTCGGCCATGCTGGCCTGGCGCTGGACCTGCTGGCTGATCTCGCCGATCGAGCTGCCCAGTTCGGTCGCCGCCGACGCCACGTTCTCGACATTGGCGGTTGTCTGTTCCGAGGCACTGGCGACGGTGGTCGCCTGACTGCTTGTCTCTTCGGAAATCGCCGACATGGACTCGGCGGTCGATTGCAGTTCGGTGGCCGAGGCGGTCAGGTTCTGCACCACATGGCCGACCTTTGCCTCGAACTCGCCGGCCAAGCTTTGCATGGCAGCGCGCTTCTCCGCTTCCGCCTGCTTCTCCGCCTCTTCCTGCTCGACGCGCATCCGGTCGATACGGATGGCGTTCTCCTTGAACACCTGCACCGCCGCCGCCATCTCGCCGATCTCGTCCTGCTGGTTCTGGGCCGGTACCTCGGCAGAGGTGTCGCCGTCGGCGATACGGCGCATCGCGCCGGTCATGCTGACCACCGGGCGGGAGATGCCGCGGCCGATGAGGAGGGCCGCCAGGGCGCCGACCACCAGGGCCACGCCGGCAACGGCCAGCATCGTGGTCACCGCGCTGTTGATGGCTTCGGTGGCCTGCGGGCCCAGCGTGTCCTGCGCGTCCTTGATCGCCAGCTTGAAGTCTTCGATGTCACCGGCGATCCGGGGGCCGATGATATCGAGTTCATCGGCGATGATGCCGTTGCGTTCCGTGATGACCCCATACACCTCGGTGAAGGCGGCACGGTATTCGCTGACAAGTTGTTCGACTTCGGCCGCTAGCTGGCGGCGCACGGGGTTCTGCAGGCTGGCGAGAAGCGTTTCCGCGGCCGTGCCGAGGGCTTCGAATTCCCGCTGCACACGTTCATAGGACGCATCGTCGTTGTCGACCAGGAAGCGCATGACATAGAGACGACCCAGCAGCAGATTGCGCAGCACGCGGCCGGCATAAACGGCGGCTTCCGCGTCGTCGGCCTGGAACGCACTATCCATGATCTCGGTCAGCTTGCGCTCGATCTGCGGCCCGATCTGGTTGAGGCCGCCGTTGACGATCTCATCGCGCCGCTGCTGGCGTGCGACCACCTCTTCGAAGTGACCGGTGTAGGCCGCAATGTCGTCGCGGATCGTTTCAAGCAGCCGGATGTGGTCGTCTTCGGTGACGAGCATCAGGGCCTCTTCGATCAGGTCGCCCGTGAACGCCGCATAGTGGCGGACCTCATCGGCTTCTTCAGGCGTGCCGCGGATGATGAAGTCCTTCACGTTCATCCGGGTCATCAGCATGTTGGCCTGAACCCGGCCGACAGCATTGGTTGACCGCGCCAGCTCACGATAGTCGCCGAAGTTGCTGTTGGCACCGTTCAGCGAGACGTAACCGACGCCGCTGGTGATCACGAGCAGGCCCAGCACGACCGCAAAACCGATTCCGATTTTTGCACCGACTTTAAGTTTCAGGCCCTTGGTCATCGTACAGAGTCCTTCAATAGTTTGGGCGATGCATTAGCCCAACACAGACAAATCACGTGTTTGGATAAGCGAAATCTGTTGAAAGACCATTAACTCGTGATGCCCGTTAAGTGTGATAGAGAAATCCTGCAATATAAAACCCACACGAGAATATCGAATAGAAAAAATCTACTGAAGGTACGCAATATTTACTTCTGCATAGGTTCTGGACGCACGTTTATTGTGGTAGATTGCGTCTCGTTGGGCTCAAGCGGGCGACACACAGGATCGTCCAGAAGCTGTCGAGCACCCGGCCCAGATCCGGCCGGTGGTATCAGAGCCATGGCCACCCCTTGAGAAGAGAGACGCGCCGCTCCTGAAAGCTCAGACATCGGCGGGTTCGTCCAAAACACACCGCTGCGCAAAACGGGCTGCGGTGCGATGCCCGGTCACGCGGCCGCCGGCGCCTCGCGCAGCCGGGTCAGGATCTCGCGATACACCGCGACACCGCGGGCGCCGGTGGCCAGGAAGCGGTTCTGGAACACCA
>JANQIU010000185.1 GCA_028281985.1 Alphaproteobacteria bacterium | reverse complement strand
TGACGGTCTTCCACGGTCACCCCGCCGGACGTGCGGGTGACCGCCTCCACTGCGGTGTTGACCCGGATCCGGTCGGCGAAGGGGGCGGTCAGGCGCCTGACGTATTCGCGGCTGCCGCCGACCACCGTCCGCCATTGCGGCCGGTCGCGGAACTGCAGCAGGCCGTGGTTTTCCAGGAAGGCGACGAAAGCGGCCGCCGGATAATCCAGCATCCGCCGTTTCGGGGTCGACCAGATGGCGGCGCCCATGGGCAGGATGTGGTCTTCGACGAACGCGTCGCCGTAACCGCCGTCCCGCAGCAGGTCGCCGAGGGTCCTATCGGCCAGGCCGTTCCGGCTCAGGATGTCCGGTGCTTCGGCGTAGAACCGGCGGAGGTCGCGGACCATCGACCACAGGCGTGGCCGGAACACGTTGCGGCGCTGGGCCAGCAGTCCGTTCAAACCCGAGCCGGAGTACTCGAACCCACCGTCGTCGACGGACACCGAGAACGACATGGCGGTTGCCTGGGTCGGAATGTCGAAGTGGTCGAACAGGGCCACCAAGTTGGGGTAATTGCGGGTGTTGTAGACGATGAACCCGGTGTCGACGGAGATCGGCCCGGCCTCCGGGACGTCCACGTCCACCGTGTTGGCATGGCCGCCCGGGGTGTCGTCCTTCTCGTATACGGTCACGTCGTGGCTGCGGGAGAGAAGCCACGCCGCCGACAAGCCGGAAACGCCGGTTCCGATGATGGCAATACGCATTTTCGGTTGTCCACCTGCTGTTGGCATGCCGGAGAGCATTGTCTAGCAAGAATACGCAACGAATGATAACTCGGATCACTCCACCTCTGGACCCGACCGTCCGGAATACTAACTTAAAGGATAATCGATTTGGCGAAGGGCAGGTGATCCGAATGAGCGACCGGACCGTAGAACCGCCAGGAACCACCATGGCAAACGCTGCGACCGCCTCCGAACTGCTGATGGAACCGACCGACGGGAGAGCTCTCGCGGGTCGACTGGCAGGTTATGTCAAAGCGATTGCCGACAGGCAGGACCGGCAGGCGTTCATCGCCCTCTTCGGCCATTTCGCACCACGCGTCAAATCGTTCATGATGCGCGGCGGCGCCTCGGCCGAACAGGCGGACGACCTGGTCCAGGAGACCATGATGACCGTTTGGCGCAAGGCCCCGCTCTATGATCCCGCGAAAGCGTCGCCCGGCACCTGGGTGTTCACCATCGCCCGCAACCGGCGGATCGATTCGCTGCGCCGCGACAACCGTCCCACCGTGTCCGTGGAGGATGTGGAACTCGTCGACGATTCCGCGGATGCCGAAGACCGGGTCGCTGCCGATCAGACCGCGCAACGGATTCGGGCCATGATGGCGGCCCTGCCCCCCGATCAGGCCCAGGTGATTCAGATGTCGTTCCTCGAGGACCTGCCCCACCCGGCCATCGCCGAGAAGCTCGGCCTGCCCCTCGGAACCGTCAAATCGCGCCTGCGCCTGGCGTTCAAGAAGGCGCGCGACCTCCTGGGAGACGACCGATGACCATTCATCATCATCCGTCCGAAGCGACGTTGGTCGCCTATGCCGCCGGGGCCTTGAACGAAGGGTTGTCCCTGGTGGTGGCCGCACATCTGTCCCAATGCCCCCGCTGCCGCCGCGACCTGGAGCTGGCCGAGGAAATGGGCGGCATCACCCTGGACTCGCTGCCGGCAACGGACATCGGCCAGGGTCTTCTCGACACCCTGCTGGCCCGCATTCCCGACATTCCCCAGGACTCCCCGGCCGACCCCGCGCCGCCGCGCATTCCCCCGCCGGACGTGCCGGCGCCGTTGACGGACTACCTCCCGGGTGACCTGGCCTCGGTCCCCTGGCGGACCCTGGCGCCCGGCGTGCGCCATCACGCGCTGCCGATGCGGCATCCGGAATCGGGCACCTTGCGCCTGCTCCGCATCGCCCCCGGCACCGCGGTGCCGCACCACGGGCATCGGGGGAGCGAGCTGACCCTGGTTCTGCGCGGATCGTTCTGCGACGAACTGGGGCGTTTCCGGAGCGGCGACCTGGCGGACCTGGACGCGGACCGGGAGCACCAGCCGGTGGCCGATACAGACCAGGACTGCATCTGCCTGATCGCCGCCGACGCCCCGCTGCGCTTCACCGGCCTGCTGCCGCGGCTGGTCCAGCCGTTCGTCGGCGTATAGCCCTCTGATTCGGTGACAGAAAAGAGAACAGCGTCATGTCCACAGTTCTGATCATCGGCGCCAGCCGCGGCATCGGCCTCGAGACCGTCAAACTGGCGCTGGACGCCGGTCACCGGGTACGGGCCTTCGCCCGCTCCTCCGGCCGCATCCGGCCTGCTCATCCCAATCTCGAAGCCTGGCGCGGCGACGCCCTCGACCCGGAGCAGGTGACGGCGGCCCTGGACGGAGTGGACGCGGTCGTGCAGGCCCTCGGCATCGCCGCGAGCCCGGAGATGGTGCTCAAGCCCGTCACCCTTTTCTCCCGCGCCACCGAGGTGCTCCTTCCGGCCATGGAAACCGCCGGGGTCAAGCGGCTGATCTGCGTCACCGGGTATGGCGCCGGGGAAAGTCTCGACCGGTTCACCTGTTTCGAACGGCTTCCGTTCCGGTTGTTTCTCGGACGCGCCTACGACGACA
>JANQIU010000145.1 GCA_028281985.1 Alphaproteobacteria bacterium | reverse complement strand
CCGGCGACGACGCCGCGGCCGGGGGCCGGTCACTGTCTCTACCGCCAGCGAGGCCTCGTCCGTTGCCGGATCGCCGTCGTCGACCGGCAGGTCGGGAAGGCTCTCCTGGGCCGCGTCGTCGGGTAGCGAGCGGTCAGCCATGGCCCGCGTCCGCCCCCGGCTCGTCGGATGGCAGCAGCAGCTGCCCGTCCTGCAGGTGCAGAACGGGATGGGGAAACCGCCGCAGCATCGCTTCGCTGTGCGTGGCGATGACGATCGTGGTCCCCAGCTTGTTCAGCTCCTCGAACAGGCGCAGCAGACGCCAACCGATCCGATCGTCGACATTGCCTGTCGGCTCGTCGGCCAGAAGCAGCCGGGGCTGGCTGATGACGGCGCGGGCAATGGCCACGCGCTGCTGCTCTCCACCGGAAAGCTGCGATGGGCGGCAGCGCATCTGCTCGTCCTCCAGCCCGACCCAGCGCAGCAGTTCCTCCACATGATCCATCGTCTCCGCATCACGCAGACCGGCGATGCGCAGCGGCAGGGCGACGTTGTCGATTGAGGACAGATGGTCGATCAGCCGGAAATCCTGGAACACCACGCCGATTCGCCGACGCAGTTCCGGCAATGACCGGCGGGGCGCACTGGCAATGTCACGACCGAACAGGGACACCGCACCACGGGAAGGCGGCGCCGCCAAAGACATCAGGCGCAGAAGCGTCGATTTGCCGGCACCGCTGGGGCCGGCGATGAATCGGAACGACCCGGCCGGGATGGAGAAGCTCACATCGTGCAGGATTTCTGGCCCGTCCCCATATCGCATGGCGACGTTGTCGAACTGCATGACGATGCCGGTTGCCACCAGTTACTCCACACCGGAGCCCGTTGCGGGCCCATTGGACACCGCTGCCAACATGCCCCGGGCCGCCCCCGCCGTCCACCCGAAGGCCCTGCCCATCGATCGCGGCTGCCGCGGTGCCCTTCGAAGCGGCGTTCCTTGCGCGCCGACCGAACCGCATCCTATAAGCTCTTGAGTCCCATAAGACCGCGCTGCCGTTGCCCGGATGATCGTTTCCTGTCCGTCGTGTTCCACGCGATTCGTCGTCGATCCGGCGGCGATCGGTGCCAAGGGCCGGCGTGTTCGCTGCGCCAACTGCGGCCATGTCTGGCATCAGACGGCCTCGGAAGACGATCTCGCGGCGTCCGCCGACGCACAGCGCCCGGCACCGGCGCCGGAACCGCGGCGCCCGTCCGACCGGGTCGAAGCCGCACCGGCGGAACCGCCGCCGCCTAACCTGGACGACGAAACCCCATCCGCACCGCCGGAACCCAAGACGCCGGGCACCAACCTGCCGGCAATGCCCGGCGCCCGGCGGCGCAGCCCCGTTCTCGTCGGCTGGGTGCTGCTGGCCCTTCTGGTCGGCGGCATCCTGACGGCGGGGTACATGGGCCGGACACAGGTCGTCCTGTTATGGCCGCCGGCGGTCCAGCTCTACGATCGCCTTGGCATCGACATCGATCTGGAAGCCGCAGCCTGGGGACCGTCCTTCGGCCCCGGCCTCGAGCCCACTGTCGGAACGCCGACCCTGCTTGCCGACGGTGACCAGTCGATCTGGGTCCTGCCGATCGAAATCGGCAATGCCTCCGACGTGGCCCGGCTGGTCCCGCGTCTGACGGGAGAGCTGCGGTCCGAAGACGGCGAGGTGCTGCATAGCTGGACGATCAACCCGCCGGTTGACCGCCTGGCACCGGGCGAGGTGACGACCTTCGAGGCACGGTTCGCCGACTATGACGGCGATACGGCGCGATTCCATCTCTTGCCGGCGGATCCGCAAAACGGCATGGACGCAACCGCGTTCCCGCTACACCCTTCGCCCGACGAACAAGAGCCCGACGGACATGGCGATACGGCCGGCTGAAGGCATGGTGGAGGACGACACGGACGAGCCGAAGCATGATGGCCAGCCTGACACCCGCCCGATCGGTGGCGACGACCCCGGCGGCGACGACTTGGGCGGTGCGATCCCGCGGATCCTTGTCGTCGACGACGAACCGGCGGCGCGAACCCTGGTGACCAAAGCCCTGGTCGCCGACGGCTACGCGGTGGTCGCGGCGGAAGACGGCCTCCAGGCGCTGGAGGCGCTGGCTAGAAGCCCCTTCGACATGGTGCTGACCGACATCGTCATGCCGGGCATCGATGGGATCGAGCTGGCGCTGAAAGTGGCCAAGGACTTCCCCGATACCGCGATCCTGCTGATGAGCGGCTACCCGGACGAGCGCCGGCGGGCCAGCGGGCTGGAGTTCCTGTTCCAGGAAGTGATCGAAAAACCGTTCGCCCTGGCCGACCTGCGACGGCTGGTGCGCACCTGCCTGGCGGAAAACCGGGCGCTGTAGCCGGTCGCCGAGCCTGCCTAGAACAGGTCCATCAGACGTTCCAGGTAGTCACGCTCGTAGCCGGGCAATTCCCGGTCGCCCAGGCGCCGGCGCAACTCGTGGAGGATCTCCCGGCTGCGCTGCACATCCGCATCCTGGGGCAGGTCGACCCCCTGGGTCGCCGATCCGGTCGACCCGCTGGCCGGCCGCCCCAGGGGATCGCGGCCTGGCTGCTGGCCCTGACCTGCGGGGCCAATCTGGGGCATACCCTGCTGGGCCATCTGCTCCATCGCCTGCTGCACCAGACTTTCCAGGCCCTGCTGCAGCGCATCGATGGCCTCGCCCTGGCGGGGCACGGCGCCGCCCGGGTCGCCGGCGCCCAGCATCTCGCCCGCCTCCTGCATCGCCCGTTCGGCCTGGCCAAGGGATCCGGG
>JANQIU010000146.1 GCA_028281985.1 Alphaproteobacteria bacterium | reverse complement strand
CCCGGGGCGTGGCGGAGAAGCCGGATCTCATCGCCGTCGACGGCGGCTCCACCGCCAGCGGGCCGCACTATCTGGGGACCGGGACCTCGAAATACTCGCGCAGCTCGGTGAAGGCCGAGTGGAGGGAGTTGATGGCGGCCCGCGCCCAGGCCGGCGTGCCGCTGGTCGTCGGCACCGCCGGCACCTGCGGCGCCGACAGCGCGGTCGACTGGCTGGTGGACATCACGCGCGAGATCGCCGCGGAAACCGGCGAGCACCTGAAGTTGGCGGTTCTGAAGAGCGGTCAGGACGGGGCCGCCATGGCCGCGGCCCTGGACGCCGGACGGATCACCCCGCTTTGGCCGGCCCCGGAAATCTCCAGCGAGCTGTTGTTGAGCTGCACCAACATCGTCGCCCTGGCGGGGGCGGAACAGATCCAGGCGGCCCTTGCCACCGGGGCGGACATCGTCATCGCCGGGCGGACCACCGACACGGCCATCATCTCCGCGCTGCCGCTGGCCCGCGGATGCCATCCCGGCGGCGCCTGGCACGGCGCGAAGATCGGCGAATGCGGGGCGTTGGCGACGACCAACCCGAACTCGGGCACCATCCTGATCGATTTCGATGCGGACGGGTTCGTGATCACGCCGATGGCGGCGCAGACCCAGGCGACGCCCTACACGGTGTCGGCCCATATGCTGTACGAGAACAGCGACCCTTACGTGCTCTATGAACCGGGCGGGCATCTGGACGTCACCCGCGCGACCTACACCCCGGTCGACGACCAGCGCGTGCGGGTGACCGGCAGCGAATGGGTTCCGTCCGACCGCTACACGGTGAAGCTGGAGGGTGCCCGCCGCGCCGGGTTCCAGACGGTCTCGCTGGCGCTGGTCCGCGATCCGCGATATGTCGCGAACATCCAGGCCTGGTGCGACGACATTCAGGCCAAATGCACCGCGAAGGCCCGCGCCCGCGTCGGCGACGGGTTCTCCCTCGAACTCCGCATCATCGGCGCGGATGCCACCTTGGGGCCGCTGGACACCGGCGCGCGGATCGGCAGCGAAGTCGGCATCCTGAGCATCGTGACGGCGGAAACCGAAGCCCTGTCGGCGGAGGTGGCGAAGATCACCAACCCGTACCTGCTCCACCACCCGCTGACCGAACAGGAGCCGATGCCGACCTTCGCCTTCCCGTTCTCGCCAGCCGAGATGTCGCGCGGGGCCATTCACGAATTCTGCCTGAACCATGTGCTGGAACTCGACCACCCCATGGCGGCCTTCCGTCTGGATACGATGGAGATCGGGGCGTGAGCCGGCTTGGCGATATCGCAAAAAAGGTACGGTCGAAGAACGCCGGGCCGTTCTGGCTGACCTGCGACATCTTCTGCGGGACGCCGGAGGTGTTCGCGCGGGTGTGCCGGTCGCTGTCCACCGACCGCGTCGCCGCCGTGCTGAAAACGGATGCGGCGAACCTGAAACGGTTCGAAATCGCCGACCTGAACGTCCTGAAGTTCAGCCTGCCGCGACCGCAGGTGCAGGGCACCCGCCTGGATCGCGACATGCATGGCGCGTCATTCGCCAATCTGCTGGACGCTATGGAGATCAACTGAGGGGTTTGCCACTTCGGTCGGGCAGATCTCCGCCACCTTTCTGAACTGGCCAGCCCGCCACTCGATCCTTTCCCACAGTTGGCAGACGGCAACCGGTCAATAGACCAAGGAAGGCGCGCCCCGATCCCGCGTCGTCGACATGACGATATCGGCACCAGTTCTTGGTTTGGATCACCCATCGGCGTATCCGGCTTGCCCGTGACTGCACGCCTCAGTACCATCGAATTCGAAGTTTTATGCGTTTCCGATCCCACGGGCTCGCAAACACACGGCAGGAACAGTCTCTCACGATCATGGGCACTGGCAGGGACGATCATCGGCCTGAGGCGCCTCCCCGACGGCGATCCAGGCTGATCTGAACTGCGGCGTCCAGTCTGGCGGAAACGGGTACCGCGCCCGCTCGAGGCACCGGCGGAAATGGACTTCATGCGATGGCCGGCTCAACTTCGATGCCATTCGGTTACCTGATGCGCGGGTCTGCGCGGCGTCGAATGCCGACGACGCCCAGGCAAATGGGCTAGCGGGGCATCTTCGAATGTCCTCTCGGGAAGATTTACTCGAGATTCTTCCGGTAAATGCCGACCCCGAGATGCGCTGGATGATGGACTATTGGCTGTCCAAGCGCGGCGAAAAGCCGACCCCGTCTCGCTCCGACATCGATCCAATTGATTTCTACAGATTTTGGCCAACTATTTACTTGGTCGAAGGAGAGACACTAGAAGAACTTAATGTAAAGGTTGCGGGAACAGCCTATAGGAGCCTCTATGGTTTTGAGGTAACCGGCCGAAGAATCGTGGATCTCATTCCCGGAAGCCTGGCACCTCAAGTCATAGATCACTACATCGTTTGTTTGAAAGAAAAAATACCCGCATACATAGAAACGGACATGACCTGGAGGGAAAAAAACTCTCCGGTATTGTATCACAGACTACTGCTGCCGCTCGTCAATAATACGGAGAATGTGGCTTATATCCTGGGGTTCTCAACATTTTTTTCGTTTGCCAGTGGCGAAAAGATAGTTTTCTAACTTATAAACTTGATGAACCCGTGAATGTTGAGCGCATACTAATCGGTTCGCTTTTATTCACTTAATCATGAACAACATCAACTATTCCTTTTACAGAACTTAATGACAGTTTACGAACCTCCTAACCCATATTAACATTTTCTCTTGGTTGTTTTTAACTCATCGCTCATTGACTTTTGGAAATCTCCGCCGGCGACAATGATTGCAGCCGGAGATCTCCAGTATGTCGTTTCTTTCAAGCATTCCGCCGATCGTCGACCATGGCCTGGCCATCGACCGGTTTCGCGATGAGGACGCTTCCTCGCTCGTTGATCTCTTTCGCACGATCTATGGCGACGCATATCCGTGCCCCGACGTCTACGATCCGGACTACCTTGCCGGGGCGAACCGGCAGGGCACGATCTGCTCCTACGTCTGCCGCGACCAGACCGGGCGCGTCGCTGCGCATCTGGCGCTGGTCAGAAGCGCGCCTTTTGCCGGGGCGATGGAGGTGGCGCAGGGCCTGGTCCACCCCACCTACCGGGGCGCCGGTCTGTTGAGCCGGCTGATGGATCTGGTGATCGAGGAGGCGGGACGATCGCATGACTGCGAGACCCTGTTCGCCACACCCGTGTGCAATCACGTCATGTCCCAGCGTTCCCTGGCCAGCGCCGGATTCACCGACGCCGCGTTCGAGATCGACTACACGCCCGCCCGGCTCTTCGCCAAGGAAGGGGCATCGCGGGGCCGGGTGGCAACGCTGTTCGCGTTCCGCACGCTGAAGCCGTCGCCGGACCTGGATATGCATCTACCGCGGGCCTACGCCCCGGTGATCACCGACCTGTTCCGCCAGGCAGGCACGCCCCGGCGCTTCGTGCACCCGCACACCGACCTGCCCCTGCCGACCACGTCCGTCGCCGAAGTAGCCGACGTGCCGACCCTGGATCTGACCAAGATCACCGTCGCCCGTGCGGGGCGTGATCTGGCCGACCGGGTCTTGGCGGTCGAACGCCAGGCGCGCAGCAGCGATCGCGCAGTGGTCCAGGTCCTTGTCGACATGGGCACGCCGACGGTCGATGCCGCCGTCGAAATGCTGCGCGCGGCCGGATACTGGTTCGGTGGCGTGCTGCCGCGATACCTGAACGCAGACGCCCTGCTGATGCAGAAGACCCTGTCGACCCCCAACTTCGAGGAGGTGAAGGTGTATGCCCCCGCGGCGCGGACCCTGTTGCAGGTCGTCCAGGGGGACTGGTTCCGGGCAAACGTGTCGGTGCTGATCACGGCGCCGCGGGACCGCACGAGAGCCATGGCCCCGCCGCACCGGACCGCCGACAACGGACAGCTCCACGCATAAGGCCGACATCGATATCCTCGACAGAACGTGCCAGCCCTTCGATGGTGTCCGCATGGGAAGTCTCGGCCCGACGGAACTCCGGCTGATGCAGGGCCTGGCCCAGGAGGTCACCGCACTCCGGCCGGAACTGCTGAACGGCGATGCGACCGTCGGTGAACTGGCCTGGGTCTGGGCCAAGGATTTCGACGCATTCCACGAGTTCTGGCGCCACCGGATGTGGTTTACCGACGGCCGGCTGGTGGCGTGGGCGTGGGCGTGCCTGCCCTACCGGGTGCCGCGCGATGACGGGGGGTTCCGTGAGCAAAGGGCGGCCAACCTGACCTGGCAGGCACATCCGGCGCGGCCAGAGCTGCTGACCGAGATCCTGGACTGGTACGACGATCTGGCGGGCGGCGTTGACCGGTTGCTGATCGTACAATCCGCAGACGTACAGGCGCAGGCGACCGCCGCTGCCCATGGGTACGAATTCGATGCGGAGGCGGGTTCGGACAGCGGTTCTTGGGTGCAGTTCAATACACGGGCGCTGACGGACCTGCCGAAACCGGTACTGCCCGAAGGCTTCCGGTTTGTGACGGCCAACGATGTCTCGATATCGGACGCCGCCACGGCGCATCGGGACGCGTGGCATCGGTCCAGCTTCACAGAGGCGGCGTTCGAGCGGGTCCGGCAGACCTGGCCCTACCGACCCGATCTGCATGTGTTGATCGCGGCGCCCGACGGTATGTTGGCTGCCACGGCGATCGTCTGGCTGGACAGCGCAACGCAGACCGCCGAATTCGAACCGGTCGGCACGCACCGCAACTTCCGTCGCCAGGGACTGGGCACCGCGCTGCAGCTCCACGGCATGCAGTTGGCCAAGAACGCCGGTGCAAACCGAATGCTGGTGGCGTGTCTTGGTGCGCCAGCGCATCCCGCCGCCCGGAACATGTATTACGGCGTCGGCTTTCGTGAGCTGACCCGGGACCTGCCGCTGATCAAAACCGGAAGATAGCGAGCGGACCGGGCCTTGAGGCGCCGAGCGGTCGTCGATCGGATGACTGACTACAATCGCTCCACACCTCTCAACCGGGCCGGCGCAGCAGCGTCCGCAAGTTGGCACCCGGATCGGCGAGGACCGCGGTGTCCACCGGCATCGCGGCGGCGATCAGGCGTTTGGCGATCTTGATGTCCATGGGCTGATTGACGGCGATGGCCGCGGTCAGATGGTCGCCCTTCAGCCAGAACAGGGAGAAGCGGTCGGGGGCGCCGCCGGCGCGGCGAAGAGGTGGGGCGTCACCCAGGGTGTCGGGCGGGCGACCGACGATCTGGATGTTGACGCCGTACTGGTCGGACCAGAACCACGGCGGCTCCACCGGCGGTTCCGGCAGGCCGAGCAAGGCGTGGGCGCAGGCGGTCGCCTGGTCGCGGGCATTGGCCCAGCTCTCCAGGCGGATGACGGCGCCGTCCCAGGCGGGGTGCGGGTAGCGGGCCACGTCGCCGCAGGCGAAGACGGCCGGATCTTCGGTGCGCCCGGCGGCATCGGTCAGGATGCCGTCGGCGCCGTCCAGGCCGGCTGTGCGGGCCAGGCCATCCTCTGCAACGGCGCCGATCCCGACGACCACAGCGTCGGCCGTCAGGTCCGGGCCGTTCGCCAGCGACACGGCGAGCGGCGCCCCCTGCCCTGCGCGGATTTCGGTCACCGCCGCCTTCAGGTGGAGACCGACGCCGTGGCGGGTGTGCAGGTCGTGCAGGTAGTCGGACAAGGCCAGCGGCGCGGCCCTTGAACACAGGCGGTCGGCTGCTTCGATCACGGTAACCGAAGCACCGTGCTTGCGCGCCGCGGCGGCAAGCACGGTGCGTCGGTTACCG
>JANQIU010000022.1 GCA_028281985.1 Alphaproteobacteria bacterium | reverse complement strand
GTCCGCAGGAGACGCACCCACCTCAAAGGGGTATCGTGGCAAGCTCGCCGGGAGGTGGCGAGGCTCGAATCTCACCGTACCGGCCCGCGAGCGAACGCTCTCCGCCAAAGTGCATGCAACCCGAAGGACGCGTTACGGGAGGTCGACGCGGCACACGCGACCGGCCGCCATGCGTCACGTCCAGGCAGAGAACGCAGCAGGAATGCCACACCCCACATCCCACATCCCACATCCCACATCCCACATCCCAGAATACTGGGGCGCCGCCTCAAGGCCGCGGCCGGTGCGCTCACATCAGCTTGACGACCATGTCGCTCTGCAGGCCCAGCACTTGGCAGGCGAGATCCAGCGCCTGTTCGGTGAAGATCTCGAGATCGCCCCAGCGATCCGCGGTATCGACGACGTCGGTCACCGCCTCGGACACGACCCGCAAGTCGTAGCCCCCCTCCGATGTCCGCTCGGCCGCTGCGGCTTGAGCGCAGACGTAGAGCACGGGCTCCTGCGAGCCCATGGGTACCAGGGCCAAGATCCAGCGATACCGCTCGTCGTCATCGCTGTCGATGTCGCCGAGTACCGTCGCGCTGTAATCGCTGATCTGGTAGCGGTGCCTCGGCAGGGCAGTCTTGATGGCTGGGCGCTGCTGCATGGGGTCGGGTCCTCCGGTTGGGTCTCTGCGACGGCTCGTGCGGCCGGATCGAGCCGATCAATCGGAGCTGTCGCTGCCGCCGCCCATCATTTTCATCGGCGCGGTCATCATGTTCATCGGGTTGAAGCCGCCTTTGCGGTCCGCGCCATCGCCTGGGCCGTAGGGATCGTAGCCATAGGGTTCCGGCCCGTACCCATAGCCCGGGGCCGGCGCATAACCTGCAGGCGGATAGCCGGCGGGCGGATAACCATAGCCCGGGGCAACGGCAGGAGCAGCGCCCTGCACCCCACCCGGAACCGCCTCGGGCGGCAGACCGGGCGCAGAGCCGGCGCCATAGCCGGGGGCGTAGCCCTCACCGTAACCGGGCATGTAACCCCCTCCGTAGGTCGGTGCGGCCTGCGGATAGGCCGGGGCCGCGCCGTAGGGTGCATAGGTTGCCGCCGGCGGGTAGCCATAGCCGGGCGCATACCCGGGCTGCGGGACCTGTGCTTGGCCAGGCATCGGCGCCGCCGTCTGGGGCATGCCTGGGCCCTGGGCCGGCACCGGCATCCGCGCGTCGGCTGCACTCGGCACCTGCGCAGGCATCGAGGACTGTGACGCGCTCGGGTACAGCTGCGGCGGCATGGGCTGCTGCCGCGGCTCCTCCTTATCACCAAACCACTTCGACGGGTTCATCATGTCACCGAAATCGACGGCCTGGGCTTGGCTGGCGCCCACCAGCAGGGCGACGGCGGCGGCGGTGAAGGTGCTCGACTGCATAACGAAGTGACTCCCGTCGGGTTGATAATCGCCTGTGGCGCCGGCCCGGCGGCACCCAAAGCACACCAGTATAAGGAAAGCGTGCGGCCGACACTCCGGATTCCCATGCGATATGCTCCGGCGTCGACGCGACGACAGCGGACCGGACATCCCGCCGCGACCCGTCCCGGACCCACAACCCACAGGAGACAGACCCACAGTGGCCCATTGGTTGATGAAGTCCGAGCCCGATGCCTTCGGCATCGACGACCTCGCGTCGCGCCCCGGGCAAACCGAGCCCTGGGATGGCGTGCGCAACTATCAGGCACGCAACATGATGCGCGACGAGATGAAGGTCGGCGACCAGGTGTTCTTCTATCACTCCAACTGCAAGGAGCCCGGCATCGTCGGCATCGCCCAAGTGGTGCGCGAGGGCTACCCCGACCACACCGCCTTCGACCCAAACGCCAACTACCACGACCCGAAGAGCGACCCGAACAACCCACGCTGGTTCATGGTCGATCTCAAATACGTCAGGCACACCAAGCGCACGATCACGCTGGCGGAACTCAAGGCGCTGGCAGCGGACCACCCGGCCGGTCCACTGGCTCATCTGCCGCTGGTGCGACGGGGCAACCGGCTTTCCATCATGCCCGTGACGGACGAGCAATGGCGGCTGATCCTGGACCTCGAATAGCGGCCGGACACCCGGCTCCCAATACGCTCTGTCCGGTCTCACACCCAGCGGGTGGCGAAGTCCGCCGGCAGCAGCAGATTGTGTCGCCCGAGTGCTGCGACGTCGCGCTCGCCGCAGAACCCCATGGTGGTGTCCAGTTCCTTGTGGATAACGTCGAGCGCCCGGCTGACCCCGGCCTCGCCCTGTGCACCGAGGCCGTAGACGTAGGCGCGGCCGATGTAGGTGCCGGCGGCGCCCATGGCCAGGGCCTTGAGCACGTCCTGTCCGGAGCGGATGCCGCTGTCCAGATGGACCTCCAGCTTGTCGGCGACGGCATCGAGGATGCGCGGCAGCATGCGGATTGAGCTCAAGGCGCCGTCGAGCTGGCGCCCGCCGTGGTTGGAGACGACGACGGCATCGGCGCCGACGTCGAGCGCGTGGCGGGCGTCGTCCGGGTCCATGATGCCCTTGAGGATCAGCGGGCCCTGCCAGAGGTCTCGGATTCGACGCACCTTCGCCCAATCGAGGCTCGGATCGAACTGCTCGCCGACCCAGGCCATCAGGTTGGATACATCGCTGACGCCCTCCACGTGGCCCACGATGTTGCCGAAGCCACGGCGGCGCGTACCAAGCATGCCCAGCCCCCATCGCCAGCGCCGCGCCAGGTCCAGCAGCACCGCCGGGGTCGGTTTGGGCGGCGCCGACAGGCCGTTCTTGAGGTCCTTGTGTCTCTGCCCGATCACCTGGAGGTCCAGCGTCAGCACCAATGCGGAACACCTGGCCTCACGGGCGCGGGCGATCAGACGCTCCATGAACGCCTGGTCGCGCATGACATAGAGCTGGAACCAGAACGGCTCGCCGACGGCATCGGCCAGGTCCTCAATCGAGCAGATTGACATGGTCGACAGGGTGAAGGGCACACCGAAGCGCTGCGCCGCCCGCGCCGCGAGGATCTCGCCGTCGGCGTGCTGCATCCCGGTGAGGCCGACAGGCGCCAGGGCCACGGGCATGGCCACCGGCTGACCCACCATATGGCCTGCGATGCTGCGCTGATCGATATCCACCGCAACGCGCTGGCGCAGCTTGATTTCGGCGAAGTCGCTGGTGTTCTCGCGGAAGGTCTGCTCGGTCCAGCTGCCGGACTCCGCATAGTCGTAGAACATCCTCGGCACCCGCCGGCGGTAGAGGCGCTTGAGGTCGGCGATGTTCGTGATCACGGGCATGTCGGTCCTCGCTCAGCGGCGCACCGGCCGCCGGTTCGGTAGTCTGCGGGAGCTCGGGGTTTCAACAAGCCGGACTATGCAACGCCGCCGGGCCGGCGAGAAGCCCTCGGGAACGCTGACCTGCGATCGGCGGATCGCAGCGGGCGGAGGACCGCCGCGGCGGGCCCGGGGGATCGGGTCCGGCCCCGATGCGACCGACCTCCGTATACTGACGACCGAGCCATCGCATCCATCACCGTCGAGACCAGTGCCATGACCGACTTCCTCGACCCGGCGTTACTGAACTTCGTCTACGCCGCCATGGGCGGCGCATTGACCCTGCTGTTCATGTGGTTCGGCTGCAAGATCTTCGGCCACATCGTCGCCTTCGACGTCCAGGCGGAGCTGGCCCGCGGCAATCAGGCGGTGGGCATGATGATCATGGGCATTTTCATCGGCATCGGCATCGCCATGGGGCTCGTCGTCGGTCTGGGGCTCAATTGATGCGACGGGTGGCGCGGCCAGCCCCGGGCCGATCCATCACCGGACACCTGCTCACGGGCTGGATCGCCGCTTTGGGACTGACGACCCAGGTCATGGCCGCCACGCCGCTGCCGCCGGTGGACGACCCGAGCTGGACCGACCGCTACGACGAGCACTTTCGCAAGTATGCCAAGCGCTACTTCGGCCCCGGCCACGACTGGCGCTGGTTCAAGTCCCAGGCCATTGCGGAGTCCACGCTCAATCCCCGAGCCCGTTCCCCCGCCGGCGCCCTCGGCCTGATGCAAATCCTGCCGAGCACCTTCGGCGACATCCGCCGCAGCAACCCGAGCATCAAGAGCCTGCGCGATCCGCGCTGGAACATCGCAGCCGGCATCTACTACGACCGCCAGCTCTACAAACGCTGGGGCGACCGCTTCGGCCAGTTCGACGACAAGCTCGACTACACCTTCGCCAGCTACAACGCCGGTTTCGGCGGCATGAGCCGGGCCTACCGCAAGGCCGGAAACCCAAGCGCCCCTCTGCCCTGGTCCGAGGTGGCACCCCACGCCCCGGCCGAGACCCGTGCCTATGTCGCGAAGATCAACGGCCTGATGACCGAGGTGCAGGCGGCCGAGGAACGCGCCGAACGCGAGCGCCTGGCCGCGGAGGCCGAACGACAAGCGGCCGAGGCACAGGCGGAAGCAGGCGCGACGGACAAGCCCAAGGCGGGCCAGGGGCCCGGCCTGCGGGAACGTTTGGCCACCTGGCTCCGTCGCGACGAACCGGACGGCGAAACACCCGCATCCGCGTCCACGGTCAGCAGCGACGGGGCATCCGGGGCAGACGGTGCGGCCGGAAGCGCCGATGCACCCTCGTTGGAACC
>JANQIU010000318.1 GCA_028281985.1 Alphaproteobacteria bacterium | reverse complement strand
TCGATGCGGCCGTTCACCAGCGTGGCGACGCCGGCGCTGTCGTAGCCGCGGTACTCCAGTCGCCGCAGCGCTTCGATCAGCTGCGGCGCAGCCGCCCGGTCGCCGATGATCCCGATGATCCCGCACATCGCCGCCTACCCTTCACCGGACGACGGCGCCGGCTCCTTGCCCGCCTTCCCCGCTGCTTTCTCGGCCGATTTGCGTGCCCGGTAGGTCCGTGCCCAGCCTTCGATGCCGTGCTGCCGGGCCCGCGCCACGCCCAGCGCGTCCGCATCGACATCGCGGGTGATCACGCTGCCGGCCGCCACATTGGCCCGGTCGCCGACCGCGACCGGCGCCACCAGCGCCGAGTTGGAGCCGATGAACACGTTTTCGCCGATCACCGTCCGGTGCTTCAGGTAGCCATCGTAGTTGCAGGTGATGGTTCCGGCGCCGATATTCGACCCGGCACCGATATCCGAATCGCCCAGATAGGCCAGATGGTTGGCCTTGGCTCCGCGGCCCAGGACGGTGTTCTTCAGCTCCACGAAGTTGCCGACATGGGCGTCGGCCTGCACCTCCGAGCCCGGCCGCAACCGGGCAAACGGGCCGATGATCGCCCCTTGGCGCACCACGACGCCTTCCAGATGGCTGAACCCGCGGATGGTGACGTGATCCTCAACGACGACCCCGGGTCCGAAGACGACGGACGGCTCCACCGTCACATCCCGGCCAAGCTGCGTGTCCGCCTGCAGATACACGGTCGCGGGATCGATCAGCGTCGCCCCGCCGGCCATCGCCGCCGTTCGGAGTTGTTCCTGCGCGCGGGCTTCGGCCGCGGCCAGCTCCGCGCGGCTGTTGATGCCCATGACCTCTTCCTCAGGCGCTTCGACCACGGTGCAGGACAAGCCGCGGCCCCGGGCAACACCGACGGCATCGGTCAGATAGAATTCGCCCTTGGCATTGTCGTTGCCGATGGCGTCCAGCAGTTCGGGCAGGAACCGCCCGTCGAAGGCCATCAGCCCGGCATTGCATAGGCCGATGGACCGCTGGTCCGGCGTGGCATCGAAGTATTCGACGATGGCGGTCAGCGACCCGTCATCCGCCACCACCAGACGGCCGTACTGCGCCGGATCTTTCGGGCGCATGCCCAAAACCGCGATCGCGGACGGCGTATCGGCAGCCGATCTGCCCAGGGCATCGGCCAACCGCCGATAGGTTTCGGCTGGCACCAGCGGCGTGTCGGCAAAGGCAATGATCACGGCGCCGTCGAATCCGTCGACCAGGTCCCGGGCGGCCTGCACCGCATCGGCCGTGCCGGCCTGGCGCTCCTGTATCCGTGTCGAATACGGGGCGGCGGCCGCAGCCACTGCCTCCATGCCCGGGCCGATGACCACGCCGATCCTTTCCGGCGCCAACGCCTCGGCGGCACCGATGGCCCATCGCAGCATCGGCCTCCCGGCGATGGGATGCAGAACCTTCGGCCGGTCCGAGCGCATCCGCGTGCCCTTGCCGGCCGCCAGGATGATCACGGCGACAGGTCGTTTGGTCATTGGCCCCCCGAACAATCCTCGTACCCCACTGGTTTCGGCGGTGTGCCACACCAGTCCGCGGGAACCCAAGTCAACAAATGTTTCGATCGTTCACTTGGCGAAACGACGTCAGGGTTGCGGCGCCTAAAGCGTTTCGGCCTCGACCCGGGCGCCGATCGCTGTCATTCCAGGGTGGCGCGGCCTTTCCCGGAGCCCTGGAGGGCGCATGCTGATTCCCGACACGGTCACAAGACGGTTCCGTGGCGTTGCCTTCGACCTGGACGGGACGCTGATGGACACGTTGCCGGGCATCGCCGAGTCGGTGAACGGCCTGCTGGTTGAGGCCGGACTCAACACGCTGCCGCAGGATCAGATCGAGCAGTATGTCGGCGACGGGGCGCCGACCCTGATCCGCCGCAGCCTGGCCGCCGCCGGCGGCACACCGGAAGCGACATCGGTGTCGGTCCTGGTGGCCGAATATGGAAGGCGCCTATCGGAAACCCCGCCCGGCGAAGACCACGTCTACCCAGGCGTCGCCGAAACGCTTGCGGCGCTGCGGCGAGCCGGGATCAAGGTGGCGATCTGCACCAACAAGCCGGAACGCCCGGCAATCGCCGCCCTGGCAGCCGTCGGCATCGACAAGCACGTGGATGCGCTGGTTGCCGGCGACAGCCTGCCGCAGCGCAAACCCGATCCGACCCCCCTGCTGACGGTTCTGGCCCGCATCATGGTCGATCCCGACCAGGCTGCCATGGTGGGCGACAGCGCGAACGATGTCCGGACCGCGCGCGCCGCCAATGTGCCGGCGGTCGCGGTGTCGTACGGCTACCCCCGCATGCCGCTGGAACAGCTTGGGGCGGACGTGATCATCAACCGGTTCGACGATCTGCCAGCCGCGCTCGGGCGGCTGGCAGACGGCGCTCTGGGGTAACCGATCCGCCGGAGGTCAGTCGACGACGGTGACGTTGAAGACGGTGCGGGTCCCATCCGGGCCGATGGTCTCGACCGATGCCAGGTGCCCATAGACCCGGCCCCGGTCGCTGGAACCCTCGAAACGTACAGGCACATGCGGCGCGCCCGGGACGACCTCCGCGACGTACACATCCACGTGACGCCGGTCGTCGGCGGCCGCATCCTCGCGCCAATCGCCATCCTGGCTTCGATACGACCAGTCACCGGACAGCGGCGTCAGGCTGCCCCGGCACAGAATTGCATTCCCCGCATAGATGTTCCGGTCCGACTCGTCGAGTGTCCGAAAACCGCGCTGGCTGAAGACGATGTCGTACCGCCGCTTGCCGTCGAACACCGGAACGGTACGCGTACAGCGGTCGCCTGCGCGGACCGCTTCCAGCAGAAGCACGGTGCCGCTCAACGGATCGATGGTGCCCACCTGTTCGCCGGCCGGAACCGGCTCGGTTTCCTCGAAATCGGCGGGTTCATCGATCTCCACAGCGATGCTACCGTCTTCCAGATAGGTCAGCTGGCGCATCCACATGTATTCCTGGAAGTAGCTGGCGGTCATGTATTCCTGGGGGACCGGCGTGCTTTCCAACCGACCGTCGACCGAGGCTTCGAAGCGGAAATCGGTGATCAGCGCCAGCAGGCCGACCGGTTCGGCCGAGATCTCCATGCTGTAGTCGCCACGACTGGCCATATACGCGACCTCGGCGTCGATGATGTGCACGCCGCCGGCATAGAACTGGTACTCCAGAACCAACCCGTCGATCCCGCCGGCCGGGGTTGCCGCGCTGCCCGCAGGCGGGCCGCCGACAAGGGACCCGGCGCCGATCAACGCACCGCCGACAGCCAAAGCCGCCGTGCGGCGCCGTGTCGTTCCCAGCATATCGCGCTCTCCGTTCAGTGTCGGCCGCATCGCCGTTGCGCGGAGATATAGGCGGATCGGCGGCCGCCTCCAGTGTGGCGGATTGCTTGACAGCCCAAAGCGCCCCGCCTAGAGCTTCAACGCTTCGGGAAGGGCGCGTAGCTCAGCGGGAGAGCACTGTCTTCACACGGCAGGGGTCGCTGGTTCAATCCCAGCCGCGCCCACCATTCCGGCCAATCCCTTACATCCCAATCTAGAATTTCTCTATCCGCCCTGGGGCAGTCTCCGGGTCAGTCACCTTGTGGATAAGCGGGGTGCGGGGTGATTCACTACCACGGCACGCCCCTCACGCCCCGGCGCGAACTGCACAAGCTCGCTGGGAAGCATTTCTGCGTCAGCTTCGCACGACCTGACGACGCCGGCTGGTGCCTGAGCCACGGTCAGTCGGTGATGTGGGATAACGGCGCGTTCAGCCTGCACACGCGGGGCGCTGCCATAGACTGGCTGGCCTTTTACCGCTGGCTCGATGACCGGATAGCACATCCGCATTGGGCTGTGGTTCCCGACGTCATAGACGGTGATGTCGATGCACAGCGCTCTTTGATGGCTCAATGGCCATTTGGACGCGAACTGAGTGCGCCCGTCTGGCACATGGGCTTACCCATCGACTACCTGTTGGACCTGGCCGACGAATGGCCCCGGATCTGTTTCGGCAGCTCCGCGCAGTTCTGGTCTGTCGGGTCTTCCGCGTGGGACCGGCGATGCGATGAGGCGTTCAACGCGTTGGAGCAACGCGGGCTGCGGCCGTGGGTGCATATGCTTCGCGGGCTTGGGCAGGCCGGGAAGCGGTGGCCCTTCGCTAGCGCCGACAGCGTGAACGTCGCGCGGAACTTCAAGCGCAATGGCGTCTGCCCTGAACTGATGGCTCGACGCATCGACGCGGTGCAGTGCCCAGTCCGGTGGATGGCGCAAGGCGAGATGCTGGGAGACGCGGCATGAGGTGGGGCGCGCTTCTCGGCTTCCTGGCGACCGTGCCGGCCGCGAATTGGATGATCGGGCACGTCGGCACGGTGTGCCTGCCGGCGGGGCCGTGCCTGATCCCGGTCGCGCCCGGGGTGATGGCCCCGAGTGGCGTCTTGATGGTCGGTCTGGCCTTCACGCTGCGCGATGTGGTGCAGCGGATGCTGGGGTCGGTTTGGTGTGTCGCCGCCATTCTGCTGGGCGGCGCGTTGTCCGGTCTGGTTGCCCCGCCGGCCTTGGCGGCGGCGAGTGTGTCGGCGTTCCTGCTGTCGGAACTCGCCGATTGGGCGGTCTATACGCCGTTGCAACGGCGCGGCCTGATCGTTGCGGTCGTCGCCTCCAACCTGGTTGGACTGACGATCGATAGCCTGCTGTTCACATGGATGGCGTTCGGGGCGGTCGACCATGCCGTCGGGAACGCCATTGGCAAGGCGTGGATGACGGCGGCGGTCCTGCCTGTGCTGTTCTGGGTCCGCAGCATGACCACCCTATCAGCAACCCGCGCCCGTGAGGGGGATCGTCTAGTGGTAGGACAACGGACTTTGGCTCCGTCAACGGCGGTTCGAACCCGCCTCCCCCAACCACCCAAGCGAGAGGATAGGCTATGAGCGAGTGGCAGACGATCGATAGCGCGCCAACGAAGCCGCCGGAAGGCGCCCCTAAGTGGTCTGCCAACCCTAGGGTGATGCTGTTCTGCCCTAATCGCGGATCTACCTTCGGCTGGTACTACGACGATGAGTACAGCAGTAAACCGCGCCCCTATTGGAAAACCGATCGCGGGCAGGGCCATATCATGGAGGACCGGCGCGACCAGCCTACGCACTGGCAACCGGAGCCACCCCCACCCACCACAGGGCAGGAAGGGGAGTAGGTTATGTTCCACCACGAGTTTATCGAGGCGCGGGAGATGGCCCTGGCGGATCTCGCCTACCTTGAAAGCGCCCTCGACACCGGTCGCTTGGACTCGGTTCAAGAGCGATTTAGGCGCGTCGCCCAATCCGCTGCCGGCTTCCTGGTGGAAGCCAGTTGCGAAATCCACGAGATCACCAAATGACCCGCACCCTCACCCTAGCCGCCCTCCTGCTGCTGTCCGCGCCGGCCTATGCCGAGACGCTAGAGGGGCAGGTGACGCACGTCAGGGACGGCGATACGATCGAAGTCGAAGGCGTGCCGATCCGGCTCAACGGACTGGCCGCACCCGAGAGCGACGAGCCGGGCGGCACAGAAGCAACGGCGGTGATGGAACGCATAGTCCACCAAGTCCGTTGGCTCCGTTGCGAGTTGACCGGAGAGACCAGCTACGACCGGCAGATAGGCACGTGTTTCACGCTGGGCGGTCAGGACATCGCCGCGCTCATGGTGGCGCAGGGCGTGGCCAGGGATTGCCCACGCTACAGCGGCGGGCGGTACGCGGAGTATGAGACGGACGCGAGTCGGGCGTTGCCGTTACCGGAGTATTGTCGATAAACGGTGCAGCGACTGACCCGCAAATGGTGCGGCTAGGCCGCCTTCCGCCGCCGGAACGCCAGATAGTCGCAGGCTTCCTCCAGATCGGGGATGACCCGAAGCCGCTTCATCGGCGATTCCTCTGACGGGTCGACGATCAGGGTGACCGTTGCCCCATACTGGTTCTCATAGAACCCGCGTGTCAGAGCATAGCTGTCCAGGAACTTGTAGCCCCGCGCCCGGGACAGCCATACGACCCGCCCGGACGGCGCCTCGTGGCATTCCACGGCCCAGACGTGGTGATGGCCGGCAACGAACCAATCGGCATGCTCGTCCGTGACAGAGGCCCGCATCTGGCCGTGTAGCTGGTTCCAGATCGACCGCCCCTTGTGGTCATGGGCGGCGTCGATGCGGACCTCAAAGCCGCCCGGGAAGGTCAGGCGGAACTGCGCACGCCAGTCGACCATCGGCACGACCCGGGCGCCGATCGTCTGGAGGTAGACGCTGAACGCGCTGTCCATGGTGTCGTGATTGCCCTGCAGCCAGACGCGCCACCGGATACCCGATTCTTCCAGGAACCACCGGGCGAAGCGGCGCTCGGTCTTTCGCGAGACATCATTGTTGGCGTACTGCGCCAGAAGCCGGCCGTAACCCCAGTTGTCCGCTGTATCCCCCAGGTTCAGGGCGTACATCCCGGGCGTTTCGGACAGGAGCCGCACGTCCCGCCGAAGCAGCGGCCAGTTGGTGCCGTTGCTGCCGAGATGCGGGTCCCCGACAGCGGCCAGGCCGATGGGTTCCTGCGGCATGGGGATGGAGAACCACTTGAGCGCCTGTTGATGCTCGTGGCGCTGGAGGAACCGCCGTTCCGCGTGGCTGATCAATTCCTCTGTTGGCAGATCGTCATCGGGGAACGCCGGCATCCAGGAAGGAGCTTCGCCGTGATCGCGCTTTGCGGCCTCTACCGAGCCGCCTCCCTCGATCAGCCCCCGCCGCTGGGCAGCCCTCACCCGGCCCTTGATGACGCTGGCGGCGACGCCCAGGTCTTCGGACGCCCGCGCCGCGGATCGGTCATGTCGCAGGTATGCGTTGACCGATGCCATGATCTCGTCATCGGAGATCAGCCGCTTACCGGCCACGCGCTCACGCCCGGGCCGCGTGTTTCTGTCTCATGCTCTTGTTCTCCGTCTGTTCTCGTGCTGGTATATGGGAATGGATGCCGCAGACCAGGAACTTCATCAGACGCTCGTGTGGCTGCTGAAGCACGAGTTACGGCTCTATCCGCGTTCCCGGATCGCCGGTTTTAACGACGAAGCAGCCGAAGCCGACGCCGCCAAGCTGGTCGAAGGCCTCAAGCGTCGCCGCTTCGAGTTCCGGCAGCTACCGGCCGCACCGCTCCACAGCGCCGATTGCGGGAGGCGGAATCGATGACGATCGATTGGAAGCGCGTCGGCTACCGGGACCGGCGGGCTGGCGTCATGCTGCACCAGAACCCGTGGCGGCTGGTCGGTGGACGGGAAGCGGCCGCTTGGGCTAGCGGCTGGTGGGCGGCGCAGCGCCAGAGCACGGGCAGTTCGGGCCCAGCTCCACGCGCCGGACCTCCGTCTCCAAGAGATCGACCCGGCCCAGTTCATGGATCCGCTCAAGCCAAGCTTTCCGCAATTCCCAGGGCAGCTGAGGCTGGCTGGTATCCTCCGGACGGATGACGGCTAGGCTCTTAGCTATGGCGTGCTGCTGCTGCGGCTGGAGCGCCATGTAGCGCCGGACCAGATCCTCGGTCATTCTTCCGGCGCCCCGCAGTTGGCGGCTCGCGCCTCGTTGTGGCCGACGACCGACCGCAACGTCGGCTCAGTCAGTTGATCGTCAGGGTCCAGCCAGATGAACTCGGTCCACAGGCAGCCGTCACTGGCGACGGGTCCAACGGTCGCGCATCCGATCAAGCTCAGCCCGGCCAGCAGAACCAACGCGGTCCCGAACGGCCGTCGCAGTCGTGACGGTCTCAATGGTCTTCTCCCAGGTTGCGGCAATCGTGTCCTGCCGACCCGACGCATAGGCCCGGACGCGAACTCGCCAGATGAAAAGAAGAACGGCGCCAAGGATGATCCCGGCGCCGATTAGCTTGGCTTTGAGGCTTGCCAGCCCGCCGCCCAGCCATCCGAGGACCGGCGGCATCAGTCGCGCCCCCTGCGACCCTTCACGAGCCGCCACACGACGAACCCGAAGGCCCCGACCATCACGACACCCGCCAGCAGGGCGAAGATGGGCGCGTCACCCTGACCTGATACGAAGTTGGCGACCCGTTCGGCCTCGATCAGGACGGCGGCCGCACCAGCGCCGGCCAGCCCGGTGCCGGTGTGCGTGGACGGCCGCGCCGCTTCGGGGGGCGGCGGTGGCGCGGGGATCGCCCGGATATC
>JANQIU010000315.1 GCA_028281985.1 Alphaproteobacteria bacterium | reverse complement strand
GGACAGGGCGCCGGCGATATCGGCTGGATCCAGCCCACCGTCGGCAAGACGGCCCAGCACCTGCTCCCACGATCCGCCGTCTTCGCCCAGCCGACCCTGCGCCTCGCGGGATCGCCGCAACTGGGCGACGGCGTTTTCCTCGGCCTGGGTCAGGAGTTGAAGGGCGATCGAGTACGCCTGCGTCAGCCGTTCGCTATCGGCATCGGCCCAGGCTTCCGCTGCGGGGTCGGCAAGGTCGGCGTCAGGTTCGGCCAGCCGGCGCCAGGGCAGGGCATCGGCGATCTTTCCGTCGCCCTGCTCGATGAGGATGTCGCGAAAGCAGGCAATCAGGAAGCCAAGGTCGCCCTCGACCTTGGAGAAGTTGTCGGCCGTCGTCATGGATGATCCGCCCCGGTTTGCGGAAGCCCGATTGGGGGAGCTTACCGTTTCAGATGCGACACGGCATCAGGGCTTCAAGGCCAATCCAAAGAACACGACATCGTCACGCCGACGGACGTGAAACCAAGCATTCGGGGTGAACGCGAAAGCCGCGCACGGGGAGGGACCCGCGCGCGGCGTCTGCGTTTATGGGCGGTGGCTCAACCGTCCGTCAGCGTACGGATGAAGGACGACGCAGCCTTGGCCAGTGAATCGGCATGCCCGGAAAGATCGGCCGCGGCCTCCTTGACCGTGTGGGCACTGGCCCGGGTGTCGCCCGCGGCGTGCTGCAGGCCGCTGACGTGCTGGGCCACATCGCTGGTGCTGTGGGCCGCATCGGTGACGTTTCGCGAGATGTCCTGGGTGGCCACCGACTGCTCCTCGATCGCGGACGCGATCGAGGTAGCGATGACCTGCACCTGCTCGATGGTCTTGCTGACACTGGCGATGGCATCGACCGATTGGCGCGTTTCCGTCTGAATCGCCTCGATCTGTTCGGAGATCTCTTCGGTTGCGCGCGCGGTCTGCGCCGCCAGCGCCTTCACCTCGCTGGCCACGACGGCGAAGCCCTTGCCCGCTTCGCCGGCCCGCGCCGCTTCGATGGTGGCGTTCAGAGCCAGGAGATTGGTCTGGTCGGCGATGGTGCTGATCAGGCTGGTGACCTCACCGATGCGGTCTGCGGCGGCGGCCAGGCCCTGAACCATCTCATTGGTCCGGCCGGCTTCGGTAACCGCGTCGTGGGCGACCTTTGCCGAGTTCTGGACCTGCTGGCTGATCTCACTGATCGAAGTCGACAGTTCTTCGGTCGCGGTCGCCACCATCTGGACATTGGCCGAAGCACCGTCGGCGGCCGTGCCGGCACCGCTTGCCTGGTCGCTGGACTGCGTCGCCGTCGCCTCCAGGGAGTCCGCGGTGTCGCGCATGGCGGCCGCGGACTGGCCGACCATCTGAACGATGTTGCCGACCGTTCCTTCGAAGGATGCGGCCATGTCCTGCCGCGCCCGTGCCTGGGCGGCCGCGGCTTCCCGTTCGGCCTCGGCCTTGTCCAACTCCATCTGCCGAATGCGCAGGGCATTCTGCTTGAAGGAGGCCAGAGAGCGGTTGATGACGCCGATTTCGTCGGTCCGCTGCTGGCCGGGGACGTCGATCTCCAGCCGGCCGTCTTCCAGTGCGGCGATGACCTCCGTCGTGCGGGCCAGCGGCCGCCGGATCATCCGGTCGGCGACAAGGGCGAGCCCCAGCCCGAGGACGGCCAGGATCAGGGCGCCAGCGATGATCGCATAGTTGCGCAGGTCCCGCGCTTCGGCCGTGATTTCTGCCATCGGCACGCTGACGATGACTGCCCACGGACGCTCGGCCCCGATGACAGACACGGCCGACAGCAGGTGAACCATGCCACCGTCATGCACCACCCGGATCTCGTCGCTTTCCAGGGACGCCACGGCGCTTCCCAGGACGGCGTTGTCGGTTTCGGCCAATTGCCCGATGCGGTCCTGGTCGGGATGGGCCACCCACTCGCCGTTGTTGGCGACCAGTGTCACCGTTCCGACGTCGTACGGGCGCAGGGCCACGAGCTCGCCGCTCAGGACCGAGAGGTCGTAGTCGGTGCCGGCGACGCCGATCGCCTGGCCATCCTTGATGATCGGCAGGGTGGCGGAGATCAACAGAACGTTGTTGCCGTCGATGTCATAGGCCACCGGATCGGTCATGAACGGGCGGGCGGTGCGTATGGGCACCTGGTAATAGGCCGCGGTTTCCTCTTCGGAATCGGCCGAGGCGTTGAGGCCCGTCAGGTGATAGGCCTCGATGCCGCCGCCGAAGTCGTAGAAGTAGGCGAGGAACCGGCCCGAACTGTCGTGAAGGCTGTCGGCATCGGCAAAGTCCGCATCGCGACCGTCGAAGGCGTTCGGCTCGAACCCGGCCCAGGCACCCGACAGCTGGGGATTGCGCTCCATCGTTCGGCGAAGCGTGTCGATGGCTGTCGACCGGTCGGTATTGCCGGTGGAAACCTGCGCCTCGAAGGTGTCGGTCAAACCCGCGGCGATTTGGCTGATCTGCTCCAGCCTGCGCGAGACGATGCCGGCCTGGCTTTCGCCGATCGCCTGCAACCGCCCGATTGCCAGGTCTTCGGTGGTCGAAGAGACCATGCGGGCCTGCAGGAACAGGCCGATGCCCAGAAACACGAAGGCAACGCCGACGGCGATGAGCGTAATTCGAGCGCCGATGGATTTGAACAGCGTCATCGTACTGGCTTCCACATCGTTGATTGTGTGGAGAGCTTTGGCGCGCGAACAATGAAATTCCGTTAACAGAAGATCGAAATATACAATCGGTAACTAAGGCACCGAAGATAAAAAAGCAAAAAAACCGCGCAGAAATCAGACGAAAATAATACGCTCATAAAACCGGTGTCTTGGATGTACAGTTCTGCAATCCAAAATACCCGTTACCGCCGCATTGATCTATTGTCAAAACCCTACATGAATAGTGGTTTTGCGGCGATGTCTTGGGGAAGGTGACGGGTCAGTCGGGCGCGGCGGCATCCGCAGCGATACCGGCGAAGATGCTGTCCAGTTCCGCCGCCATCGTGTCCAGATCCGCACTGCCATAGGGTGCGAAGACGGCTGTCGGCTGACGATAGGTCAGGCGCGCCGTGCCATCCGCTTGCTCGGTCAAATAGAACAGCAGGGGCGCCTCGATGCCGGCCGGAACGCTGGCGGCCAGCATCCGCACGGCGAAATCGTTCCGATAGACGCCGAACACGGCGTTGCCGGTAATCTCGATACCGCGACCGGCGGCGCCGCGGCTGGCACTCGCCTGGTAGAGCAGCAGCATTTCGTGGTCGCTGACCGCCGCCTCCAGCCGTTCCCACAGGGTGTCGAAGTCATGTGGGGTATCGATCTCGATAACGCCCTCGTAGGGGTAGTCGGACGCCGCCGCATCCACTGCCGATGAGCCCGCAAAGCCAACAAAGAGGGCCAAAGCGAAGATCGCGGACGCGATGGGTCGATTGCGCATGGTTCGGCGGCTCCCCGCTATGGCCGGTGTCGGAAGCCAGAACGATAGGGCGACGGCGCAATCCGGCAATGCTGGTGCCGACACAGTGTCGTGAGGCGGCGGCCTATTGAATACCGAGATCCAGGTCCACCTCGCACTGGGCGGCAACCGGGACGACCGCCGTCATCAGCCGGGTCAGGATCAATGTGGCGGCCATCGGGTCTTCGCCGATGGCCTCGATCGCCTGTCCGTCTTCGGCCGTGAACATGCGCATGAACGTCTCGGCATCCTCCTCGGTCAACGTCTCCAGGACGCCGCCAATGAAGCAGTCGCAGGCCGCCTCCGCCGATCCCAGGCCGGTGCAGGCGTCGCGCGCCTCGCGTTCGAGCGCAGTCAACGCGCTTTCGGGCTCGTCACCGCAGGCGGCGACGCCCAAGGCCAGCAGAACAGCGGTGTACCGCATCACCTGTCGCATGGTCGTCCGTCCCCAGGCTGGTCCTCGATTCGATTGTCGGCGCATGAAAGCCTTGCCGCGAAGGCGTGTCCAGGGCGACCCTTGGAAAGGGCGCGATGCCGGGGATCCCCGACGGATGCGAATTCCTTCCGTCGCGCGGGTCGCAGCGGTATGGTGGGCACCGTTTTCCATGGCCTTGATCGGCCAGACCCACTCCAAAGGGACCTTGCGCACATGACCAATACTGCCGTTGCGGCCGACACGGCCCTGGACACCGCCGTCGCGGTGCTCGGTGCCGAAGCCCCGCCGCTGCAGGAAGTCGAGCGGGCACGGATCGACCAGATCAAAGAGTCGGTCGACCTGATGTCGTCCACCAGCGTCCTTCAGTTCGGCACGGAATCCGAGCGGCAGGTGGCGGATTTCGCCGATACGGTCCTGGAACAGGTCATGTCCAAGGACATGGGGCCGGTCCACGATCGGCTGCTGCAGATCAAGGAAGTGGCGACCGGCCTGAATGCGGACAAGCTGAACGAGAAGCCCGGTTTCTTCGGCCGGATCTTCTACAACCTGAAAAAAGAGATCACGCGGTTTTCCGAGCGGTTCCAGAACGCGCGCGGCCAGATCGATTCCATTTCCGCGCAGCTTGAAGACCAGATCAACGACGTCAATCTCGGTCTGATCACCCTGGACAAGCTGTTCGACCAGAACTTGAACAACTTCCAGGAGCTCAACCTCCACATCGTCGCCGGCAAGGAGATGATGGAGTACTACCGGACGGTGGTGCTGCCGGCGACGGAGCAGACGGCCAAGGACAAGGAGAACGAGCCCGACGCGCTGGTCTACTCCCAGAAGGTCCGGGACCTTAAATCGGCCATGGACCGCATGGATCGCAAGATCCTGAACCTGGAGAAGTCGAAGGCCATCGCGCACGCCTCGATGCCGACCATCCGCCAGGTCCAGCAGACCGGCATCATGCTGGTCGAGGAACTGCAGGGTGCCATCGCCCACGCCATTCCGGCGTGGAAGAACACGATGCTGATCCACATCGAGCAGATGCGTCAGAAGACCGGGTTGTCGACGCTCAAGGCGATGACCGACTTCACCAACGATCAGCTCAAGGCCATGGCGGACCAGCTCGAGCAGAACACGGTCGACATCCACAAGCAGGCCGAACGCGGGATCGCCGATGTCGACGCGATCACCTACACGATCGGCAAGCTGGTGGAGACGCTGGACAAGGTCGATTCCCTGGAACGGGATGCCCGCGAGGCCCGGCAGCACGGCCGGGCGGAGCTGGCCAAGGCGGAAGCCGAGTTGCGCGCACAGCAGACGAAAGTGGACTGAACGTCTGGGCCGATCCCGCGTTTGCCGGGTGACCCTGTTCCCCGAAGGAGCGGTTTCATGCGCGTGCGTCATCTCCTGGAGGCCCGACGTGCCGCGGCCGTCGGTTGTGTCCTGGCGCTGGCCGGATGCGGGGAAGGCGCGCCCGATCCCTCGCGGACCTTGAGCATCGTTTCCGGCTCGGAGAACCGAAGCCTGGAGCCGATCGTCACGGCGTTCTGCGACGACAACGGCTGGTCGTGCCCGATGACCTATTCCGGGTCGGTCGACATTCGGCTGATGCTGGAAGAAGGCGACATGGCCTTCGACGCGGTCTGGCCGGCCCATAGCCGGTGGGTGGAACTGGGCGACCGCCGTCGACAGGTCAAGCACCTGGAGTCGATCATGCAGTCCCCGGTGGTGTTCGGCGTCGTCCGCAGCGAGGCGGAGCGGCTGGGCCTGACGGACCGGCCGGTGACGACGCGCGAACTGGTGGATCTGGTGCGTAACGGCACCTTCGAGTTCATCATGACCTCGGCAACCCAGTCGAACAGTGGCTTCTCCGCCTATGTGGCGATGCTGACGGCGCTGTCCGGCAGCCCGGAAGTCCTGACGCAGGCGATGCTCGACGATCCGGCCTTGCGCGTCGACGTAGAGGATCTGCTGTCGGGGGTGTCGCGCACGAGCGGCAGCTCGGGTTGGTTGAGCAGCCTCTATCTCGAAGGGGCACCGCAACGCGCCTATTCCGCCATGGTCAACTACGAGGCGCTGATCATCGAGGCCAATCAGGCGCTTGAAAACCAGGGGCTGGAACCGCTCTACGCCATCTATCCGTCCGATGGCACGGCGCTGGCCGACAGTCCCCTGGGGTTCGTGGCGCGCGAGGACAATGCGGAGAAGGAGGAGTTCTTCCTGGAACTGCAGGCGCACATGCTGTCGGCGCCAGTCCAGGATGAGCTGCTGGCGCTGGGCCGACGCGTCGGGTTCGGGGGCGTGCTGGAGGGCGCAGACCCCGATGTCTTCCGTGCCGACTGGGGCATCGACACCACCAGCGTGCTTCCCGCCATTCGGTTCCCGGCGACCGATACGATCCAGGCGGCGCTGGTGCTGTACCAGGAGGTCCTGCGCAAGCCGTCGCTCTTGTCCATGTGCCTGGACTTCTCCGGCAGCATGGAAGGCGCGGGCGAAGCGGAGCTGAAAGCGGCGATCGAATGGCTGTTCGATCCGGAGGTGAGCCGGCGCTACCTGCTGCAGCCCTCGGACCAGGACATCTTCTTCATCCTGCCTTTCTCCAGCCGGGTGCAGGATGTGGCGGTCGCCCGCGGCCCCGAAGAGGCCCTTGGGATCCCGGACTATGTCGGCTCCTTGCGGGCCGACGGGGGAACCGACATGTATGCCTGCGCCCGACGGGCCCTGCAGGAGATGGTGGCGGTCCCGGCTGTCGACAGCCATACGGCGGCGGTCATCCTGCTGACCGACGGTAACAGCGACGGCGACCGTGAGGCCTTCCTGCGCTTCTACGCGCAGCAGGGGCGCGACATTCCCGTCTACGCCATCACCTTCGGCAATGCCGACGAGACGCAGCTCAACGACATCGCGGCCGAGACGCGGGCGCGCGTCTTCGACGGTCGGAGCGACCTGACCCAGGCCTTTCGCAGCGCCCGCGGCTACAATTAGGGGTATCCGCATGGGCGATCCGACGGCTGGATGGGGTCGGTCCTGACATGGCGCGGACGGCGGCACTGAGGCATATCGTGGCCCCGGGCCTGGGCGTGGCGGCGATGGCCTTGGGCGTGTTCGCCCTGGATGTGCACCCGCTGGTATCGGTGGCCGTCGGCGCGCTGGTCTATGGCGGCACGTTGTTGCTCACCATGCCCGGGAACCCCTTCAAATCGCTGGAGAAACGCGACGACCTGGGCTACGCGCCGGAATTCGTCATCGCGGAGCTGCAGCAAGCGCGGGAGCGCATCCAGGCCATCCGCAAGATCCGCAGCCGCATGCGGATTTCGGCGGTCGGCGACAGCATCGGGGCGATCGCCGATTCCGCAGATGCCATCATGGCCGATCTGAACCGGAACCCGCGCGACTACAAGCGCCTGCGCAAGGCCCTGGTCCACTACCTGCCGCATGTGGAAACGATCGCCGACAGATACGCCTACATGCAGGAAGCGGGGTCGATCGATCCGGACATCGAAAGCCGGGCCGGACAAACGCTGGCGGACATGCAGCGGCTTTTCGTGGAGTACCAGCGGCGCATGCTGGCCGACGAGACCTTCGACCTCGATGCCCGCATCGCGCTTCTTGAGCAGGAGGTGCGGCGCGAAGGGGTGGCCACGTCCAGCGCGAGCGCAACGCGGCCCGGGTCGCGATAGGCTGGGGAAGGGGGGCTGCTGGCCATGAATGTCCGGCTGATCGGTATCGGCCTGTTTGTCGCCGCCGCGGGGGCAATCGTCGTGTCCACCCAGGTGGACTGGCAGACCATCGGCGGGGCGCCGTGGGACGCCGAGGCGTGTCCGGGGCGGCCGGTGGTCGAGGGCCAGGACCCGCAGGCGCCCGAGGCCGTCGACGTTGCCGGGTTCATCGGCGGCGAGAAGCGGCACTTCCTGGCCAATCCCCGGGTCCAGCAGGTGCTTCTGGACTGTTACGGCATCACCCTGGACGCACGCCGGGCCGGCTCGCTGGCTATGGTGCGCGATCCCGAGCTCATCGGGCAGAACCCGGATTTCTACTGGCCGTCGTCGCAGGTGGCCCTGGAACTGGCGCGCGACAATGGTCTGGCGCCGGTCGAAACGGAAATCGTCTTCAACTCGCCCATCGTCCTTTATTCCTGGGCACCCATCGCCGATGCGCTGGTATCCCGCAACATTGCCGCGCCGGTCGATGGCCGGGGGAATGCCTACACGCTGGATATGGCGGCGTTCCTGGACCTGGTGCAGACCCGGACCAGCTGGTCGGATCTCGGCATCGGCGCCTACGGCTCGATCCTGTTCACCTCGACCGACCCGAACCTGTCGAATTCCGGCAACCAGTTCGCCTCGCTGGTCACCATGGTGCTGGCCGACCAGCGGAGCGAAGGCCCGGCGTTCCGGGGCGCTGTCGACGAGGTCGCGGCCATGTACGAGCGCATCGGCTTCATGGAAGGGTCCAGTTCGACCCTGTTCGAGCAGTATCTGCGGCAAGGGCTGGGCGCGTATCCGCTGGCGGCCGGCTACGAAAACCAACTCGTCGAATTCGCCATCGCCGATACCGAACAGTGGCAATCCCTGGAAGGGCGGGATATCCGGCCGGTGGTGCTGTACCCCGAGCCCACGGTCTATTCCAGCCATGTGGTGCTGGCGATGACCGATGCCGGCCGGCGGTTCATCGATGCCATGCAGGACCGGGAGCTGCAGGACATCGCCTGGGCGCAGCACGGGTTTCGCTCGGGCTTCGCCGCGTCCCAGGATCCATCGGCACTGCCGGTTTCGGGCATACCGGAATCGGTGGGCCAGATCGTGCCGATGCCCCCTGTCGCCGCGGTGACGGCGATCCTGACGGCCATCGGCGACGACAAACCCAGCACGCCGTGACCCCGAAGCGTTGATTTAGCGCATTGCAGGATCGCCGCGATGTCCATACCCAGGCGCGGATGGTTCGCGCGCTGGATCGGATACCACGCCGGTCGAAGCGCCGCGATCAACCGCCATCTCGAGAGCCGCCGAGACCTGCGGCGTGGGTGACCTCTTCAACGCCGGAGACCGGACGCGGGGGTGCGTCCGACGGCGCATATCCCGGGAGTCCGAGCCATGCCGGATATCAGCGATCCCGTCGACAAGGCGGCTGCTGCACGCACGCCCGCCGTCGACCGAGACGCCGTCGAGGCGTTCAAGGCGCGACTGCGCACCCATATGACCCGCACCGTGGGCAAGGGCGAAATCACCGCAACGGATCGCGACTGGTACAACGTCACCGCCCACACTGTGCGCGACCTGATCGTCGAAGGCTGGATGGACAGCAACCGCGACGCCTATAAGCAGGATGCTAAGCGCGTTTACTATCTGTCCCTGGAGTTCCTGATCGGCCGGTCCCTGATCAAGAACCTGCTGAACACCGGGGCCTACTCGCTGGCCGAGCAGGCGCTGGAGGAACTGGGGCACCCGCTGCACCGGATCGCCCAGCAGGAACCCGAAGCCGCGCTGGGCAATGGCGGGCTGGGCCGTCTGGCCGCCTGTTTCATGGACTCGATGGCCACAGTGGGCATACCGGGCTACGGCTACGGCATTCGCTACCATTTCGGCATGTTCGCCCAGCTGATCGACGACGACGGCCAGCAGGTGGAAATGCCGGAGAACTGGCTGCGCTTCGGCGATGTCTGGGAATTCGCCCGGCCCGAGTTCCAGTTTCCTGTGAAGTTTTTTGGTCAAGTAATTGAATTCAATGATGAAAAAGGTCGAAAGCGTCGGCAGTGGACGGATACGGAGGAGGTGCTGGCCCAGGCCTATGACCTGCCCATCGCCGGATTCAACCGCCGCACCGTCAACAACCTGCGCCTTTGGGTGGCCAGGTCGTCACAGGCCTTCGATCTGAAGCAGTTCAGCCGCGGCGACTACATCGAGGCCGTGCGCCACCAATCGGAAAGCGAAAGCCTGACCCGTGTCCTGTATCCCGACGACAGCACGTTTCTGGGGCGGCTGCTGCGGCTGAAGCAGGAGTACTTCTTCGTTTCGGCGTCGCTGCAGGACATTCTGCGCCGCTTCTTCAATGCCCATGAAGATCTGGCGGCGCTGCCCGACAAGGTGGCCATCCAGCTCAACGACACCCATCCGGCGATCGGCGTGGCCGAGCTGATGCGGATGCTGATCGACGTCTATCAGCTGGAGTGGGACGCGGCCTGGGACATCACCGTCCGCACCTTCTCCTACACCAATCACACGCTGCTGCCTGAAGCCCTGGAAAGCTGGCCGCTGCACATGTTCGAAAGCATGCTGCCGCGGCATCTGGAGATCATCTACGAGATCAACCACCGCTTCCTGCAAGAGGTACGGCGGCGCCATCCCGGCGACAACGATCTGGTCCGCCGGGTGTCGATGATCGGCGAGGATGGCGAACGCCAGGTGCGGATGGCCCATCTGGCCTTCGTCGGCAGCCATCGGGTCAACGGCGTCTCGGCAGTGCATACCGAATTGATGAAGTCCGGCATCTTCGCCGATCTGCACGAGATGTTCCCGGACCGCATCGTCAACATGACCAACGGGATCACCCCGCGCCGCTGGCTGAACCAGTGCAATCCCGACCTGTCGACCCTGATCGGCGATCGTATCGGCGGCGACTGGGTCACGGATCTGGCGGCATTGCGGGATCTGGAAGGTCTGGCCGACGATGCCGGCTTCCAGGCCGACTATGCCGCCGTCAAGCAGGCGAACAAGGTCCGGCTGGCCGAGTTCATCCGCACTAAGCTCGACCTCGTCGTCGATCCGCAGTCGATGTTCGACGTCCAGATCAAGCGGATCCACGAATACAAGCGCCAGCTTCTGAACCTGCTGCATGTCATCGGCCACTACAATCGGCTGCGGGCCAATCCGCAGATGGAGGCCGCACCGCGAACCGTCATCTTCGCCGGCAAGGCGGCGCCGGGGTATCATGTGGCCCGGCAGATCGTTCGTCTGATCAACGCGGTGGCCGACGTTGTGAACCACGATCCGGCGATCGGCGACCGGCTGAAGGTCGTGTTTCTGCCGAACTACAACGTGTCACTGGCCGAGTTGGTGATCCCTGCCGCCGATCTGTCGCAGCAGATTTCCACCGCCGGCACCGAAGCGTCGGGGACCGGCAACATGAAGCTGGCCCTTAACGGCGCCCTGACCATCGGCACCCGTGACGGCGCCAATATCGAGATCGCCGAGGAGGTGGGCGAGGAGAACATCTTCTTCTTCGGCCTGTCCGCCGACGAAGCCAATCGGATGCGGTTCCACGGGCCGTACGATCCCTGGGTCCACTACCATGGCGATCCGGATCTGCGGCTGGTGCTGGACATGATCGCCGGCGGCTACTTCCACCCCCACGAGCCCTATTGCTTTGCGCCGATCTTCGATCTGCTGACGGCCCATGGGGACCGGTACCTGCTGTTGGCCGACTATGCCGACTACGTCGCGTGCCAGGCACGGGTCGATGCGACGTTCCGCGACCGTGCGGCCTGGCTGCGCCGGGCGATCCTGAACACCGCACGCATGGGCAAGTTCTCCAGCGACCGGACGGTGCTGGACTACGCCCGGGACATCTGGGGCGTCTCGCCGATCCAGCCCACCGCGGGGTGACCTGAACCGGTATGACCGCACGCCTGCCGACGGAGTTCTGGTTGAAGGCCGGCGTGCGGCAGTGCCTGAGCGAGGGCATCGGCGCCTATGTCGTGCGCCGGGGCGAGCCGACCGGCGGCCTGGTCATCTTGAAGCTCAATCTGATGGGGGCGGGCTTCCGGGTCTTGTCCCGCACGATGGACCTGGAGGGGCGCCCGGCCTGGCTGGCTGCCTTCGACGGGGCGGCGGTGCCGGAACCGGACGCGGATGCCTATATCGACCGGTCGGTGAAGCGCGATCCGGATCTGTGGGTGGTCGAAATCGAACACGCCGACGGTTGGCACCCCTACGAAGGCGCCCTCCTGTAGCAATCGACCATCGATCTGCGGGCGCGGGATCAGGCTCGGCCGAAAGCGGCCGGCGTCGTGCGCGAAGGCGGTCACGCCGCCCAGCTCTTGGAAAGAGACGAACGGTCGTCATATAGTCAGGCATGCGCAAAGGAGAGCAAACGCGGTCCGCCGTCGTGGAAACGGCGCTGGGTCTGGCCAGTACCCATGGCCTGCATGGGTTGAGCATCGGCGATCTTGCCAGCCGAACCGGATTGTCGAAGAGCGGCCTGTTCGCCCATTTCGGGTCGAAGGAGCACCTGCAGGAGGCAGTACTGCTGGCGGCGGCGGAACGCTTCGTCGACCAGGTGGTCCGCCCGGCGTTGAAGGCCCCCCGGGGGCTGTCGCGGATCCGGGCGCTGTTCGACAACTGGATGGAGTGGCTGAAGGGGTACGAACGCAATGGCGTGGGGGGGTGCCCGATCCTGGGCGCGGCCTTCGAACTGGACGACCAGACCGGGCCGTTGCGGGACCTTCTGGTGCGGCAGCAGAGGGAGTGGCTGGCCAGCATCGAGCGGATGGTCGAAGGGGCCAAGCTGACCGGCGAGATCCGCGCCGACATCGACACCGCCCAGGTCGCCTTCGAGCTGCAGGGAATTGCCCTGGCGTCCCATTTCCTGGTCCATCTGGTCCGCGACCCGATGGCGGAACCGCGGGCGCGGGCCGCCTTTGAAGGCGTGCTGTCCAGGGTATCCCGATAGCTTCGAACCCTCCGTAACGCTGGTGCCGGGGCGCCCAGCGCCTATAGTCCGCCTGCACGATGTCAATCGGTGGAACGGGAGGGGCGCTCCATGGCCGAGTCGTTCAAGGCGTATCTGGTTTCCAAGACCGACGACGGACAGAACGTGGATCTGGTCGATCTGACGGAAGACGACCTGATGGAGGGCGACGTGACCGTCCGCGTCAGCCACTCCACCCTCAACTATAAGGACGGCCTGGCCCTGACCGGCACAGCGCCGGTGGTCCGGCGCTGGCCGATGATCCCCGGGATCGACTTCTCTGGGATCGTGGAGAAGTCGGAGCACCCGGAGTTCAACCCCGGTGACCCGGTCGTTCTGACCGGCTTCGGGGTCGGAGAGGGGCACTATGGCGGTTATTCCGGCGTGGCGCGGGTGTCCGGCGACTGGCTGGTTCCGTTGCCGAAGGGATTGCGGGCCGACCAGGCCATGGCCATCGGCACCGCCGGCTTCACTGCCATGCTGTGCGTGTTGGCGCTGGAGCGCCACGGAGTGGCGGCCGATGACGGCGACGTGCTGGTCACCGGGGCAGCCGGCGGCGTCGGCAGCACCGCCGTGTCGCTTCTGGCCCAACTCGGCTACCGGGTCGTGGCCGTCACCGGGCGCATGGACGAGACCCCTTATCTTAAGGATCTCGGCGCCCAAGAGGTGATCCCCCGGGACACGTTGTCGGGCAAGTTGCGGCCCCTGGCCAAGGAGCAGTGGTCTGCGGCCATCGACGTGGCGGGCGGGGCGGTCCTGGCTCATGTCCTGAGCGGCATCCATTACAACGGCGCTGTGGCGGCGTGCGGATTGGCGGCCGGAATGGATCTGCCGACATCGGTCGCCCCCTTCATCCTGCGGGGCGTGGCCCTGTATGGCGTGGAATCGGTGATGGTGCCGAAGCCGCGCCGTATCGAGGCCTGGAACCGGCTGGTCCGCGACCTGCCGCTGGATCGCCTTGGCGCGATGACCCGGATGGTGCCGATGACGGATCTTCCGGAGCTTGGGCAGCGGATCGTTCAAGGAGGCGTTCGCGGCCGCACGGTCGTTGAAATCGGCGCCTGATCGCAGCTCGTATCCCACGAGGTATCGGCTACGCACAGCCGATCATCAGACTGGACTTGAAAAAAAGAACGATCGTTCGTATCTTTCGGTCGGACTGATGACCGTAGGAGACGATCATGCAGTGCACGCTGGGGATACGGACAAGCGACTGGCTGGGAGGCCGGATGGCGGGCGCCCATTTAGCGACATGGGACCGGGTCCGTCGGGCCGTCTCCGACGCCTTGCGGGTCCCGGCCCGGGAGTGGGCCGGGCGCATCGGCTGGCTCATCGGGGCCGGGTACGCCACCACGGTCATCATCTGGGGCGTCATGCGCTACGCGGCCTGACGGCGCAGGGCCGGCTGCGGCGTCCTTTGAATTGACAGCGGCGGCCGGCGCCGCATCTTGTCGGCCCCATGGACATGCCGGCCAACGCAGCGAACGGACTGGCGGGGGAGATCGCCCGCCGCCGGACCTTCGCCATCATCTCGCATCCGGATGCGGGCAAGACCACGCTGACCGAAAAGCTGCTGCTGTTCGGCGGCGCCATTCAGCTTGCCGGCGCGGTGAAGGCCCGGGGTGAGCAGCGCCGCGCGCGATCGGACTGGATGAAGGTGGAGCGGGAGCGGGGGATCTCCGTCGCGTCGTCGGTGATGACCTACGAGTTCGCCGACCGCACCTTCAACCTGCTGGACACGCCCGGCCACGAGGATTTCTCGGAAGACACCTACCGGACCCTGACGGCCGTCGACAGCGCGGTCATGGTGGTCGATGCGGCGAAAGGCATCGAGGAGCAGACCCGAAAGCTGTTCGAGGTCTGTCGCCTGCGCAACGTGCCGATCATGGCGTTCATCAACAAGATGGACCGGGAAGCGCGCGACCCCTTCGACCTGCTGGACGAGATCGAGCAGTCGCTGGCGATCGACGTCACGCCGGCAAGCTGGCCGATCGGCATGGGCAAGGGATTCCTGGGCTGCTACGACCTGTTCCGCGACCGTCTGATCCTGGTGGAACGGTCGAAGGGCGACCTGCCCGACGACGGGGAAGCCTGCAGCGGCCTGGACGATCCGAAGCTGGATGCGCTGCTGCCTGCCCATGCGGTCGCCGAGCTGCGCGAACAGGTGGAGATGGCGCGTGGCCTGTGCCCGCCCTTCGACCTGGACGCCTACCGGCAGGGCCATCTGGCCCCGGTTTTCTTCGGCAGCGCGTTGAACAATTTCGGGGTTCGCGAACTGCTGCTGGGCCTGGCCGACCTGGCCCCATCGCCGCGCACCCAGCCGGCGGCCGATCGGGACGTAGGACCCGACGAGGGCAAGGTCACCGGCTTCGTCTTCAAGATCCAGGCGAACATGGACCCCAAGCACCGGGACCGCATCGCCTTCGTCCGGCTGTGTTCCGGCCATTTCCGCCGGGGCATGAAGATGCGCCATGTGCGCAGCGGCAAGACCTTGGCGGTCCACAATGCGGTGCTGTTCCTGGCCCAGGATCGCGAGCTGGCGGAAGAAGCGGTCGCCGGCGACATCATCGGTTTGCCCAATCACGGCAACCTGCGGATCGGCGATGCGCTGACCGAAGGCGAGGCCCTGCGCTTCACCGGCATTCCCAGTTTTGCCCCGGAGATGCTGCAGCGGGTGCGCCCCGAGGATCCGATGCGCGCCAAGCATCTTGGCCGCGCCCTGCAGCAACTGGCCGAGGAAGGGGCCGCGCGGGTCCTGCGGCCGCGCCAGGACGCCCACTGGATCGTCGGCGTGGTCGGTGCGCTGCAGTTCGACGTTCTGGCCGACCGCATCCGCACGGAATACGGCATCCCCGTCCGGTTCGAGTCGACCAGCCTGTTCACCGCGCGCTGGCTGGAGGCGGACGATCCGCTGGCACTGAAGAAGTTCATCGATGCCAACACGTCGTCCATCGCCGACGACCATGACGAAGCGCCGGTGTTCATGGCGCGCAACGCCTGGCATTTGAGCCACGCCGAGGAGACCGGCCCCGAGATCCGCTTCTTGAAAACCAAGGAGCAGATGACCTAAGGCTTATATTCATACCGGGGACAAGCTCTCGACCGCATACGGAGGCGGCCGTTGCCGCAGGAAATCCGCCACCTCTTGTTCGCCGCGTCCGAGGTTGTGCGGGCCGTCGTCGAGTACCACAAGCGCAGCGGATCCGCCCTGCCGGCGGGCGATGTGACCGACTTCCAGGCCTATCACGAGGCGACCGGCGTCCATGCCCGCTTCAATATCGGACGCACCGATTGGCAGCAGACGGTCACCGTTGCGCCGGGACAACTGGCTGCGGCTCTGATCCTGTACTGCAAGTACCGCAGCATTCCGCTGCCGGCCGATGCGGCGAAGGTCCTGCATGTGGTCGACGGCAGCATCGCCATGGAACTAAGCCGCAACCTGAGCGCCGCGGAACTGCCCGCGGTCAGGGAATCGCTGATGGCCATGGGCCGTCGGGAAGCCGATCCGGACCCTAATTGACCCCGGCAAGCCAGGACGGTGGATCCCCGGGCAAGCGCGTTTCGCCGGCGATGCGGCCCGACCGGTCGACGAGACGAAGCAGGTCGCCGTCAAGAAAGACGGAAAAACAGTCGGGGCCTGAATGGGCGGGCCAGGAAAGGCACAGGCGGCCGGTCGAATCGAGGGTCCAGGTTCCGGCGAACCGGGCGCCGGACCGCAGAACGAGTTCCGTGGTGCCGTCCGGGCCATAGGTCAGGACGTATTCCGGGCCGTCGGGCAGGCGATGGGTGAAATGGTGCCGGACGATGATGTCTCGGATGCCGCCGGCAGTGACCGGCACGCCATAGGCCGGGTCCTGCCCGAGCGCGGGGGATGCGGCAAACTGCACCGCACACAGCAGGGCGGCCGCCCGGACCCGGCTTCCGCCAATCCTGTCTTTCCGCGTTGCCACAGGCGCGAGCCTATCGAAGCCGGCGGGGACCGGCAAACCATCGCCCCGGTTAAGGCACTCCGGGTTCAGTTGGGCGCAGGATCGCCTCCAGCCGGCCCCGGAAAACCGGGTCGCGGCCGAACAGGGCCTGGACCGACGCCGCCAGCGCTTTGGCGTCGCCCAGGGCCTGATGCGGCCGTTCGCGGATGTCGAGGCCCAGGCGGGCGGGAAGATCCGACGTCGTGATATGGCGGCCGTCGCTGTCCAGGGTCTGCGAGATAAGCTTGCCGATATCGGGGAAGCCGTACAGCGCGGGTCGTGCCGGCAAGCCCAAGCGGTCCAGGTTCGCGGCCATGATGACAGCATCGTCCCCATTGCTGCATGCCGAATCGGCCCCCTGGCAGAAGGCCAGGAACGCATCGATCGCCGGGGAGAGGTCGAGACCGTGCCGGTCGACATCCTGCTGCCGGATGCCGGTCAGCTGCACGAAGTAGTCGCTGAGGATCGGATTGAGCGTGGGCCGCACGGCCTGCTGGAAGACGTCGGGCGTATCCTCGCCGTCGGGCAGCTTGACCTTGGCGGCGCCGATCTGGACGATTTCCCGGAACTCCCAGGGTTCGCTCCATTTGCGCTGCAGGGACCCTTCCCACGCCGTGTACTCCACATCGAAGAAGACGATGATCAAAGCCGTTCTCCCGAATGCGGCGCGGCGGATCGTCCGTGGCGGCACCATAGCGCCCGGCGGGGGGAGGCGATATGGCTGAGGGTATGAAGACAAACCCGTTCGATCTGAGGGGGCGGGTGGCGCTGGTGACGGGTGCCACCGGACGGCTGGGTCGGTCCTTGGCGACATGCATGGCGAACGCCGGCGCGCATGTCCATGTCAACGGCCGCGATGCCGGGAAGGTGGACACGCTTGTCGCCGCACTGCGCGATCGCGGTGGAACTGCGGACGGTGCGGTCTTCGACGTCACCGACCTGGCCGCATCCGCCGCGGTGGTCGCCCGGCTCGGCGAAACCCATGGGCGGCTGGACGTTCTGGTGAACAATGCCCATTCCGGAACGCAGGGCGCGTTGGAGACGGCCCGGCCGGAGTCGTTCCGCGCCGCCTACGAGGTCGGCGTGGTCGGGGCGGCGGAACTGGTCCGATGCGCGCTGCCCTGGCTGCGGGCAGCCGGATCGATGACCGAAGGCGGCGCCAGCGTTATCAACGTGGCTTCGATGTATGGCCTGCGCAGCCCCGATCCGGACGCCTATGACAGCCCGGCGCGCACCAACCCGCCATACTACGGCGCCGCCAAGGCGGCCCTGGTGCAATACACCCGCTATGCCGCGGTGTCGTTGGCGCGGGATCGGATCCGGGTCAACGCCCTGGCGCCGGGACCCTTTCCTCCGGACACGTTGGACAGCGACCATCCCACCCTGGCCGCCGCGATCCGCAAGCGGACGCCGATGGCCCGTTTCGGCCAGCCGGACGAACTGGCAGGCCCCTTGCTGCTGCTGGCCAGTGATGCGGGCAGCTATATGACCGGCACGGTCGTTTGTGTGGACGGCGGATGGACGGCCCGTTGAACTGGCCGATGCCGCGGAGAAGAACGCCATGACCGTCATGCCTGTCGAGCCGCTGCCGTTCCTGCCTTACGCCCGGCAGGCCGTCGACGCCGACGACGTCGCCGCAGTCACGGCGGCCCTGACGAGCGATTGGCTGACCACCGGTCCGGAGGTGGCGCGGTTCGAGGCCGCGCTGACCGAAACCCTCGGCGCCCCGTCGGCGGTCGTCTGCAACAGCGGCACGGCGGCCCTGCATATCGCCTATGGGGCGCTGGGCGTCGGCCGGGGTGACGCGGTGATCGTTCCGGCGATCACCTTCGTCGCGACGGCCAATGCGGCCCGGTTTCTCGGGGCGCAACCGGTGTTTGCCGATGTGGACGCCGACACCGGCCTGATGACCCCGGCAACGGCGGAGGCAGCACTTGCCGAGGCAAGATCGGCCGGATGGACCCCTCGGATCGTGGTCCCGGTCCATCTGGCCGGACAGGTGGCCGATCCGCCGGGGTTCGCCGCGTTGGCGGATCGGCATGGGCTGCAGGTGGTCGAGGATGCCTGCCACGCCATCGGGACGGTCTATCGCGATGCCGAGGGCGGCGTGCACCGGGTTGGGGACTGCGCCCATTCCCATATGGCCAGTTTCTCCTTCCACCCGGCCAAGACCATCGCCATGGGCGAAGGCGGCGTGGTCATGACCGCTGACCGGGAAGCCGCCGATCGCATGCGCCGGCTCCGCAGCCACGGCCTGCGCGGCGGGATCACACCGCCTGATCCGGCCGGAACCGAGCGGGGAAGCGCGGCCGGCTACACGCTGGATGAGATCGGCCATAACTATCGGGCGCCCGACATCCTGTGCGCCCTTGGCCGCAGCCAGTTGGCCAAGCTCGATCGGTTCGTCGGCGAACGCCGCCGTCTGGAGGCGCTTTATCGGCAGCAGCTCAAGGATTTGGCGCCGGCCGTTCGGCCCGTGCCCCTGGTCGCTGGCGGCACGCCGGCCTGGCATCTGCAGGTCGTGCTGATCGACGTCGATCGGATCGGTGTGGATCGGGACACGGTGATGCAGCGGTTGTCCGGGGCAGGGGTCGGATCCCAGATCCACTACATTCCGGTGCCCTGGCAGCCGCCCTATCGCCAGGCGCTGGATCGGTCCGCCTTTCCCGGTGCCACCCGCTACTTCCGCCGGACGCTGTCGCTGCCGCTCTATGTCGGTCTGTCAGACGGCGACGTAGCCCGTGTCGTAGATGCCTTGGGCGTGGCCTGCGGCTTGTAACGGGGCCACATGGCCGGGTTGAGCAGCGCTGTTGGCAGACCGCCAAAGCGACGGCGGACAACGGCGACCTGTTCGGCATCGAGCGGCGGCCGGCAAAACCTGTCCGCGATCCCGGCAAGCTGGTCGGGCGTTTCCGCCCCGATGACGAGACCGGAAATCCAGGTTTGGGCACGCGCATAGGCGAGGCAGAGGTCCAACCGATCCGCCCGGCCGGTGTCGATGACCGCCCGGTCCAGCCGCACCGCCATCTGAGCCGGATCGACCCTGGGGATGGCCGGCCAGCGGTCGGTGTCGGGCAACAGCAGCAGGCCCTGGAGGAAGAGGCTCCGGGCATGGATCACGATATCAGGGCGGCGTGCCTGTGCCCGCTGGATGTCGGACGACAGCCAGCGGTCATCCAGCAGATTGAAGGGGATCTGGACCTGACCGACCATTGGGTCGGTCAGCGCGGCCTTCAGCTCGGCGACCGTCTGGACCGAGACGCCGACCCGGCCAACCAGGCCATGGTCGCGGAGGGTCTCCAGAAATGCCCGTACCGCAGGCTGTGTGAGGTGGCGGGCCCTGTGCACCATCAGGATGTCCAGCCGGTGGCGACCCAAGGCCGCACGCGTGGCCGCCCAACTGTGGATCAGTCGTCGGCCGATGCCCGTCGCCCGGCCGTCCGGCGGGACAAGGGTGGCCGACAGTTTCGTGGCGATGCGGAAATGCCGTCCGGCCGGCCGGGAACGCCGGTGTTCGCCGATCCGGGCCTCGCTGACACCATAGGACCGCGCGGTATCGAGCCAGCGGATACCCAGATCCCAGGCCCGGTCGAAGAGCGCGGACGCTTCGCGACGGCTCGGCATGCCGGTCCGATTGGCAATCCCATAGGGGCCACCGATCTGGGCGGTTCCCAGGATCAGTTCGGGGATCGGCGGCTGCATCTCACAAAGCCCGCCGTGTTCGGCAAGGTCGGACGCTGGAGGGTGCTGGTGCCGCAGGAGGGACTCGAACCCCCGACCCACGCATTACGAATGCGTTGCTCTACCAGCTGAGCTACTGCGGCAACTGTGGTCGGCTTAGTAAGCCAACGGGGGTGCCCGGCGCAAGGCGTAGTCTTGCGACCCGGGTCGGTCGTCGGGTTCAGGCGGCCTCGGCGCGGACAGCGTTGATGTGCTGCAACTCGTTGTGGGCCAGAACGATGTCGCGGATCTGCGTCCACGACGGCATTGCCGGCAGGGACGGCAGGTGGGCAAACAACGCCTGGAGGAAGGCGTAGTCTTCCGGCCAGTCCAGGATCCAGCGCCAGGTCGCCGGCACGCCGCCGGGGCCTTCCAGGTTGATGCGGTGGTAGGCGTCGTTGCGCCTGATCCACGGGGTGACGTGTTCGCGGTCGTAGGGATCGGTGGCTATGGCGGCGGCCTCGTCCATGGCCCGGATTGTGAAGCATTCGCAGTCGATGCCCACCGGATATGTCCGCCGGAAGCTGTTGCAGGCGTAATCGGCCCCTTGTGCCTTCAGGGCGGCCAAGACCTCGCCGGATACCTGCGGATCCATGAGCGGGCAGTCGCTGGTAATGCGCATTACCGCGTCCGCGCCAACCATATGGGCGGCACCGTGATACCGGCCGAGCACATCGCGTTCGGAGCCGCGGAACACTTCGGCGCCGGCCGCGCGGGCCACCTGTTCGATCGGGTCGCCTTCGGGACCTTCCACCGTGGCGCAGACCACGACGTCGACGCCCGGAATGCTGGCACAGCGGGAGAGCACGTGGGTCAAGACAGGGACGCCGCCGAGCGGCTTCATGACCTTGCCGGGCAGCCGGGTCGATCCCATGCGTGCCTGAACAACACATGCCGTCACAGTCATTACCGTATCTCCTGGACCAGAATGGTCGACCCCGAACGGGCTTTCTTCACCTGCTGGCAAGCGATGTTTGTGCCATAGCCGGCAAGGGTGTCTTAACCGTGCCGCAGTAGCGGATTGGTTAACACGCCGGGCCAGTCGGTCACCAGCCGGCCCGGCGTCAACACGGCGGAACGCAGGTCGGCAAGACTTGCCGGCATAGGTCGGCAAGTTTTGCCCATCATGCCCGGCAAGAATTGCCCACACCCGGCACGGTTTGCCGGGCTCCGGCGGCAGGATCCGCGGCGTCCGTGCCCATCCCGTAAGGCCCAGGGGATGCGGAAAGGGCTGGAACAAAAAATGCATATGGCTCTTCGCCGTCAGGACCGACGGCATTCGGCAGATAGCCGAAGGCGACCATGCCCCGACCATCGGGGCTGGGCTTTCAAGTAGAAAGGACCGCATAGATGCCCGTTATCTCCACCAACACCGCCGCTAACTCCGCGCTGCGGTTCCTGTCGATCAACAACACGGCGACGCAGAGCTCGATCGGCAAGCTGTCGTCCGGCTCGCGGATCGTGAAGGCGTCGGATGACGCCGCATCGC
>JANQIU010000302.1 GCA_028281985.1 Alphaproteobacteria bacterium | reverse complement strand
AGGTGACGATGTCGGCCAGATCCAGCCGCTGGAGCTGCGGGAGGTGTCGGGCAACGACCTTCGGCCGATCCTGGAGCCGCTGGCGACGCTGCGCGACATGCCGCCGACCTTCGAGGATCCGGACGACCCGCCGATCGAATATACGTTCTGGCTCTATCAGGGCGACAACGTGGATCAGCTTTCCGACCGCGCCTACCGGCGGGGCCTGAACACGTTGATGCTGCCGCGCCTGCTGATCCGCCTGGAGGAGCAGCTCCGGCAGAACGTCAACGACGTGGAAAGTGCCGACTTCGTCTACGAGGCGCTGAAGGTCTATCTGATGCTGGGCGCCCAGGGACCGATGAACACCGCCCTGGTCGAAGCCTGGATGGAGCTGGACTGGCGCCAGCGCTATCCCGGCGAAAGCGAGGAGATGGTGCAGCTCCGGGCCACGTTGCAGGGCCATCTGGAAGCGATGCTGGAAGCGCCGATCCTGGCCATTCCGCTGGACGGTGACTTGGTGGCCGCGGCCCGCCGGCTGCTGATCCAGTATCCGCCGGCGCGGCGCGGATACGCCCAGATCCAGCGCAGCCGCGCCGCCCGCGACCTGGACGAATGGCTGATCTCGCTGGAGGCCGGCCCGGCCTCGGACCGGGTCTTCGTGCGCAGTTCCGGCCGGCCGCTGTCGGACGGCATCCCCGGCCTGTACACCTATGCCGGGTTCCATGACGTCTTCCTGCCGTCGCTGGATGACGTCGCCCGGCGGGTGGCCAGCGAAAGCTGGGTTCTGGGCCGGTCCGACGACACCGGCGAGATGGACGAAACCCAGGTCGAGCAGCTCAAGCGGGACGTGACCACCCTCTACCTGAACGACTTCGCCTCGCACTGGAACGACCTGTTGAGCGACGTGATCATCACGCCGTTCATGAGCCTGCAGCACGCCATCGACGTCCTGTTCACGCTGTCGGGCGACGCCTCGCCGCTGCGCGCGTTCCTGACCAGCGTGGCCGAGGAAACCAAGCTGACCGCCCCGCCGCCCGGCTCCGGCCCGGCCGAGGGCGAAGGCGACGGTGACACAGGAGACGGCGTCGCCAGCCAGCTTGAGGAAATCATCGGCCAGGGCCAGACGCCCGATGCCGGCGCGCCCCAGGGCGCAGCCCCCGGCCAGTCGCTGGAAGACCGCTTCGAACCGTTGCACCGCTTCGTCGGTACGCCCGGCGACCCGCAGTCGCCGATGGAACAGACCATCGCGCTTCTGGACGAGTTGTACCGGCAGATGACCGACCTGAACCGTGTCGCGGGGCCGGATGCATCGATCGAAAGCCTGCAGGGGGTCAACACCGGTGCCGTCCAGCAGCTTTCCGGCGCGGCGGCGCGCCTGCCGGAACCGGTCGCCGGCTGGGTCGGCGCCGTCGCCGGATCGGCCGGCAGCCAGGCGGCGACCGTCACCGTGGACGGCGCCCGGGCCAATCTGAATGCCGAATGGCAGTCGACGGTGCTGCCGCTGTGCCGGCAGGCCTTGCAGGGCCGCTATCCGGTGTTCCGTGGCAGCGCCACCGACCTGACCATGGACGACTTCTCGCGCCTGTTCGCCCCCGGCGGGCTGGTCGATTCGTTCTTCAACACCTATCTGCGCCGCTACGCCGATACCTCGGGCACCGACTGGCGCTGGCGGTCGGTCGACAATGTGGATCTTGGCCTGTCCCAGGATGTGCTGGATCAGTTCCAGCGGGCCGCAGCGATCCGCGACGCCTTCTTCCCGCAGGGCAGCGGCCCGCCCTCCGTCGGTTTCGAGATCAAGGCGGTCGATCTGACCGGCGCCAACCAGGTCACCGTGGACGTGCACGGTCAGGTGCTGACCTACGCCCATGAATTCCCCCGGCCGATGGGCATGACCTGGCCGGTGCAGACCGGTCCCAGCCAGGCCCGGGTCCAGTTTCCGGTGCAGACGGCGGGCCAGTCTTCGGCGATCACGGCGGACGGCCCCTGGGGCTGGATGCGGCTGTTGGACGCCGGCCAGATCAGCGGCGCGGGCCTGTCGGATCGCTTCAACGTTACCTGGTCCATCGGCGGCAACACCGCCACCTTCGAGGTGCGCGCCAACAGCGTCATCAACCCGTTCACCGTGCGCGAGCTCGGCCAGTTCCGCTGCCCGGAGGCCCTGTGAACGGCGCGCGCCCGTCGGTGGCGGCGATGGATCCCGGCTTCTATGGCAAGCTGCCCTGCCGCGGCGATTTCGTCGGCCGGCAGTTGTCCCGAGACTTCATCGACGTCTGGGACCGCTGGCTGCAGGAAGGCTTGGAGGCCGCCCGCCACCGGCTGGGCGAGGATTGGCTGGAGTACTATCTGGCCAGCCCGGTGTGGCGGTTCCTTCTCGACCCCGGCATTGCCGGCCCGGCCCCGGTCATCGGCGTGCTGATGCCCAGCGTCGACCAGGTCGGCCGCTACTTTCCGCTGACCGTGGCGACCGAGCTGCCGGCCGAGTACCGCGTCGTGGACCTGGCCGCGCTGGCCGACCCGTGGTGCGAACAGGCGGAAACCGCCGTCCTGTCGGCCCTGGAAGAGGACTCCGACTTCGAAACCTTCGCCGAGGTGGTCGAGGATCTGGACCGGCCGATGCTGCCGGCCCCGACCAGCGGCGGCGCCGACCAGGCCGGGTGGTGGCTGAGGGTCGAAGACGACGCCAACCTGTCCCGCGCCGTCGGCGCCGTGATCTCCCACGGCCTGGGGCGGGCGGAAACCAAACGCAGCTTGTGGTGGACTCGCGGATCGGAGCAGATTGAGCCCGCGGTCGCGGTCACGAGCAATCTGCCGGCCCCACAGAACATGCTGGCTTTCCTGGACGGCGCATGGAAGGACAGGGGCTGGGGTGACGCCATTCGTCCACGGGGGGCGCCATGAGGTTCAATCCACTGGCGATGCGGTCCCGGCGGACCGACAGCCCGTTCCATTTCGTCTCCGCCGCCCGCAGCGATGTGGGCGGCGCGCGCAAACTGAACGAAGACGCCTGCCTGGACAGTCCGGATGTCGGCCTGTGGGTCGTCGCCGACGGCATGGGCGGGCATGATGCCGGCGACCACGCCAGCCAGCTGATCGTCGAAGCCCTGCGCGGCGTGCGCCCGCCGGCCAGCGCGCCGGCTTTCCTGGCCGATGTGCGCGCCAAGATGAACGAGGTGCACACCCGCCTGCTGGCCGACGCTGATCGGCTGGGCCCGGGCCGGGTGATCGGCAGCACGGTGGTGATGCTGCTGGCCTTCGGCGGGCACTATGCCGGGCTGTGGGTCGGCGACAGCCGGCTTTACCAGCTGCGCAGCGGGCGGTTCTCGCAGTTGAGCCGGGATCACACCCATTACGAGGAGATGGTCGACGCCGGGATCGTCACCGCCGAGGCCGGCCGCAGCCATCCCCAGGCCAATGTGCTGACCCGCGCGGTCGGCTATGCCGAGTTGCAGTTGGACAAGGTGCGCGGCCCGATCCAGGCCGGCGACGTCTTCCTGCTGTGCAGCGACGGGCTGGTCAAATTCGTCGGCGACGACGAGATTGCCGAAATTCTGGGCCGCCAGTCGCCGGAAGAGGCGGCCAAGACGCTGGTCGACCTCACGCTTGTCCGTGGCGCCAGCGACAACGTGACCGTGGTCGTGGTGCGATGCGACTCTGCGCGATGACCGTACGTGTGCCCGTTTCGGCCGGAGGTGGGGCGTGACCGCGTCGCCGAACTTCGTCCGCAAGACCCAGCTTGAGGGCCTGGAATTCCTGCTGGCCGACGAAAGCCGGGTCATCGGCCTGTACGGCCGGCTGACCGCCTTCGTCCGCCGGCATCTCGGCGAGGACACAGCATCGCTGTTCGCCGAGCCGGTGATGTCCCGGCGCGGTGGCAACCGGCCGTCGGGCGTATCCTGGTATGCCGCCCATGCCGGCGACCCCGCCGCACTGACCGAGATCCACCAGTCGGCGCGCGACGGCCCGGAGCAGGAGTTGCGCGAGCACCTAGCGGCGTTGTGCGATCTGCTGGACGACACGGAGGACGGCCCGGTCCTGCGGGCCAGCCTGTACATTACCGACCTGGACGACATCCTGGTGGTCGGTGACCGGGTATTGCTGACCAACTGGGGATTGGCCCCGCATTCGGTGGTGGGCGACTGGCGGGCCCAGGAGCGGCTGTTCGCGCGAACCCTGGGCCGCTATGCCCCGTTCAGTTGCCAGATCCTGGAAATCCCCGCCACCTCGCACATGGGCTTCACCAATTGGGGTAAGGACGGGCAGGGGCCGGAATGGACCTCGGTGCCGACCGATCTGCGTGCAAAGGGCTCCGAACCCGAGCCGGCGCCTGAGCCCGAGGAGGAACCGGAGGCCCAGCCCGCCCCGGCCCACGCCATTACCCCCGATACCGGCGGCCAGGGCGATCTGGCCGAAGCCGGACGGACGGTGATCGGGACGATCATCACGTCGGACACCGCCAGTCAGGGCAAGTCCTTCGAGGCAGCGCCGGAATCGGCCCCCCAGCAGGGCACCGCGGTCAACGAGAACACCCTACTGAACTTCACCTATCAGCTGGAGCAGTTCATTGCCAAAGGCGGCATGGGCGAGGTGTGGCGCGCCCGCAACGTCGCCCTGAACACCACCCACGCCATCAAGATCATCCTGCCGGAGTATGCCCGCAACAAGGACCTGCTGGCGCTGTTCTCGGCCGAAGCCTATCACCTGCGCAAGGTCCACCACGATGCCATCGTCGGCTACGAAGGCACCATGCTGGACGAGACCGGGCAGCTCTACCTGGTCATGGAGTTCGTCGACGGGCCGTCGCTGGTCGACCGGCTGCGCCAGGGCGCCTTGGAACCGGACGAGGTGATCAAGCTGCGCGACCGCCTGGCCAGCGGCCTGGCAGCCGCGCACGACCAGCACGTGTTCCACCGGGACATGTCGCCCGATAACGTCATTCTGCCGGGCGGCGATCTGGCGCGCGCCAAGATCATCGATTTCGGCATCGCCAAAGGGGCCGACAACCCGGAGGTGACGATCCTGCGGGAAGGCTTCGGCGGCAAACTATCCTACGCTTCGCCGGAGCAGTTGCGGATCGTCGACGGTGAAGTCGACGCCCGCTCCGACATGTACAGCCTGGGACTGGTGCTGGCGGCGGCGGCCTTGGGCCGGCCCTTGAACATGGGCCGCTCCTTCCAGAGCGCCGTGGAGGCCCGGCGATCGGTGCCCGACCTGAGCGCCGTCGCCAAGCCGCTGATCCCGACCCTGACGCGGATGCTGCAGCCAAAACCCTCCGACCGGCCGGACGATATGCGGGCGCTGCTGGCCCTCGACGAAGCGCCGGATCAGCGCAAGCGCTGGTGGTGGTTCGGCTGAACGGACACGGCCAGGGTTGAGGTTCGGGGCATCAATGCGCCAGTTCCAGGAATCCTCGTTGCGAAGCGAGGCTCGATTACATTACAAAACTTCTCAAAATCGACGTTGAACAGGGGAGTGGGATCGTGGCGGCAGTGGACCTGAAGTCCCTGGTGGGCAAGCTTAACGAGACCTGCCGCCGATCGTTGGAGTCGGCAGTCGGGCTAACCCTCTCCCGAAGCCACTACAACGCCGAGATCGAGCACTGGCTGGTCCGGCTGCTTGAGGTGCCGAACATCGATCTCTCGGTGATCCTGCGCCAGTACGACATCGACCATGCCCGGTTGACCGCGGATCTGACCCGGACGCTCGACAAGTTCCGCACCGGCAACAGCCGGGCGCCCGCCCTGTCGCCAAATCTGGTCAGCCTGGCCCGGGAAGCCTGGGTCCTGGCGTCGCTGGAGTACGGGGCCCCGCTGATCCGCACGGGGCATCTGGTCCTGGCGATGCTGGCCGACGACACGCTCGCGCCGCAGGTTCGGGAATCGTCGGCGGAATTCCTGAAGATCCCGGTTGAAACGCTGCGCAGCGAGTTGCCGCGGCTGATCTCAGGCACCAGCGAGGCGGAAGCCGAAGCCACGGCGGCGGCCGCTGCCGGCGCGCCGGCCGACGGCGCCGCCCCGGCCGCACCGCGCGGGACCGGCTCGCTGGACCAGTTCACCATCGACCTGACCGCCCGCGCTAAGGCCGGACAGATCGACCCGGTTCTGGGCCGGGATTCCGAAATCCGCCAGTGCATCGACATCCTGACCCGCCGGCGGCAGAACAACCCGATCATGACCGGCGAGGCGGGGGTCGGGAAGACCGCCGTGGTCGAAGGCTTCGCCCTGCGCATCGCCGAAGGCGACGTGCCGCCGATGCTGCAGAACGTGACCCTGCGCACGCTGGATCTCGGCCTGCTGCAGGCCGGTGCCGGGATGAAGGGCGAATTCGAGAACCGGCTGAAATCGGTGATCGAGGAGGTCAAGGGCTCGCCGAAGCCGATCATCCTGTTCATCGACGAAGCGCACACCATGATCGGTGCCGGCGGCCAGGCCGGCCAGGGCGACGCGGCGAACCTGCTGAAGCCGGCCCTGGCCCGGGGCGAACTGCGGACCATCGCCGCCACTACCTGGGCGGAGTACAAGAAGTATTTCGAGCGCGATGCCGCCCTGGCCCGCCGCTTCCAGGTGGTCAAGGTGGAGGAGCCGACCGAACCCGTCGCCGTGGAGATGATGCGCGGCCTGGTCGGCACGCTGGAGAAGCACCACAACGTGCGCATCATGGACGAAGGGGTCATCGAATCCGTCCGTCTGTCGCACCGCTACATCACCGGCCGGCAACTGCCCGACAAGTCGGTCAGTCTGCTGGACACGGCCTGCGCCCGGGTTTCCATGAGCCAGGCGGCAACCCCACCGGCCATCGAGGATCGCCATCGCCGGCTGGAGCAGATCGAGGTCGAGGACGGCATCTTGCAGCGCGAGCGCGCCACCGGCGGCGCCCATGACGAGCGCATCGACCTGCTGGCCGAGGAGAAGGCGAAGGTCGAGCAGGAATTGGCCGACCTGGAAGAGCAGTGGCACAAGGAGAAAGGCCTGATCGACCGCGTCCGCGAACTGCGCGAGCTGATCGAGGATGCCCATATCCGGTCCCAGGAGCCGGAACCGGACGACGCGGAAGAGGCCACGCCCGATGCCGCCGAAGCCGGTGCCGATGCGGCCGCCGCGGCGACCGGGGACGAAACCGCGGTTCCCAGCGCCGAACAGGTCGCCGAATGGCGGGAGGAACTGGAGCGCATCGATTCCGAGCTGACCGAGGTCCAGGGCGAGCACCCGCTGGTGAACGCGGTCGTCGACGGCCAGGCGGTGGCCGAGGTGGTCGCCACCTGGACCGGCATTCCGGTCGGCCGCATGGTGTCCAACGAGATCCGCCAGGTGCTGAACCTGCGCGGGGAGATGGAAAAGCGGATCGTCGGCCAGAGCCACGCGCTGGAAGCGATCGCCCAGACCGTGCGCACCTCCCGGGCCAAGCTGTCGGATCCGCGCAAGCCCATCGGCGTGTTCCTGATGGTCGGCACCAGCGGCGTCGGCAAGACCGAGACCGCGCTGACCCTGGCGGAGCTGCTGTATGGCGGCGAACAGAATGTCACGACCATCAACATGTCGGAGTTCAAGGAGGAGCATAAGGTCTCGCTCCTGATGGGCTCCCCGCCCGGCTATGTCGGCTATGGCGAAGGCGGTGTGCTGACCGAGGCGGTGCGGCGCCGGCCCTACAGCGTGGTGCTGTTGGACGAGCTGGAGAAGGCGCATCCCGGGGTGCAGGACGTCTTCTACCAGGTGTTCGACAAGGGCATGCTGCGCGATGGGGAAGGCCGCGACATCGACTTCAAGAATACCGTCGTCATCATGACCTCGAACGCCGGCACCGATTCCATCGCCAAGCTGTGCGAGGATCCGGAGACGATGCCGGACGAGGTGGGCCTGGCGGCCGCCCTGCGGCCGGAACTGCTGAAAATCTTCAAGCCCGCCTTCCTGGGCCGCGTGACTTTGGTCCCATATTTCCCACTTTCTGACGAAGTTATCCGCAAAATTGTCGCAATTAATCTAGAAAAGGTACGTAAGAGGGTCGAGCAAAACTACCGAGCTCAGTTCCAGTATGAAGAGACCGTAGTCGACGCAATCGCCCAGCGTTGTCAGGAAAGTGAAAGTGGTGCCCGGAACATCGAGAACATTCTAACGCGGGGCATGCTGCCTGAGATGGCGGGGCTGTTCCTCGAACGCATGGCAGCCGGGGAGAGCGTCAGCACAGTGCAGGTTTCAATGGATGCCGACGGCGGATTTGCTTACAGCATCCAGTGATCCGGCAACCGAAGGTAAAAATGGCATCAGGGTGTCCGTTCAACGGCAAAGTATGAAGGGAATGCCTGGTGGCATAACAAAAAAATAACGTAATCCCAGGGGTACAATGTGCTTAGGTTTCGTGGTCGGATTGCTGAGAAGAAGTGAGTGATCCTTCCGGCCATTTGATGTTCGTTCCCCAGCAACTACCCAGCCATTAAGGAGGCGGAGGCCATGGCAATTTATGTGAAGATCGACGGCGTTGACGGTGATGCCACCCACGACCAGCACAAGAAGTGGTTGGACATCAGCTCCCTGCAGTGGGGTGTCGGCCGGGCGATTTCGACCCCGTCGGGTGCCGCGATGAACCGCGAAGCGTCCGAACCGTCGGTCAGCGAAGTGACCCTCACCAAAACGATGGACAAGTCGACGACCAAGCTGTTCGAGATGGCCTGCGTCGGCAACAAGGGCAAGCTGGTCACCATCGACCTGGTCACCACCGGCAGCCCGGGTGACCTCTATATGCAGTACAAGCTGACCGACGCCATGGTCAGCGGCTACAGCGTCAGCTCCGGTGGCGACCGCCCGGCGGAGTCGCTGTCGCTGAACTTCACGAAGATCGAGATGAAGTACGTTCCGTACGACGAAGATCATACGCCGCTGTCGCCGCAGCTTGCCGGCTACGACCTGGCGACGACGAAGAAGTCCTAAGCATCGTTGGTTTGTTGGACCGGCCGCCCGCGGAAACGCGGGCGGCTGCTTTCTGTGCTCTTCTAAATCGACCCGGATTCCGACGTCCTCATCACGGCTCGATCTGGGCGATCTAACCAGCGAAGCATCCCGTCGGCGTGGCGAACCCAAGGCGCGCCGCTCAGTGCGGGCCACGGGCACACCAGTTCGTGCGGTCAGCTAGTTTTTTCCGCCGGCCTGCCTTAGTGTGCCGCGTCTTTGGCATTTCAGTGATGGAGCGACATGGCCTCGCCCGACGTGCTCGACCTGGAACGGTTGCTGACGCCGATCGAAGGGGACAACCCTGCCGGCCGTGATATGCGCGAGGATGAATCCCTCGTGCCGCTGTACTTCCAGATCAAGGACGCCCGCAGCGCCGCCCGCGCCGCCGAGCGCAGCGCCGTTGACGAAGAAGACACCGGTTCGATCGCCCCGGAATGGCGCAACATCGTCGACCTGGCGCCGGACGTTCTGGCGGAAACCTCGAAGGACCTGGAAATTGCCTGCTGGCTGACCGAGGCCCTGGTTCGGTTCGAGGGATTTTGCGGCCTGCGCGACGGCTTCCGTTTGATGAAGGGTCTGGTCGACGGTTTTTGGGAGAACCTGTACCCGCCGGAAGATGAGATCGACGGCCCCGAGGCGAAATTCGCGCCGTTGAGCGGCCTCAATGGCGAAGGTACCGACGGCACGCTGATCCAGCCGATCCGCCAGATCTATCTGACCCAGGGCGACATGCCCTATGCCGCCTGGCACTACCGCCAGGCATCGGAACTGGCGGGTTTGGACGAAGCCAAGCGCCAGGCGCGCATCGACGCCGGGGCACCGACCCTGGACATGATCGATACCAGCGTCCGGCAGACGCCCATTGAGTTCTACCGGGCACTGTCCCAAGACATTGACGAAGCGATCGAGGCGTTCCGGGAGTTGGAAGCGGCGTTGGATGCCCGTCTTGGCATGGACGGCCCGCCGACCTCCCAGATCCGCGGCGCCTTGACCGAATCCCAGGAGATCGTGGCCCGGCTGACCCGGGATCTCCTCTTGGAGACGGCGGACGACCCTGCGAGCGATACACCGCCTGAGGATACTGATGAAACAGGCGCAACGGTTACGGTGACGCGGCAGGCCGGTACCGCCGTGGACGTGATCGAGACCCGAGATGACGCCCTTCGGCAGATTCTGAAGATTGCCGACTTCTTCAAGCGGACCGAGCCGCATTCACCGATCGCTTACACGCTGGAGGATCTGGTCCGGCGCGGGCGCATGTCATTGCCGGAATTGCTGGAAGAACTTATGTCGGACGACGATGCGAGGCGGGGTTTCCTGACGGCAGCCGGTATCCGGCCGCCCACACCGCCACCGCCGACCGATGAGTATTGATGGTGATTGGCCGTGACCGACGCGGCTTTTTGACGAGGGCTGGTATTCGTCCGCCGCCGCCCGAGGAATAACGTGGGCTGAAGCGCCCGAACGCGCTAAAGTAATCGATGACTGGAAAACGCGGACAATGCGACTGAGGGAGCAGGGACCATGGCGAGCATCCATGACAAGTTGAAGCGCGTTCGCAAGCCGCGCGTACATATTACCTATGAGGTGGAAACCGAAGGCGCGCAGGTGGAGAAGGAACTGCCCTTCGTCATGGGCGTGATGGGCGATTTCTCCGGCGATCCGACCCAGCCTTTGGCGCCGATGAAAGATCGTAAATTTATTCAGATCGACCGCGACAATTTCGATGACGTTTTGAAGCGGATGACCCCCGGGCTGAAGTACCGGGTGGAAAATACCTTGGAAGGCGACGGCAGCGAAATGGCCGTCGACCTGAAGTTCAGCAGCATAGAGGATTTCGAGCCCGGCCGCGTCGCCGACCAGATCCCCGCGCTCCGGAAGTTGATCGAGACCCGCAACCAGCTGCGCGACCTGATGTCCAAGGTCGACCGGTCCGAGGACCTGGAGGCGCTGCTGGAGAAGGTTCTGCAGAACGACGACGACATCAAGAAGCTCTCCGGCGAACTGGGCATTGAAGAGCCCGCCGGTGACGCCAGCAAGGAGGGTTGATCCATGACGTCCACCGAGACCCAAGCCGAAGGCCAAGCCGCCACCGAAGAAGGCGAAGCCACAGATAGCCTACTGACCCAGGCCATTGGCGCCACCAAGCAGACCGAGCCGGACCGCGCCCAGGAGCTGATCAAGACCCTGACGACGGAGGCCATGGCTGGTACCGTCAAGTTCGACAAGAACCTGACGGTTACCTTCAACAAGGCTATCGCAGCGCTGGACGAGAAGCTGTCCAAGCAGCTTTGCGCCGTCATGCACCACGAGAAGTTCCAGAAGCTCGAGGGCACCTGGCGCGGTCTTCACTATCTGGTGATGAACAGCGAGACCAGTGCCCAGCTCAAGCTGAAGTGCATCAACATCTCCAAGCGCGAGCTCTACAAGGATCTCAGCAAGGCGGTCGAATTCGACCAGAGCAACACCTTCAAGAAGATCTACGAAAACGAGTTCGGCACCCCGGGCGGCGAGCCCTATGGCGCGCTGGTCGGCGACTACGAGTTCACCAACCATCCCGAAGACATCGAACTGCTGACCAGCATGTCGAATGTCGCCGCCGCGGCCTTCGCGCCCTTCCTGACCTCGGCGTCGCCGTCGCTGTTCGGCTTCAAGAGCTTCGAGGAGCTGTCGAAGCCGCGCGATCTGGAGAAGATCTTCGAATCCCTGGAATACGCCAAATGGCGCAGCTTCCGGGACAGCGAAGACAGCCGCTTCGTGACCCTCACCATGCCGCGGGTCCTGTCCCGGCTGCCCTATGGCGCGGACACCAAGCCGATCGACGAGTTCGGCTTCGAGGAAACGCCGCGGGATGAGCAGGGCCGGCTTATGGCCATGGACCACAGCGAATACAGCTGGATGAACGCGGCCTATGCCATGGCCACGCGCCTGACCGACGCGTTCGCCCAGTATGGCTGGTGCACCGCGATCCGCGGCGCGGAAGGCGGCGGCAAGGTGCTGAACCTGCCCCTGCACGTGTTCACCAGCGATGACGGCGACCTGGATCATCAGTGCCCGACGGAGATCGGCATCACCGACCGCCGCGAAGCGGAGCTGTCGAAGCTCGGCTTCCTGCCGCTGTGTCACTACAAGAACACCGACTACGCCGTGTTCTTCGGGGCCCAGACGGCACAGAAGCCGAAGAAGTACGACCGGCCCGACGCCACCGCCAACGCGGCGATTTCGGCCCGACTGCCGTACATGATGGCGACGTCGCGGTTCGCCCATTACCTGAAGGTGATGGCCCGCGACAAGATCGGCTCGTTCATGGAGGCGTCCGACTGCGAAGCCTGGCTGAACCGCTGGATCCTGAACTACGTCAACGGCAATGCCGATGCCGGTCAGGACATCAAGGCCCGCTACCCGCTGGCCGAAGCCAAGGTCCAGGTTAAGGAGATCCCGGGCGCCCCGGGCTCCTACAACGCAGTGGCCTGGATGCGCCCCTGGCTGCAGATGGAAGAGCTGACCACGTCGCTGCGCATGGTGGCGAAGATCCCGCAGATGTCCTAAGCGGACATGGCGGGGGGAGCGGACGCAACCGGCACCGACCTCCTCGACCGGGCGATCGAACAGGGGCCCATGGCCCCCGACGGTCGCCCGGATCGTCGGGATCCGTTCGCCGCGGCGGCGGACGCGCTTCTCGCCGATCTGAAGGGCCATGCGAACGCGCCCGGCCGTCTGGATGCGTTCCTGGAAGCGGATACGGTCGGCGCAAAGCTGGCGATCTGGTTCGGCCAGCCCCTTGGGTTGGGCCACGCGGACGCCCGTGACCGGCTGCTGTTCGCCCTGGACCGGGCCATCGCGGGCATCGATACCCTATTGTCACGGCAGGTCGACGCGGTTCTGCATCACCCGCGATTCCAGGCGCTGGAGTCAACATGGCGCGGCGTCGTGATGCTGGTTACCGAGGCGGAGAAGCAGGAAAACCTGCGGGTTCGGGTCATGTCCGCCACCTGGGCGGAGGTGTGCCGGGACCTGGAATCGGCCGCCGAATTCGACCAGTCCGGGCTGTTCAAGAAGATCTATGAGGAAGAGTTCGGCATGCCGGGCGGGGTCCCCTTCGGCGTGCTGATCGGCGACTACGAAGTCCAGCACCGACCCAGCAAGAACCACCGAACCGACGATGTGGCCGGCTTGCGGGCCATGGCCGGTATCGCCGCCGCCGCCTTCTGTCCCTTCCTGGTCAGCGCATCCCCGATCCTGTTCGGGCTCGACAGTTTCCGAGACTTCGAGCTGCCTTTCGATCTGGAGCGCATCTTCCGGCAGCCCGAATACACCCGCTGGACCAGCATGCAGGACATGGAGGATGTCCGCTTCATCGGCGTTATGGTGCCGCGCACGCTGATGCGCCTGCCCTATGCCGATGACGGGGCGATCGATATCGGGTTTCGCTACAAGGAAGACGTGTCCGCCCTAGACGGGTCGGGGCATCTGTGGGGCAATGCGGCCTACGCCTTCACCACGGTGCTGGCCCGGGCTTTCGCCGATGCCGGGTGGTTCGCGGAGATCCGTGGGACGCCGAAAGACATCGAGGCCGGCGGCATCGTCAATGCCCTGCCCGTGCCGTCGTTCGAAACCGACGCGCCCGGCGTCGCCATGAAGTACTCGACCGATGTGTCGCTTTCGGACCGTCACGAAAAAACCCTGGCTGATCTGGGCTTCGTGCCGCTGTCCAAGGCCAAGGACACGCCGTATTCGGTGTTCTACAGCAATGCCTCGCTGCAGCGGCCGAAGGTGTACGACCGGGCGATCGCATCCGCCAATGCCCGGCTGTCGACGATGTTGCAGTACATGTTCTGTACGGCCCGTTTCGCCCATTGCCTGAAGGTGATGGCCCGCGACAAGGTCGGCTCCTTCCAGGAGGCCAGCGACATCGAAACCCACATGCAGCGCTGGCTGCATGGTTTCTGTTCTTCCAGCGACAGCATGAGCCTGGAGATGCGGGCCCGCTATCCGCTCCGCGAAGGAACGGTGCAGGTCCGCGAGAGCCTGGGCAAACCGGGGAGCTATAACTGCACATTCCATCTGCAACCGCATTTCCAACTCGACCAGATCGTATCGACCTTCAAACTGACGACCGAGCTGCCGGCCAAGCGCGGCTCATAAGACCCAAGAAAAGGGGATCGCCATGACCGAGACCGCCGCAGAACTCCTGGAAGCCGGCCGCCTGACCGATGCCGTCACGGCATTGAACGGGATCCTCAAGAACAATCCGACGGACGTCCAGCGACGGGTCTTCCTGGCCGAACTGTTGTGCTTCGCCGGCAATGTCGACCGGGCGGACCGGATGCTGGACGTGGTGGCCGACCAGGATCCGGCAGCCGGCGTCGCCATCGCCATGTTCCGCCAGTTGCTGCGCGGCGAGAAATCGCGCGAGGAAGTGTTCCAGCAGGGGCGCGTGCCGGACTTCCTGTCCGACCCAGCCGAGCACATCCAGGCCCAGCTTCGCGGTGTCACGGCGCTTCGCGACGGCGACACCGCGGCTGCGGTCGCGGCCCTTGAAGAAGCGGAGGGGCTGCGCCCACCGACCGCGGGCGAAATCGACGGCCAGGCCTTCGACGATATGCGCGACGTGGACGACATCACCGGCCCCGTCTTCGAGGTGGTCACCAGCACCGGCAAGTACTTCTGGGTGCCGATCGACCGGGTGAACGTGATCGAGTTCCGCAAGCCGGAACGGACCCGCGACCTGTATTGGCGGCGGGCGCTGATGGAGGTGGAAGGCGGCCCCGACGGCGAGGTGTTCCTGCCGGCCATCTACCCCACCGAGCCCGACCCGGATGATGAGCGCATTCGCCTGGGCCGCGCCACCGACTGGATCGGCGAGGCACCGACCCGCGGCATCGGCCAGCGGACCTTCCTGATCGGTGATGCCGCCGTGCCGATCATGGAAATCGGAACGATCGAGTTCCGCCGCGGCGGCCACTAGGCCACTGACGGCCCCCACCGACGGACTGTTACCGGCAACAGCGCATGGCCCGACCGGACCCGGACGAACCTCTCCTGATGTCGGTGCTCGACCGGCTGCTGGTCGGTGACACGCCCCAGGGTCGCATGGGCCGTGGACAGTACCTGTCGACCCTGCGCCGGGCGGTCCGCCGGGACCTGGAATCGCTGCTGAACACCCGGCAGCGGTGCCTGTCCTGGCCGGCGGATCTGGACGAGCTCGGCACTTCGGCCGTGGCTTATGGGGTGCCGGACTTCACAGCGATGAACGTCGCCTCGGACACCGAGCGGGACAATCTGCGGGCCAGCATCGAAGACCTGATCCGGCGGTTCGAGCCACGCTTCAAATCCGTTTCGGTCAGCATTCGGGAAAGCAGCGACACGGTGGATCGGACGCTTCGGTTCCGCATCGATGCGATCATGCACGCCGAGCCGATGCCCGAGCATCTGGTGTTCGATTCCTTCGTCGACCCGGCATCCCGCGCCGTCCGCATAAGGGAAGACTGATGGTCGACGAGTTGCTGCCGTATTACGACCGGGAGCTGCGTTACATTCGGCGGCTGGCCGCGGAGTTTGCGGAAGCCCACCCGAATGTGGCCAAGCAGCTTCGCCTGACCGCCGACGCGGTCGAAGACCCCTATGTTGCCCGCCTGATCGAAGGCTTCGCCTATCTGAACGCCCGGATCCGGCACAAGCTGGACGATGACTTCCCGGAGCTGACCGATGCGCTCCTGGAGGTGCTGTACCCCCACTACCTGAACCCGACGCCGTCCATGGCGATTGTTCAGTTCAAGGCCAAGTCCGATCTGGCCACGGTCTACGAGGTACCCGCCAGCACCACGATGGAAAGCGAAGCCGTCTCCGGCGACCGCTGCCGGTTTCGCACCGCCTATCCGGTGGAGCTCTGGCCAGTCGACCTGACCGCCGCCAGCCTGACCGGCCGGCCGTTGGTGGCGCCGGCCAACCCCAAGGCCTCGCGCGCCGTGGCCACGCTGCGCCTGACCCTGCGGACGCTGGGCGACGAGCTGACCTTCAGCGAGTTGGGCGTCGACCGGATCCGGGTATTCCTGCGCGGGCAGCCCGGCATCACCCAGACGCTGTACGAGCTGATCCTGAATAACTGCATTTCGATCGCCCTGGCGGAGTCGGCGGCCGACCCCAACGCGGTGATCCTGCCGCCCGACCGGATCCAGCCGGTCGGCTTCGAGCGCGACGATGGTCTGTTGCCCTACCCGGCACGCTCGTTTCTGGGGTACCGGCTGCTGACCGAGTACTTCTCCTTCCCGGAGAAGTTCCTGTTCTTCGACCTGACGGACCTGCAGGCCCGGCTGCTGCTCGACTGCGGCAAGACGCTGGAAGTGTTCCTGTATCTCGATCGCAGCTCGACCGAGCTGGAGCGCAGCCTGGCCGCGGAGAACTTCGCCCTGGGCTGCACGCCGATGGTCAATCTCTACGAACAGCGGGCCGAGCCGATCCAGCTGACCCAGACGATTTCGGAGTACCGGGTGGTGCCCGACGTCCGGCGCCAGCAGACGACCGAGATCTATTCGATCGACCGGGTGACCGCGACCGCCCCGGACGGCAGCAAGCACGAGTTCCTGCCCTTCTACTCGGTCAAGCATGCCACCGACGCCCGCCGGCAAACGACCTTCTGGCATGCCAACCGGCGGCGATCGGCCGTGGACGGGGCGACGGAGGTGTTCCTGTCGCTGGTCGACCTGGATTTCCAGCCCTCGGCCCCGGCCGATTGGATCGTGTCGGTGGAGACCACCTGCCTGAACCGGGATCTGCCGGCCCGGCTGCCCTATGGCGGCGGTCATCCGCGCCTGCAACTGGGCGAGGCGGCGGCGGCGATCGAAGAGATCACCTGCCTGACCGCACCGACGGCGACGCTGCGGACACCGCAGCGCCAGGGCGGGCGCTGGCGGCTGTTGTCGCATCTGAACCTCAACCACCTGTCGCTGACCGACGACGAGATGGGGGTGGAGGCGTTGCGCGAAATCCTGCGGCTCTACGACTTCCGGGATTCCGCCGAAACCCGGGCGATGATCGACAGCATTCTGGGCCTGCAGACACGGCGCGGGGCGGCCCGCGCCCCCAACCAGGACATGGGCGCGTTCTGCCGCGGCATCGACGTGGAAATGACCTTCGACGAGGCCCGGTACGCCGGCGGCGGGGTCTTCCTGCTGGCGATGGTGCTGGAGCGGTTCGTGGCGCTCTACTGCTCGATCAACGCCTTCACCCGGTTGACGGCAAAGGTGAAGGGCCGGTCGGAGATCCTGCGCCGCTGGCCGCCGCGCGCCGGCGAGCAGATCATCCTTTAGGACAGCGGCGCCGGCCATGCATGACGACCAACCGCTGATCGAGGTGCTGCTGCGCGACGCGCACCGGTTCGACGTGTTCCAGGCGGTGCGCGTCCTTGAACGGTGGGCGGCCCGTCACGGGCGCAAGGCGGTCGGCGACGACGCCCACCCCCAGGACGAGGCGGTTCGGTTCAAGGCGGCGGTGACGACCGCCTTTCCGCCGACGGCGATCCGCCAATTGCGGGCACCCCAGGAACCGTCGGACGACGCCGCGCCGCCGCAGGAGGACGGCACCGGGCGCGGCGAGATCGCCAAGGCGGCCTCCGCCGCCGGGATCGCCGACCGCAAACAGCCGCCGCCGGACATGACGGTGTCCTTCATGGGCCTTGTCGGCCCCAGCGGCGCCCTGCCCCAGCACTTCACCGACCAGCTCGTCCGGGTGCTGCGGGAACGGAACACCGCGCTGCGGGACTTTCTGGACCTGTTCCATCACCGGACGATCTCGCTGTTTGTCCGGTCGTGGGAGAAGTACCGGCTGCCGGCGGCCTACGAGCGGGGCGGCCCCGGCGGCGAAGACACCATCAGCCGGTCGCTCTATTCGCTGATCGGTTTCGGCACGGGTCGTCTGCGCGGGCGCCTGTCGGTCGACGACGAAGCGCTGCTGCACTACGCCGGCCACTTCGCCCACCAGCCGCGCTCGGCGATCTCGCTCGAGATGCTGCTCAGCGACTATTTCGAGCGGCGGGTGCGGGTCTGGCAGTACCAGGGACGCTGGATCAATCTGGCCGCGGACGAACACACCGCCCTGCCGACCGCGGAGAATCCGGAAGGCAGCTTCTGCCAGCTTGGGGTGAACGCCGTCGCCGGCGACCGGGTCTGGGACGTCCAGTCCAGTTTCCGCATCCGCCTGGGACCGCTGACCCTGGACGAGTTTTCCCGCTTCATGCCGGAAGGCGAGGAGCTGGGCCGCCTGGCGCATCTGACCCGGCTGTTCGTCGGTCCGGGTTTCAGCTTCGACGTCCAGCTCGTGCTGAAGAAGGAAGAGGTGCCGGACTGCGCGATGGTGCCGGATGGCCCGGCGGCGCCGCGGCTGGGCCTGAACACCTGGGTGAAGAGCGGGCCGCTCAAACACGACCCCGAAGACGCGATCTTCACACTCGACGACGATTGATCCGCCGGGGATCGCCGCCGATCCAGCGGCCCCTTTTCCCCCCTCGCCGGGGAGGAAGGGGCCGCCGGACACCGGCAAGCCGGAAGTGCTTACTGGCAGGCGTCGCTGGTCACCAGGCGCAGGCCGACGAAGACATCCACCTGCTGGCCCGGAGGTCCGTCGGCGATGACTTCGCTGGCGATCTCGATCGCCTGGGCGCCCAGTTGATCCGGCTGCTGGGCGACGGTCGCGCCCATCGTGCAGTCGTTCACCGCGCCGACGGCATCGTCGGTGGCGTCAAAGCCGACAATCAGGATGTCGCGGCCCGACGACTGCACCGCCTGCAATGCCCCCAGCGCCATCTCGTCGTTATGGGCGAACAGGGCGTCGATCTCCGGCTGCGCGACCAGGATATTCTCCATCACCGACAGCCCTTCGGCGCGGTTGAAGTTGGCCGTCTGGCGGGACACCACCTCGACGTCCGGGCAGGTATCGGCGATCGCCTGGTTGAAGCCGGCCCCGCGGTCACGGGTCGCCGACACGCCGGGGATGCCTTCGAGCTCGACCACGTTGCCCTCGAAACCGATCTGCTCGCAGATATAGGTTCCCGCCAGCACGCCGCCGGCGACGTTGTCGGACACGACGAAATAGGCCAGGTCGACATTGTTGACGCCACGGTCGACGGCAACCACCGGAATGCCGGCTTCGATGGCGCCACGCACGGCCGGGACGACGGCGTCGGAATCGGTCGGATTGACGATCAGCACGTCCACGTCGCGGATGACCAGATCCTCGATGTCCGAGACCTGCTTGGACACGCTGTCCTGGGCGTCGACGACCACCAGGTCGATGCCGAGCGCGTCGGCGGTCTGCTGGGCGCCATCACGCAGCGTGACGAAGAAGGGGTTGTTCAGCGTCGACACCGACAGGCCGACGGTGCCGTCGGCCAGGGCCGGTCCGGCGATCAGGCCGATGGCGGCGGTCAACATCACTCTACGCATGGCAGTCCTCCAGTTCTTGGCTTCGATTGATCGGCACGTATGGCCGGAACTTGACACCCAATCGGATCGTGCGCCACCGCGATCAGCGGCGCTTGGCGACCAGACGCTCGATGAGCAGCGCGGCCAGGATCACCCCACCCTTGACGATCTGCTGATAGAAGGAGGGGACGTCCAGAAGGTTCATCCCGTTGTTGATGACGCCGATGATCAGCGCGCCGACCAACGTGCCGAACACGCCGCCGCGGCCGCCGAACAGCGACGTGCCGCCGACCACCACCGCGGCGATGGCATCCAGCTCGAAGGCGACGCCCGCCGACGGCTGGCCGGAATTGACCCGCGACGTCAGGATGATCGCGGCCAGCGACGCTGAAAAACCGCAGAATGCGTAGGTGAAGAGCTTCACCCGGCGCACCGGGATGCCGGACAGGCGGGCGGCCTCTTCGTTGCCGCCGATGGCGTAGATCGACCGGCCCAGCGAGGTGTGCCGCAGCAGGAAGTAGGTGCCCGCCAGGAACACCAGCATGATCCAGATCGGCACCGGCAGCCACAGGAAGCGGCCATTGCCGATCTGGTCGATCACGGCCGGCATGCCGCTGATCGGCGTCCCGCCCGTATAGGCCAGGGCACCGCCGCGGTACATGGTCAAGCCAGCCAGGGTGACGATAAAGGGGGCAATGCCGGCATAGGCGACGAAGACGCCGTTCCACAGGCCCAGCAGGATGCCGATGACCAGCATGGTGGCGATGGCCAGCCAGGGATAGACCAACTGCATGGAGGTCGGATCCACGCCGCGCTCAGGCACGCCCAGAACGGCGATACTGGCGCCGATAACGCCGGTCAGCGCCAGCAGGGAGCCCACCGACAGGTCGATGCCTCGCCCGATGATCACCACGGTCATGCCGAAGGCGATGATCGCGTTGATCGAGATCTGGCGCAGGATGTTGATGATGTTGGGGACGCTCAGGAACCGGTCCGACAGGAACGACAGGACCACGATCAGGAACAGCAGCGCCAGCACCAGCCCGAACTGGGCCAGCAGGCCGCCCCAATCCGGACCCGATCGGGATGCCTGCGGCATCACGGTTTGGCGATTGTCACTGGGCCCCTGTGACATGGGCAACCACCTCCTCATGCTGGACCGGGGCGTGCAATTCCGTCGTAACGCGTCCTTCCCGGAACACCAGGATCCGGTCCGCAAGCCCAACGAGTTCTTCCGTGTCGCTGGACGACACCAGGATGCCCAGCCCCTGCGACGCCAGGGACTGGATCACATCGTACAGCTCCGCCCGGGCGCCGATATCGACACCACGGGTCGGCTCGTCCAACAGCAGCACCTTCGGCTGGCTCGCCAGGGCCTTGCCGACGACGACCTTCTGCTGGTTCCCGCCGGACAGTTCGCCGACGATCTTCATCGGGTCCGGCGGCCGCAGCGACAGGCGCTCGATCCAGTTCCGCGCTTCCTGCCGCTCCCGCCGCCGCGACAGGACCCCGGTATCGGACACATCCTTCAGGACCGCGAGGGTCAGGTTGTGCTGGACCGGCAACCCCAGGACCAGCCCCTGCGTCTTGCGGTCGGACGGCACCAGGACCATGCCGCGCCCAATGGCGTCGTGGGGGGACCAGATGGGCTTTCCATCCCAATCGGCTTCGCCCTCCAGGCCGAACAGCACGGCCGGAACCCGGCTGCGCCCCGAGCCGACAACGCCGGCCAGGCCGACCACCTCACCCGGGGCCAGGCGGATCTCGTTGGCCTCCAGCCCGTCGGCCCGGAAGCGGAACGTGCCCACCGGCGGCCCTGCGGCGATGCGGCTGACATGGTCCTGGGCGCGGACGGCCCGGCCCACCATCATCTGCACGACCTGGTCGGGTGCCACGTCGGCGACCGCCACCGACCCGACCAGCGCACCGTCGCGCAGGACGGTGACCTGATCGGCGATGTGGAAGACTTCCTCCAACCGGTGCGAAATGTAGACGACCGCCACACCGTCGCGCTGCACCCGTTCGATCAGGCCGAACAGCCGCTCGGTCTCCAGCGCCGAAAGCGCCGCCGTCGGCTCGTCGAGAACCAGGATCCGTCCTTCGCGCGCCAGGGCGCCGGCAATCTCCACAAGCTGCTGTTCGCCGATGCTCAGGCGTTCCACTTCCATCGCCGGATCGATGTCCAGTTCGATGTCCCGCAGCAAGGCGGCCGCCCGCCGGCGCAGATCCCGATGATTGATCAGCGGCGACAGGTCGCCCAGAAACAGGTTCTCGGCCACCGTCAGGCTGGGGACCAGGGCCAGTTCCTGGTAGACCATGACGATCCCGTGCGCCCGGGCATCCGACACGCTAGAGAACGCAACCGGCCGACCGGAAACCGTCATGGACCCGCCATCGCGCCGCTCGACCCCGGACAGCACCTTCATCAGGGTCGACTTACCGGCCCCGTTCTCGCCGACCAGGGCGTGAACCTGCCCCTCCTTCAATGTGAAATCGACGCCCTTCAGCGCCTGGAACGACCCGAAACTCTTGGTAACGCCCCGCATCTCCAGAAGCGGCATCAGGCGCTCCGCTCGGCCAGGAACGCATCGA
>JANQIU010000248.1 GCA_028281985.1 Alphaproteobacteria bacterium | reverse complement strand
TTTGCATCTGCACCTGGTTCCAGTGGATGCCCGGCTCGTAGTCGGTGAACAGCCGCGCCAGGTGCAGTCCCGGTTCGCGCCAATGCAGCCAGAGGTGATAGGCCGCGAACGCCATCAGCATCGCCCGCATGCGGAAATTGATCCAGCCTGTGGCGCGCAGCGACCGCATGCAGGCGTCGACAAAGGGAAATCCCGTTCTCCCAGTGGCCCAGGCGACGAACCGGTCGTGGTCGAAGGCGTTCTCCCGCAGCCCGTCATAGCCGCTGTGGACGTTATGGAACTCGTGCCGGGGTGCGTCCTCCAGCTTCTGAATGAAATGGCAATGCCAATGGAGACGGCCGAGGAAGGCGGTCACCGCCGGCCGCCAGCGCCGCCTGGCGTCGTCCCCTTGCAGGTCCAAGTCGTTCAACCGTCGCCAGCCGGCTTGTGCGACCTCGCGCATCGACACCGACCCCGCGGCCAGATGCGGGGAAAGCCGTGAGCAACTGTCCGGCGCCGTCAGCGGGCTCGACATCTTCTTCTGATAGTCGGTGCCGCGTGTCTCCAGAAAACCGGACAGCAGGGCCAGTCCGGCGCCCCGACCGCCCGGTTGGGGTGCCGTGCAGTCTTCGTCCGCGAAGCCCAGCGCGTCCGCGTCGGGCAGAACGCCGGGGTCGACATCGTCGACAGTTTCCAGGGTCAGGGGGGCCGGGGTTGCCGGTTGGCGCATGAACGCGTCCCACCGGCGTGCCCAGCCGGTTCGCGACTTAAGACCGCGGATCACGCCATGTTGCGGCAGTTCGGTCCAGGGCACGCCCTGGTCACGGGCCCAGGCCGCGACCGCCTTGTCCCGGTCGAAGGTCCAGGCATTGCCGGTTTCCTGATGCGACCACAGATGGTCGATGCCGACCGACTGGTGGATCGCGCGCAGGACGTCGACCACGACCCCGACACGGAGGATCAGGGGGCATCCGCGGTCCGCCAACGCCTGCCGCAATTCCTGAAGGCAGGCGCGCAGGAAAGTCCACTGGCGTGCAGCCGTGTCGGGCTCATGCCAAAGGCCCGGTTCCACCACATAGACCGGCAGGACCGGGCCGGCTGCCGCGGCCAGGGCCAGCGGACGATGGTCGGCGATCCGGAGGTCGCGTTTGAACCAGACGAGCTGCACCATAGTCTAGGCGAACGCACCGGCGGTCACTGATGCCACCACGGTCAGCGTCAACGGCCAGCGCAACCGCAGATACCATGCGGGCACTTGGCGGCGCCGGGCGGCGAGGGCATCCAGGGCCAACATCCCGGCGAACGCACCGGCGAGGACGGCCAGACCGGCCGGCGAAGGGAGCAGCAGGCTGGCCCAGCCGATCAGGGACGGCACCACGCTCAGGCTCAGCCGGCCAAGGGACAGGTTCCGGCCCACGGCTGTTCCGAAACCGGCCATGGCCAGTCCCCAATGGATGCCGCCCAGGAACGACAGGATGACGGCACCGTAGGCGGCAAGGGCGAAAACGACGGCGTCCCGATTGCCGTCGTCCGCCAGGAAGCCGCCCGCCGCCAGCCCGACAAAGGGGATGGCGCCCAAGGCCCCAAGCCAGAGTGCCGGCATCGGGACCCGCGTCGCCGGTGGGTTCGACGAATAGCCATGGCCACCGGCGGCTGGTACATCGGGACCTATCATCGTCGCCCTGATCGAAAGCGGATTGGGGTGGATCTCGCTGGTGCCCGGCCGTCCCGACCTGGTACCGATCCAACCCGTTGTCTGTTCGTAAGATGGGGCAGTTCGGATCAGTCCCGCGACCGTTGGAGCCAGCATGACAGCAGCGCCTTTCACCGGCGCCGACCGCGTCGCCATCATCGGGGCCGGCGTGGCCGGTTTGGCCTGTGCCGCCCGCCTCCAGGAGAACGGCTGGCATCCGACGCTTTTCGAGAAGAGCCGCGGGCTGGGCGGCCGCCTGGCCACCCGCCGTGCGCCTGACGGGCCCAGCTTCGATCATGGTGGCCAGTACATGACAGCCCGAAGCGCGGCGTTTCGTCAGTTCATCGGCAACGCGTCGGAGGCTGGGGCTGTCGGCCAATGGAGCCCGAGACTCGGCACCCCCGGCGTGCAGGGACCGGATCCCTGGTATGTCGGTACGCCGACGATGAATGCGCCGTTCCGGACGCTTGCCGACGGTGTGGAAACCCAGTTGACGACCGAGGTCACCGCCATCACCCGGCAAGGGCAAGGCTGGAGCCTGATCGATGCCGACGGTGCGGCGACGGAACCGTTCCGTGCGGTGGTGGTCACGACACCCGCACCCCAGGCAAGCCGCTTGTTGGCAAGTGAACCCGCGCTGGCGCAAGGCCTAACTGACGTTGTCATGGCACCGTGCTGGTCGCTGATGGTGGAGTTCGACGGCCGATCCGATCCCGGCTTCGACATTCTGCGATCGCCGAGTTCCGAACTTGCCTGGGTCGCGCGGGACAGTTCCAAACCCGGCCGCCCGGAGGAGCCGGAAACCTGGGTCGCCCATGCGGGGGTCGAATGGACCCAGTACCATCTGGAAGCCGACCGGAAGGCCATCGCCCAACGCATGGTCGACGCGCTGATGCCCTTGCTCGGCCGATCGCCCGCCGATCTGCGACATGCCGCCGCCCATCGCTGGCGGTACGCCAGAACACTGCGGCCGCTGGGCATGTCCTTCCTGGCCAATGACGACCGGACGCTGATGGTCGCCGGCGACTGGTGCCTGGGCCCGCGGGTCGAATGCGCGTTCGAAAGCGGCCGGGCGGCTGCCGACGCCCTGATGGCAGGACTGGCTGCCGCCTAGTGCGGCGACGCCTCGCAGAAACCGGCCATCAACGAATCACGGAGCTGAAGAGTTGGCGGGCACCGGCGAAAGAGTCAGACGATATCCAACCGGGAACGATTGGTCTGACGCCGGGTCATGTGTTCAGAGGAAATGGCGCGCCCGAGAAGATTCGAACTCCTAACCTTCTGATCCGTAGTCAGATGCTCTATCCAATTGAGCTACGGGCGCATTGCCGGGCAGCGGCGAAGGAGGCCGTCACGCTGCAAGGCCGCGGTGTTTACGCGATGGCGGGCGGGCATGCAAGACTGTTGGCGGACCCCGCAGGGGCCCGCTGATCGGCAGGCCCGCCACAGAGGTTTCATTCCGATGCTTTGCCGACTTCATGATTGATTTAGCAGATTTCGCTAGCGTGTATGGCGCTCTTTTATTGTCAGGACGGCAAACATCCGCCAAAAGGCATAGGCTTACTGACGGATTTTGCTATCCTTCAGCGCGTCATGTTGGGGCGCGGCCGGGGCCCGGTGGGGTGTGCCCCGTCGGGCCGTACAACAGGAACGAGGCTAGGCGGCGCCCATGTTGCGATCTTCATTGACTGTGGTTCTGGCGGTGACGCTTTCGGCGATGGCCGGATGCGCATCCGATCCGATGACCGCCGGGACATCGGGTGAACCTGTTGCCCAGGTCGCGGCAGCGGATAGCCGGTTCGTCACCGCAACCGATCTGAACCTGGGTGCGGAGACGGGCACCGAGGTCGGGCGCCGCGTCCGGTCGCTGCAAAGCGAGCTTGTCCGCCTTCAGCAATCACTCGGCGGGCACGCGGCGCGGCTCGACGAGATCCGCAACAGCTCGGTGCTGAACGCCCAGGAGTATTACGGGCTTGTGGCGGCGATCAGCGCCCGGCTGCAGATCGGCACGACGCCCGGCAACCCGATCCTGGTGTCCCAGTGGAGCGAAGCGCAGCTCGAAATCGAAACCATCGCCGCCGACATCACCCGCCTGAACAATCTTGCCGCCCAGGTCGCCGCGGACGCGTCGATCGCCAGCTTCCTGATCGACTCGGTGCGGGCCACCTACGGATTGTCCGGCGCCGTGGAGGAAGATCATCGCCAGCTGGCGCAGCTTGAGGACGAGGTCAACCGGACCACCGTCAATGTCGACCGCCTGTTGAACGAGATTGCCGAGGATATCGGCCGCCAGACCGCCTATGTGGCGACCGAGCGGGCGAATCTGCAGACCCTGCAGTTGGGCATTTCCAACGGTGAACTCTACGGCAGCGCGCTGAACAACCGGGCACTGATCAGCGCCGCGCCGGCTCTCGCGGCCCCCTTGCGGACGGCAGCGCCGACGGCCCCGGTGGCCGGCGACCGGCCCCTGGTTCTGATCCGCTTCGACGATCCGAATGTCGAGTACCGCCAGCAGCTCTACCAAGCGATCAGCGCCGCGCTGAGCCAGCGGCCGAACGCGCTGTTCGACGTGATCGCCATCAGCCCGTCGGCCGGTGACCCGGCAACCGTGTCGTTGTCGGCCAATCAGGCACGCGGATACGCGGAATCGGTGGCCACGACGCTGTTGTCCATGGGGCTGCCGGATCCGCGCATCAGCGTCGGTTCCGCCCAGGCCTTCGACGCGGCCGGACCGGAAGTGCGGGTGTTCGTCCGCTAACCTTAAGCAGCGACAACGCAGAAGCCGCGGCTCCCGACCACGGCTTCAGGTGACTTCAGCGGCCGCGGCTCCATCGCTGCGCGGGTCGGCGGCCCCTTCGGTCGCGCCCGAGCCGTCGATCAGGATCGCCCCGGCGTGGCCCATCGCCTGGCTTGGAAAGGCAACGACCTCCACGTCATGGCCGGCGGCCGACAGCGCATCCAATAGCGCCGGCGGCGCGGTGCTTTCTACCTTCAGGGTCGTGGATCGGTCGCCCCAGGTTCTGCCCAGCAGCCATCGCCACCGGCCGATGGCGTCTGCGGGCCGCTGACCGAACCGGGCCATGCGCGTGATCATTGCGGCTTGGGTCTGCGGCTGGCCATCGCCGCCCATGGTGCCGTAGACCGCCAGCCGGCCGTCCGGCAATGCCATCATGGCCGGGTTCAGCGTATGGAAGGGCTTCCGCCTGGGGGCCAGGGCACGGGGGCCATTGCCGGTCAGCGAGAAGGCATGGCCGCGGTTCTGCCAGACGATCCCGGTGTCGCGCAGAACGACGCCGGACCCGTACTCCCAGTATAGGCTTTGGATATAGCTGACAGCCCGACCCTCGCCGTCGACCGCGCCGATCCAGACGGTTCCGCCCGGCGACGACGTGTCTGGCCAGGGCAGGGCGCGGTTCCGGTCGATATCCGCCGCCGCCGCTGCCAGCCGGTCGGGTGCCAGCAGATCGGCCGCCTCCAGCGCCATGGCGCCGGGGTCGCCGACATGCCGGTCCCGGTCCCGGAAGGCCCGCTTGGTGGCTTCGACAATCCCGTGGACATGCTCGAAGCCATCGGCAGCGTCCACGCCCAAGTGGTCGTAGATGCCCAGGATCGCCAGGGAAGTGACCCCCTGGGTGGGGGGCGGCAGGTTGTAGGCGCGGCCGAAGGACAGGGGATGGGCCAGCGGGGCGACGCCCAGGGCGTCCTGTGCGGCAAGATCGGCGGCGGTCAACGGTACGCCGGCGCGGGCCAGGTCGGCGACGATCGCTTCCGCCAGCTGGCCACGATAGAAGTCGCCCGGGCCAAGCCGGGCGATGGAGCGCAGGGACTCGGCCAAGGCCGGTTGCCGGAGCATCTGACCGGTCTTAAGAGCCTGTCCCCCAGGCAGATAGACATCGGCAAATCCTGGCTGGCCGGCCAGTTCGTCCCACTTCTCCGCGGTCAACCGGGCCTGCCCGGCGGTGACCGGGAACCCATCTTCCGCATGGGCGATGGCGTCCCCGAGAAGTCTTCCCAGCCGCAACCGGCCGCCCCAGGACCGGCTGACGGCCAAGGCCGCCGCCCATCCCGCGACGGCGCCGGGCGTGGTGATGCAGGCTTTGGGACCCCTGGGGCTGACGATCCCGTCGGGATAGTCGGCCGCGGCCACCCCGGCGCCAGCGCGCCCGGCGGCGTCGATGCCCACCGGCGGCGTGCCGGGGGCCTTGATCAGCCAGAACCCGTCGCCACCGATCCCGGTCATATGGGGATACACAACGGCGATGGTCGCCGCGGCGGCCAGCGCCGCTTCGATGGCATTGCCGCCGTCGCGCAGGACCGCGCGACCGCTTTCTGCGGCGGAATGGTGCGGCGCCACCACCATGCCGCGACGGGAGACCGCGTCTTGGGTCATCTGTTCCCCCAGTGACGAGTTCGGACGGTATGGGTCTGGTCCAGGCCGGGCAAGGTGTCCGGGTCGCTTGTCTGCAATGGGGCAGCGACAGTATCGTTGTTCCTCAGGGCCGTCATGGCCCGTCAGCCGGAGGCACAGCAACCCGCCATGGCTTTGAAGCGCAAAGGCCCACTATCGGTCCTATGGAGCCGGCCGGTGCTGATATTCGTTCCCGTGCTTGCCCTCATGGGGTTCGCGTTCCAGCAGGCCGATCGGGAATCGGTGCGTTTTCAGGAATGCGTCGCCGCCGGGGTGACGTCGCAGCGCGCACATCTGTGCATGGATTCCGCCGCGGCCCAGGAAGCCCTGATGCTGGATGCCTATGGTTACCCCTACTGGCTGATGCCGGGCGCCCCCGAACGCCAGGTCGACGAAGCGGTCGGTGCCCTGTGCCGCGTGTTCAGCCGTGGCCGGGATGGCGTCGGGCGCACGGACTGCGCCTGTGCCCTGGAAGAGATGCGCGCCGGCCTGCCGGAGGCGGAGTTCGCCGTCCTGGCCCAATCCCTTGAGACGCATCCCGAAGGCGATGTCGTCGTCAGTATCCGGGCCGACTTGTCGACGCGTCTGGAGGCGCTGCTGGCCGATCCCGAAGCAACGGCACCTGCCGATATCGACGGCACCCCGGTCAGCTTGCCGGCCGGCTTTGAGTTCGCGACGGTGGTTGCCGACCAATGGCGGCGGCTGGTGGGCGACATCGTCGCCCTGGACGCTCAGGCCCCCGACCGGATATCCGCCGGGTTCACGGGCGCGCTGGACGCCTGCGTCGCCAACTGACTGACCCGTTCATCCAATGCCCCAATACGGTGCCGAATCTGGTTCGGCGCGTCGAATTGGCCCTTTGCAGTGGCGCCGGCGGCCCCAGTCTCTATCCCTGGTCAGGCAGGGATGGAGGATCGGTCGATGCTTTCCCGCATTATCGTCATGCTGGTCTTGTTCGCAGCCCCGGCGCAGGCGCAGAGTTCGGTAGCCGACGCGGACCAGGCGCGCATCATCGGGGTGATCCAGGGCCAGCTGGCCGCCTTCCAGGCCGACGCCGCGGGAGAGGCGTTCTCCTACGCCACGCCGGGCATTCAGCGCATGTTCGGGACCCCCGAACGGTTCATGGCGATGGTCCGCAGCGGCTACCAGCCGGTCTATCGTCCCCAGGAAGTGGAGTTCCGCGAGCTTCGCGATACAGCAGAAGGGCCGGTCCAGTCGGTCCTGGTCGTCGGTCCCGACGGTGTGGCGGTGATGGCGCTCTACATCATGCAGCAGCAGGCCGATGGGACCTGGCGCATTGCCGGCTGCGTCCTGGCTCCGGTGGACGACACCGTGATCTGACACACATTCCGCACGCAACGGACACGCCGAACGCGACCTGAACCGAAGGGTCCCAGGGCGTTGTCGGGCTTGGGGTGGTCGGCTATAAGCCGCGCCCAACGATGCGATCGGAATGGTGATTCATGTCGGACCAGGGCCCTGAGAAATCCTTCCCGGTTTCCTGGGAGGAGCTGCACCGCAACGCCAAAGCGCTGGTCTGGCGACTGGCCGACCGCGGACCCTGGCGCGGCATCGTCTCGGTAACGCGCGGTGGCCTGGTGCCAGCGGCCATCGTAGCCCGCGAGCTGGATATCCGGGTGATCGAGACTGTCTGCGTCGCCAGCTACGACCATACCCAGCATCGGCGGGCCGAGGTGCTTAAGGGCGTCGAGGGCTCGATCGTCGATTCCAACGGCGAGGGCTGGTTGATCGTCGACGATCTTGTGGACACGGGGAAGACGGCCAAGATCGTGCGCGAGATGCTGCCACAGGCGCATTTCGCTACGATCTACGCCAAGCCGGCTGGCCGTCCCCTGGTGGACACCTTCATCACCGAAGTCAGCCAGGACACCTGGATCCACTTCCCCTGGGACATCGAACCCCAGTATGTGCGGCCGATCGCCGAGGTGCGGGCCAAGGCCTGATCCGCGAAGGCGAAGGTCGGCCGGTTAGGGACACCATGTTCTGACGATCGTGCGCTACGCGGTCGTTGTTTCCGGTCGCTTCACCCAGGGGTCGGGCCCGGGATCGATACCGGCCGCGGCTTGTTCCAGCCTTACCAGGAAATGGGCCCAACCGTGTTCGTGCGGCTGCACCACCGGCTCGGGCAGGTCCGTGTGGGTCATGGTCAAGCGGGTGCCGCCGGCTTCCGGCTTGAGGTCCCAGGCCACCCGGGTGCTACCCGGCGGCGCGACCTCACCGTTTTCCCAGCCCCAGGTGTGCACCACGCGCCGCGGCGGGTCGATTTCGGTGTAGGTCCCGCGCGCGATGTTCTCCCCGGTGACATTGACCACATAGGCGCCACCGGGACGGGCTTCGAGCTCGTGGGTGATCCCCATCCACTTGGACATGCGGGACGGCTCCGTCAGGTAGGCGAACACGGTCTCCGGCGCCGCCTTGATGAAGATCTCCTTCTGGATCGTGCCGATATTGGCCATGGCCTCGTCGCCTCCTTGTTCTTCCGCCTCGGCGACCGCCTTGAGCCGCTCCAGGCTGCTTTGCCAGAAACCGTCAAGCATGGACCGGACCGCTTCTACCGAGGCCGGATTGGCCCGGTAGTACCGCCGGGTACCCTCGGGCCTGACCGTGACCAGATCGGCATCCAACAGCACCTTGAGGTGCTGGGAGACCGCCGGCCGACTGATGGCGAAAGCGGCGGCGATGTCGCCGGCCGTCGCTTCCCTATCCCAGACCAGGCTCAGGATCCGTCGGCGGGTACCATCCGCCAGAGCCCGCAACGTGTCGTCCATAGCTTATGTTGGCACTCGCTTACGTAAGTGTCAACTTACAAAAGGGGATCTTGACGAGTCAGGACAACTCTGGGGAGCAGCGACCGACCCGGTCATGCGCCCCGCAGGGGTCGCAGCCTCGGGTCCAACAGATCTCGCAAACCGTCGCCGAGGAGATTCAGCCCCAGCACGGCCAGGGCGATCGCCAGGCCGGGGGCGAGGGGTTGGCCGGGGGCCAGGAACAGCAGCGACTGGGCATCCTTCAACATGCGTCCCCAGCTCTGGTTCGGGGCCTGAGCGCCCAGACCAAGATAGCTGAGCGCCGCCTCCGCCAGGATGGCGACGGCAAACTGGACGGTCGCCTGGACGACGACGGGTCCGGCGATGTTCGGCAGGACATGGCGCAGCGCGACATCGGTACGGGTGCGCCCCAGTGCGATTGCGGCACGGACATACTCCCGGCCCGAAACCTGTATCGCCGCCGCCCGGGAGACCCGGGCGAACACGGCAATGTTGAACACGCCGATGGCCAGAACCGGCGTCAAGGCGCCGCCGCCAAGGATGGCGGCCACCAGCATCGCGGACAGAACCGCCGGGAAGGCAAAGACCACATCGACGATCCGCCCCGCGGCTTCGTCCCACCAGCCCCGGATTGTGGCGGCCGAAAGCCCCAACGGCACGCCGACGCCCAGGCCGATCGCGACGGCCGCCAGCCCGACCGAGACGGAGTTGCGGGCCCCGATCATGATCAGGGTCAGCGTATCGCGGCCCTGATGGTCGGTTCCGAGCCAATAGGCGGCGCTGGGGCCGGCAAGCCGGCGGGCCGGCGACAGATCCAGGGGCGAGTGGGGGGTCCAGGTCAGGCTGACCAGGGCCATCATCAGCGTCGCCAGGGTCAGCGCGCCGCCGATCATCAGGTTGCGCTGCTGCAGGGCGCGGCGGAAATGGCTGGGCCGCGTCACCGATGCGAGCCCCGACGGATCCGTGGGTCAATCAAGGCGTAGAGAATGTCGACGACCAGGTTGATCAGGATGACGAAGCCCGCTCCCAGCATCACGATGGTCTGAACGACCAGCAGGTCGCGATTGTTGATCGACAGCAGCAGCAACTGGCCAAGCCCGGGCAGAGTGAAGACGGCTTCGACGACGACGGTTCCCGCCAGCAGAAAGCCGACCTGCAACCCAACGATGGTGGTGACCGGGATCAGGGCATTGCGCAGCACGTGTTGCCGGAGGACGGCGCCGGGGCTCAGACCCTTCGCTCTGGCCGTGCGGACATAGTCCTCCCGAAGCGTGTCCAGGACGGCGCCGCGGGTCACGCGGGCCAGGATGGCGGCTTCGGAAAGGGCCAGCGCCAAGGCCGGCAGGAAGAGCGACCCGAGGGCCGGCATCGGACTGCCGGCCCAGCCGGGAAACGAGCCCATATCAAACCATTGCAGCTGGATACTGAAAAGCAGCACGAACAAAATCGCCAGCCAGAAACTGGGAATGGCCAATCCGATCTGGGTGAATGCCATGACCCCGTAGTCGCCGGGACGGTTCTGCTGGGTGGCGGCCAGCATGCCCAGGGGAAGGGCGATCAGGGTCGACAGGATGACGGCCATGCCGGCCAGGGGAACGGTGATCTGCAAACGATCGGCCAGCATGCCGGCAATCGGTGTGGCATAGGTCGCGCTCAACCCCAGATTGCCGGTCAGCAGGCCGCCGACCCAATTGAGGTAACGCCCCACCAGGCTGCCGGCCAGGCCGAGCTGCTCCCGGAGCGCCGCCAGCGCCGCCGCATCGCCTTCCGTGCCCATCTGCAGCTGCGCGGCGTCGCCCGGCAACACGGTCAACAGCAGGAACACGACGATGGAGGCGGCCGTCAGCGTGATCAGCGCGGCGACGGATCGGCGGACGAGGAAGGCGATCATGACGCCGTTCCGGATTAGTCGGCGGTCGCCGGTTACAGCGGACCCATTCCACTGCCGGGCGGGTTCCCTTCCGCGAACCGCCGCGGACTGTCAAGCTTGGATGGCAAACATGGCGCGCCGGATCCGTCGACCGGCCGCCGCCAGGGCATCGCGGCCCCGGTTCAGTCGCGTGCTACTGCCAACGGGCGCGGGTCATGTCGTTGACCTGGATGGGCGCGTTCTCCCACACCCCGATCAGATCGGTCCGCCGGACCCCGGCCTTCGGTAGCTGGAAGAGCCAAACGGCCGCCACATCCTGGGCCAGGATCTCCTGTGCGGCGCCATAGAGCGAGGCGCGGGACTGCGGATCAACGGTTTCCGAAAGATCGGCGATGATCGAATTGAACGTCGGATTGTCATAGCCGAAATAGTAATCGCTCGACCCGCGCGAGAAGATGTCGATGTCCAAGGGCTCGGTATGCGACACGATGGTCATGTCGTAGTCGAAACCGCGGAACGCCTGTTCCAGCCATTGCGCCCACTCGACCGGCTCCAGGTCGACGGTGATCCCCACCTGTGCCAACTGGGCTTGGACGATTTCGCCGCTGCGCCGGGCGTAGGATGGCGGCGGCAGCATCAGCGTCGCCCGGAACCCTTCGGGTAGCCCCGCCTCGACCAGCAGGGCGCGCGCTCGCTCCGGGTCGTAGGGGTATAGGCCGGTCAGATCGATATACGCGGGATGATGGGGCGCGAAATGGCTGCCGATGGGCACGCCGAGCCCGAACATGGCGCCGTCGATGATGGCCCGCCGGTCCAGCGCATGCACGATCGCCTGACGAACCCGGATGTCGTCGAAGGGCGGGCGCCGCAGGTTCAAAGCCAGGAGGGTTTCGCCTTCGGTGGTCCCGATCACGACCTCGAATCCCTCGTCGGCCTCGAGCCGCTGCAAGGCCTCGGGAGCGGCAAGATTGGGGAACAGATCCACCTCGCCGGACAGCAGGCCGGCTACCTGGGCGGCCGGGTCGGTCATGACGCGGAAGATCAGGGTCTGGAGATCGGTTGCCGACGCATCCCAGTACTCCGGGTACCGGGCCAGTGTAATGCGGTCGCCTTCGACCCGGTCGACAAAGCGAAACGGTCCGGTGCCGACCGGCTGGGTGCGGTTGGTATCGGCGGATTCCGGCGCCACGATGGCCATGTCGCCGTTGCCCATATGGAACAGCAGCGGCCCGTCGGGTCGGCTAAGGCGCAGGATGACGCTGTCGTCGGTCGGGGTTTCGATGGACTCGATGGCGGCGAAATAGCCGGGCTGGGCATTGACCGACCCGTCGGCAACGGCGCGTTCGAAGGAGAAGCGGACATCGCTGCTGTCGAACGTGGTTCCGTCGTGGAACGTCACGCCCTGGCGAAGGCGAAACGTGTACTCCAGCCCATCGTCGGAGACCGTCCAGTCTTCCGCCAGCGCCGGGGCTATGGAACCGTCCTCAGTGATTCGGGTAAGGCCCTCGAAAACATTCAGGAACACGACCTCGTCAATGGCGGCGGCGGCACCGGTGGTCGGGTCCAGATGCGGCGGTTCCAATGTCACCCCGATAACCACACCGGTGCGCTCCTCGGCACCGCCCGAGGCCGCAGCAAGCGGCCCCAGCAGGGCGGCGAGGGCAGCCGCGCAGACAACAATGCCGCGGCCGCAGAGGTTCAAGGGCATCCGGCGCTCCTATGAGTGTCGGGTCGCAAACAGGTATTCCGGCCGCAGCTTGCGGCCAGTGGCGGCGGCATTCAACCGCGGCGGCGAGCCGACGACAAGCGATGGCCCCAAATATCCCGATAGGATGGCAGGTCGCCCAGCGCTTCGGCGCAGTAGACGCCGCGCGCGATGGCACGGGCGGCGGTGTCCGCGGCCAGGGCGCCGAGGCGCGAAACGACCGCCGGTCGCGGTTCGTTAAGGGCACGGGTCTTCGTCGCCACCGCAAACACGACATCTCCGTCAAACGGCGTGTGGGCAGGTCGGATCGCCCGTGCCAGCCCGTCATGGGCCATCATCGCCACCCGCTGGCACTCCGACTTGTCCAGGTCGGCGTCGGTCGCCACCACCCCGATCGTCGTGTTGCGCCCTGCCGTCGTGTCGCTAGGGAAACCCGCGATCTGGGGGTCGTTCGGGTCACCGGGCTGCGGCGTCGGTTGGCCACCAAGTTCGTCGTCCTGCTCCAGGTACCAGGCATGGAAGCAACCCTGGCCCGGCAACAGCGTGGAGCCGAACGGGTTGACGGCAAACAGTGCCCCGACCGTGCAGCCCGACATCGGATCGAAAACGGAGGCACTGCCCAGCCCGCCTTTCAGCGCCTGGGCCTTTGCCCCGTAACCGGCACCGGCATTGCCTTCCTGGAAATGCTGCGCCGCCTTGTCGAAGGCATGCGCCCCGAGCCTCCAATAGGGCGGCGTGTCGCCCCAGTCCTTGTCGCCGCCATTGGCAAGATCGAACAGGATCGCGGCGGGCACGATGGGCGCGATGGCCGGCCCCAGGCGATAGCCACGCCCTTCGGCGGCCAGCCGGGCGACGGCCCCATCGGCCGCGGCCAAGCCGAACACCGAGCCGCCGCTCAAGACGATCGCGTCGATCCGGTCGACAAGGCAGGTGGCATCCAGCGCGTCGGTTTCCCGGGTTCCCGGCGCGCCGCCGCGCGTATCGACGGCGGCCAGACTGCCTTCCGGGGCCTGCAGGACGGTGACACCGGTCCGCACATCGGCATCCTCGGCATTGCCCACGAGGATACCGGCCACATCGGTGATCTTATTCAGTACGCCGGGGCGAAGCTGAACCATGAACCCAAAAACCGACCCCCGGTCGACAAAAAAGAAAAGGCGGAAACGGGTGAACCGTTTCCGCCTTCCCTATGCGCTTGGAAACCGCCTTACGGCAGGATCACCGCATCGATGACGTGGATAACGCCATTGTCGGCCATGATGTCGGTCTCGATGGCCCGGGCGCCTTCGAAGAAGACGACGCCGTCGGAAACACCGTCAAAGCCGATTTCCTGATAGGCCAGCGTCATGGCATGACCGATCCGACCGTTGACATCGTCGGACGTGATCGTCACGCCGCCGATGACGTGCAGCTTCAGGATGTCGGCCAGGGCGCGACGGTTTTCCGGAAGCAGAAGCTCGTCGAGCGTGCCGGCGGGCAGCGCCGCGAAGGCTTCGTTGGTCGGCGCCAGCACGGTGAACGGGCCTTCGCCCTTGAGCTGGTCAACCATGCCGGCGGCCTGCACGGCGGCTACCAGCGTGGAGAAGGTGTCGACCGACGCGGCGGTGTCGACGATGTCGGCCGCCTGGCCGGCAGTGGCGGCGAAAGCGGTACCGGCGGCGAAGGTGCCAGCCAGAACCAGATTGCGAAACTTCGTCATATTGGCCTCCTAAGATCCCCAGTTCTTCATCGACTGTCCACGATGCCGCCCCCATTCCCACTCGTGGAGGTCGGCGCGCAGGCGACTGCACTATACCTAGATCACCTTTGCACAGTTGGATAGGCCCGATACGCCATTGCGCGGGCAATAGATCACGGTTTCGTCAGTTAACCGGACTCCGTCATCTCCATCAGCGCAGTCTCGTCACAGATATCGACCCGGCCGCCTTCCAGCAAGCGGATCGCCGCATGCGTGCGAAGTTGCGTGAAGGTGCGACTGACGGTTTCCGTCGTCAGGCCCAGGTAATCGGCGATATCCGACCGGCTCATCGGCACCTGGATGGGATTGCTTTTCTGCCCGCGGCGCACGGCCCTTTCGGACAGCGACAGGAGGAAAGAGGCGATCTTCTCCCGCGCCGTCTTGCGGCCGAGCAGAAGCATCTGGTCTTGGGCCGCGGCCAATTCATTGGACGCCAGACTGAACAGCCGCCGCTGCAACTTTGGAAACTCGTCCAGAAGCGAGTCCATCTGACGGCGCGGGAACCGGCAGACCGTGGTCGCGGTCACCGTTTCGGCCGTGTAGGCATAGCGCGCGTCCACCGAAAGACCCAGGAAGTCGCCGCTGAACAGGAAACCGGTGATCTGACGGCGCCCATCCGGCAGCAGCTTGTACAGCTTCACGCTGCCGGACGTGACATTGTACATGTTCTGCGCGGTATCGCCTTCCGAGAACAGTGTGTGATGCGCGGCCACGCGTTGTGACTGAGTGATCTCCGCCAGACGCTGGATCTCGTCTTCGTCCAGCGCCGCACACACCGTCAAGGGCCGGACAGCGCAGGCGCCGCACGGCGAGACATCCGCTGTCGCCCGCGCCGGGCGAGCCAGATCGAATGGTGGCATGACGTTCCCTGTCTCGACCGTAAGGTCTTTTTTTCCCCCAACTCCACACTTTAGTCTGACGGAACCAACAGGAAAGCGCAAACGGATCGGGTGGGGCATGTTCGCCGGTCCTTTGGCCAGGCATCTATCCGATGCCGCCGTGCCGGCACCGGAGTGCCATTGGGTCCGTTGACATACATCATGGCTGCCGCGGGAACGGGAGGTTCAGAGTCAAAGCCGACTTTCGTCGGGAGCACCCATGCCCGAGCGCTTTGAAGCCAGATTGTTGTCCGCGAACCAGGTCGACCAGGCCTTTCCTGTCGTGCAGTCGGCGATAGCCGGCATCACGATGGAGGATTGGCGGCGGTTCGCCGGCACCATCGTGTCCGCCGAACGTTGCGCGTCGGGCATCATGACCGCCCAGTCCCGCAACTATATCCACGGACTGTTCCGTTACGAGGCCTGTCCGAGCCTGCGCCACGGAAAGCAGTTGATGGTGGATACCTTCATCGTCCTGGATCTGTTCAATCCAAGCGGTGCCGCTGCGGCGTTGCTCGGGGCCATGGACGATCTGGCCGATGACCTGGGCTGCGAGGCCATTCACACGACCGTGCCGAACAGCCTTCGGCAAGCCTCGGACTATCGCCGCTGGCTCCTGGGCCACTTCCAGGAATGCGGTCACCATGAAGACTCGGTGACTCTGTGCAAGCACATCTCCGAATGGGGTGTGAGCCGGGCGGCCAGCGTCGAGATCCCGATTCTCGAGCGGTCGCACGTTTAGACGTTGTTGCGACCGGCGCGGCCGGCATGGTGCAGCCGTTTTTTCTGCCCATATAGGGGAACGAAGCTGCCTGTCGGCGGGCCGGCGGCATTCCCGATACGGTCTTGGAGGGTAAGATGGTCCCCATCGTTGGCGTGTTTGCCGCAGCGGCAGTGGCGGGGGTCGGTGCGACCCTGGGTCACAAGGTGGCAAAGGACGTGATCCTGCCTTGGGTGGAGCGAAACGGCAGCCGCCTTGGGGAGTTCGGGCGCGACTGGGCGCAGAAGGCTCGTTCCCGGCGCCGGTCGGAATACGGCGACTATGCGCAGCCCGAACCAACGGGCCGTGGACAGGCAGACGCAGCCGACGGTGAACCGTCGATCTGAAGGGATGCAATAACGAAAGGACATGCGGGCTTCCATGCCCGCATGAAGTGGAACCATGCTGGGCCGGTTCTGGGATTTTGCCGACGAAGCGCGATCGATGGCGGCGACCACCGCGCGGTTTGGGCGGGGTATGGCCGCCCGACCGGCACCACGCCGGCCCGAACGGCTGCTCGAGCTCTACGAGTTCGAGGCCTGCCCCTATTGCCGGGTAGTTCGTGAGGCCCTGACCGAACTGGATCTCGACGTCCTTGTCCGGCCATGCCCGAAGGGCGGTACACGTTATCGGCCGCGGGTTACGGAGCTCGGCGGCAAGGCGCAGTTTCCCTTCCTCGTCGACCCCAACACCGACGCAAAGATCTACGAATCGGACGAGATCGTGCAGTACCTCTACCGGCAATACGGCGACCGGGAGGTACCCTGGAACCGCCGGTTGGCCTGGCTGGACACCGGGCTGTCGAGCCTGGCCGGGGTCGCGCGCCTGGGAGCCGGCTACCAGAGCAGGCCGTCAAAGGAGCCCCAGGAAACCCTGGAACTCTACAGCTTCGAGCTCAGCCCCTACGCGCGACGGGTGCGCGAAACCCTCTGCGAGCTGGAAATCCCGTATGTTCTTCGCAACGCGGGTCGGCGGCGCCTGGCCGACTATGTCCCGGCCCAGCTGCGGAACGCGGCCCTCGAGAGGATGGGCGCGGACGCGGGCAATCGGGCCGCCCTGCGGCAGCGGGCCGGCCAGGTGTCCATCCCCTATCTCGTCGATCCGAACACCGGGCGTGAGCTGTCGGAGTCCCGGCAGATCCGGGTCTACCTTCAGGAAACCTACGCCGCGTGATCCCGCGGCGGCCTTGCCGCCAACCCGCTGATCTCGCATAACCCCGGCCGCCGGCACGCAAAGCCGGAGAAGACGCGGATTTGTGAGGTTTGATGATGGATGCCGTCCCGACGGAACGGATCGGCGTCATCGGTCTGGGCTATGTCGGCCTGCCCGTCGCCGTCGCCCTGGCCAACCGGTTCCCGGGCACTGTCGGCTTCGATATCGACGGACGCCGTGTGGCCGAGCTTTCGCGCGGTGTCGACTCGACCGGCGAGGTGCCGTCAGCCGATCTGGAGAATGCCGGCCTAGAGGCGACCGACGATCTGGACCGTCTGCGCGGCTGCACCGTGTTCATCGTTGCGGTTCCAACGCCGATCGACGCTGACAGACGCCCCGATCTAGGGCCGCTCCGGTCCGCCTGCCGGACCGTCGGGCAGGTGATCGAAACGGGGGCGGTGATCATCTTCGAATCGACCGTCTATCCCGGTCTGACGGAGGAGGTCTGCGGGCCACTGATCGCCGAGATATCGGGTCTGGAGCAGGGGCGGGACTTCAAGCTGGGCTATTCGCCGGAGCGGATCAATCCGGGCGACCGCGAGCACCGGCTGGAGACGATCGTAAAGGTCGTGGCCGCTGAGGACCCGGAGACGCTCGAGCGGGTGTGCGCCATCTACGGACCCATCGTGTCGGCCGGCCTGCACCGGGCGCCCTCGATCCGGGTGGCAGAGGCGGCGAAGGTGCTGGAGAACACCCAGCGCGACCTCAACATCGCCCTGATGAACGAGTTGGCGATCATCTGCGACCGATTGGGGATTGCCACGCGGGACGTTGTGGCGGCGGCGCGGACCAAATGGAACTTCCTGCCGTTCACGCCGGGTCTGGTCGGGGGACACTGCATCGGTGTGGACCCCTACTATCTGACCACCCGCGCCCAGGCGCTGGGCTACCATCCGGAAGTCATTCTGGCCGGTCGGCGGATCAACGACGGCATGGGTGCCTATGTGGCGCAGCGGCTGGTCAAGACGCTGATCCACAACCGTCGTCAGATCAGCGGCGCGCGGATCGGTGTCCTGGGCATCACCTTCAAGGAGGATGTACCCGACCTGCGCAACAGCCGGATACCGGATATCCTGGAAGAGCTCGACAGCTATGGTGCCGTCAGCCTGGTGCACGATCCGATGGCGGATGCGGCCTTCACCCGTCGCGTCTACGGCGTCGACCTTGTTCCCTGGGAGGCGTTGGAGCGCCTGGACGCCTTGATCCTGGCGGTGCCCCATCGCGCCTTTCGTGATCGGGATCCGTCGACGCTGTTGGCCGGTGTCGAGACCGGCGGTGTGGTCGTCGACGTCAAGTCGGCATTGGATCGCGACCGCGTGCCCCAGGGATTGACGTATTGGAGCCTGTGATGCCTGCCGTGTGGGCGTTGGCCGGACGATCCGTGCGGGCACCTTGATGATCGACAATCCCTGGTTCTACGCGGCGGCGATCCCGGGCGTCCTGATCACCGGCATCTCCAAGGGCGGCTTCGGTGGCGGCCTGGGGGTCCTGGCCGTGCCCATGATGGCCCTGGTCATCGACCCTATACTGGCCGCGGCGATCATGCTGCCGATCCTGTGTGTCATGGACATCATCGGCGCGGTGGCCTACCGGCGCTCCATCGATTGGCGGAACCTGTACATCCTGGTGCCGGCCGCGCTTGTCGGTATCGCGATCGGTACGGCGTCATTCCGGTACCTGGACGCGGCCGCTATCCGGCTGATGGTCGGCCTGCTAGCCGTCGGGTTTGCCGCGGATCACTGGCTGCGGCGCCGGTCGACCGCATCCGACCCGTCGGGCCGCAGCTTGACGAAAGGTGGTCTGTGGGGCGGCATTGCCGGCTTCACCAGTTTCCTGGCCCATTCCGGCGGTCCGCCGGTCTCGGTCTACCTCTTGCCGCAGCGGCTGCATCGGACCCTGTTCGTCGGAACGACCGTCTATTTCTTCATCATCGTCAACTATGTGAAGCTGATCCCCTACGCTTGGCTCGGACAGTTGTCGGCCGCCAATCTGGCGGTCACGGCGATCCTGCTTCCGTTGGCGCCCATCGGCATGCTTCTGGGGATCTGGCTGCACAAGTTGGTCTCGGAAGTGCTGTTCTACCGGATCTGCTACGTCCTTCTGGCAGCGACCGGCGTCAAGCTGCTCTGGGACGGCGTTACCGGCCTGATTTGAGGGGCGGCCGTGTCCGGCGGGTGGGTGGAGCGGTCAACGGGTCCTCGGGCCAGAAATGCTTGGGATAGCGCCCACGCATCTCCGCCCGGACCTGCGGATACCCGGTCCGCCAGAATCCGGCCAGATCGCGCGTCACCTGCAACGGCCGGCGTGCCGGCGACAGCAACCGCAACAGAACCGGGATGCGCCCGCTTGCGACCGTGGGCGTCGTCTCCCACCCGAAGATCTCCTGCATCCGGACATCGAGCGCCGGGCCGCCGTCAACGGCGTAATCCAGCCGGTGGCGCGCGCCGCTCGGGACCGTGATGTGGGTCGGGGCTTCGCTGCGCAGCCGCTGTTGCTGATCCCAATCGAGCTGCGCCTCGAGCGCCGTGGCGAGGTCGAGCCGCGAAAGCTGATCCGCCCGCCTGATCCCGTTAAGGAAGGGTGCCAGCCAGCCGTCCAGACGCGCCATCAGCGTTTCGTCACTCAGGTCGGGCATCGGCGGCGCGGAAGCGTCCAAGGTCCGCAGGAACGCCGTGCGCGCCTGCAGGTCGCGGGTCGCAACCGTCCAGGGCAGGGCCGACAGCCCCAGTTTGCGGATCCCGTCCAGCATTGCCGCGACCACATCCGCATCCGCGGGCGTAGAAAGCGGCCGCTCGGCCAGGACAAGGCCGCCGAACGCCCGACGGGCAGTGGCGCGCACCGCCCTTTGCCGTTGATCCCATCCGACATGGTCGATCACCTCGACCTGGTCGCCGACCACCGCATCGAAGTCCGGTTCGGCCAGTGGCGCGGCCAGAAGGATCCGGGCGCGGGTCCGGTCGCCATCCAGGTGGGCGACGGACAGCATCGCGGCGTTGGCCAGCGGATCTTCAGGGTCGAGGAAGGCGGCGCCGCCGTTCGCGAGCCGGAAGTGACCGTTGCCGAGTGTCTGTGCGATCCGGTCGGGATAGGCCAGGGCGAGCAGGGGGCCGGTTCGCTCCGGGCGAAGCCCGTCGTTGGCCGCGCCGAGCCGCCTGCGCAGATCCCTGGCGGCAGTGCGGTGGCGCCGGACGGTATCGGGGTCGCCCCGATGATCGCGCACACCATCCAGGACGGCGATGCGCCGGCGCAGATCGGCGTCCCGCGTGCCGGGCGCAAGCACGTCCCGTTCGGAAAGCAGCGTTGCCAGGGCGGCGGCGGTCGCACCGTCACCGGGGGGTGCGGAAAGGACCATGTGGGCCAACCGGGGATGGACGCCCAGGTCGCTCATGCGCCGTCCCAGGGGAGTGGTGCGTCCGGCGGCATCGAGCGCACCAAGCTGCCCGAGCAGCGCGCGCGCCTGCGCCAGGGCTCCCGCCGGCGGGGGATCAAGCCAGGCAAGCCGATCGGCCGACGCCCCCCAGACCGCCAGTTCCAACGCCAGGGCCGTCAGGTCGGATTCAAGGATCTCCGGCGTGTCCTGCGGCGGCCGGGCGCGGTGGCTGGCCGCATCCCACAGCCGGACGCACAGGCCCGGTCCCTGGCGGCCCGCACGGCCGCTTCGCTGGTCGGCTGATGCCCGCGAGATGCGGACGGTTTCAAGCCGTCCCATGCCGCTCCGGGGATCGAACCGCGGCGCACGACGCAGCCCGCTGTCGATGACGGTTCGCACGCCATCGATGGTCAGGCTGGTTTCCGCGATCGGACTGGCCAGGATGACCTTCCGACCGCCCTTGGGGGCGGGCGCCAAGGCCGCCTGCTGGCGGTCCCGGGGGAGATCGCCGTAGAGCGGGTGCAGGGAGACCGTGTGGGCCACCCGACCTTCCAGAAGGCGGTGGGCGCGCCGGATCTCCCGGCCACCAGGCAGGAAGACCAGGATGTCGCCGTCGGTCTCGGATAGCGCGCCGCACACCTGGTCGCACGCCGCCCGCTCCAGCGCGTCGCGACCCGATGCCGGC
>JANQIU010000162.1 GCA_028281985.1 Alphaproteobacteria bacterium | reverse complement strand
GCCGGCCATCACCGCGAAGCCGACGAAGATCAGGACGCCCATGACGATAACCAGGATCTTCAGCGCCTGCACGACACCCTGCCGATGATGAGTAACCCCGAACCCCCTGATCCGACCGCGACGAAGGCACCTGAGGACCCCGCCGTGTTGGATCCCGGCACCGTCCATACCGCGAGCGTCCCGGACGGCGCCGTCGGCCAGCGGTTGGACCGGACCCTAGCCGCCCTGCTGCCCGCGCTGTCGCGGGCGCGCCTGCAGGCGCTGGTCCGCGACGGCCGGGTAACCGATGGGTCGCGGACGATAGTCGACCCCTCGGAGCGGGTCAAACCGGGCCAGGTGCTGCGCGTGGCGGTACCCCCGGCCACGCCCGCAGCGCCGGAAGCCCAGGCGATTGCCCTGGATGTGGTGTACGAGGACGACGCCCTGCTGGTGGTCGACAAACCCGCCGGGCTGGTGGTGCATCCTGCTGCCGGCAACCCGGACCGCACACTGGTCAATGCCCTGCTGGCCCATTGCGGCGACAGCCTGTCGGGGATCGGCGGCGTTGCCCGCCCCGGCATCGTCCACCGCCTGGACAAGGATACCAGCGGGCTGATGGTGGTGGCCAAGACCGACGCCGCCCATGCCGGCCTGGCGGCCCAGTTCGCCGGCCACGCGCTGGCACGCACCTATCGCGCGGTGACCCGTGGGGCGCCGCCCCTGGCCGCCGGCACCATCGAAACGGCGATCGGCCGGCACCCGCGCGACCGTAAGCGCATGGCGGTGCTGCAGCGCGGCGGCAAACACGCGATCACCCACTATCGCCGGCTGGCGGCCTGGGGTGCGGGACCTCTGGCGGCGCTGGTCGAATGCCGGCTGGAAACCGGCCGCACCCATCAGATCCGGGTGCATCTGGCGCATCTGGGCTGTCCGGTCCTGGGCGACCCGGTCTACGGCACCCGGCGGCGCGGCGACGGGTCCGGCCGGTTGCCCCGTTTCGACAGACAGGCGCTGCACGCCGCGGAGTTGCACTTCCGCCACCCCGGTACCGGCGCCGCGATGCGGTTCACGAGCGAGTTACCCAACGATATGAACCAGTTGGTGAAGAGTTTTGAAACCATTGCATGACTTGATAGACCGCATTGCCGACACAGTTCATGGTATGGTGGGGGAACATCCCGATGGATGCGGGATTGGAACGGCCTCAGTCCGGCCCGGCCGCACAGGCGGCGGACGGGGCTGAGGGTCAGACGCCCGCGGCGGATCGGCCGCGGGTCCCAGAACGGGCGGCCGCAACGGCGCCCGTACGTGACCGAAAGGAGCCGGGGCCCCTAGGGGACCGGTGGCGAGGACTCGACGACATGGCTTCCGTACCCAGCGTTCCAGCCGTCGGCGCAGAAGGCAACCTGACGCGGTATCTCCAGGAGATCCGCAAGGTGCCGATGCTGGAGAATGATCAGGAATACATGCTGGCCAAGCGCTGGCGCGAGCACGGCGATGTCGATGCCGCCCACGACTTGGTGACCAGCCATCTGCGCCTGGTGGCGAAAATCGCCATGGGCTACCGCGGCTACGGCCTGCCCCTGTCCGAGCTGATCTCGGAAGGCAATGTGGGCATGATGCAGGCGGTCAAGCGCTTCGATCCGGAGCGCGGCTTCCGCCTGGCCACCTATGCCATGTGGTGGATCCGGGCGGCGATCCAGGAATACATCCTGCACAGCTGGTCGCTGGTGAAGATGGGCACCACGGCGGCCCAGAAGAAGCTGTTCTTCAACCTGCGGCGGCTGAAGGGCCAGTTGCAGGCGATCGACGAAGGCGACCTGCCGCCGGAAACCGTCAAGCAGATCGCCACCAAGCTGGAAGTGCCCGAACAGGACGTGGTGCAGATGAACCGGCGGCTGGCCAGCCCGGACCATTCGCTGAACGCACCCCTGCGGGTCGACGGCGACGGCGAGTGGCAGGACTGGCTGGTCGACGACAGCGACAGCCAGGAAGTCGTGCTGGCCGACCGGGAGGAGCTGACCAAGCGCCGGAAGCTGCTGGTCAACGCCATGAAGACGTTGAACGACCGTGAACGGCATATCCTGACCGAGCGGCGGTTGCGCGACGACCCGACCACGCTGGAAGACCTCAGCCAGCAATACGGCATCAGCCGGGAACGGGTGCGGCAGATCGAGGTGCGCGCCTTCGAGAAACTGCAGAAGTCCATCCGCAATGCCGCAATCGAGGAGCGGCTGAACGCCTGATGTGGTGACGGCGGCGTAGTGACGGCAATGCGGTACCGGAGAACGGCGGGGCAGCGGCGGTCGGGATGGACCGTCGCCGTCCTTGCGTTCGTGCTGCATCTCACCGGTGGGACCGCCGTCTCGGCCCAGGGCACGGCCGGTCCGGGCCCCCAGGTGTTCGCCATGAACCTGTGGGTGCTGAACAACGGCAGCACCTACCTGAACGATGCCCAGTACCGGTGCGAGCGGCTTCCCGGCACGGAGGTGTGCGACCGTCCCAGCACGGAGGCGACCACCGCCTTCCTGGAACGCCATGTCATGCCGGTGGCGGACCTGATCCGGCTGGCACGCCAGGAGTTCGGGTTGCCGGCCACCGGCACCGTGGTGCTGTCGCTGCAGGCGCATGTCGAAACCCGGCCGCTGGAGCCGGGCCGAATGGCGGCGCTGGTCTATGACGGGATCGGTTTCGTCGCCGCGCCGCAATCCCGGCCGGCCCGGGCGGATACCCTGGTGGCGCTGCGCCGGGCGGCCGTCGGCCTGGCCCCGGTGATCGACTTCGATGCGGGCGAGACGCTGGCGCTGACGCTGCATGCCTATCACCTGCCGCGGGTGCGATGGTCCGGCCATGCGGTCCAGCCCTGGGACATGACCATCGGGTTCGACAATGTCCAGGAATGGCGGCCGTGGGCCAGCTTCGATTGCGCCCTGCTGGCCGTGGCCGAATGCGGCGGTGTGGTGGAACGCGACCAGTATTTCGGCCGCATCTTCCCGCGCATCCGGCTGTATCGCGGCGTCACCGCCGCGCTGAACCTGGCCGACGGAACCCCGGTCACCGTGCGCAGCCAGGCACTGCTGCTGTCCGGGCGGGTGGAAACGACCTATCTGGGGGCGCTGGTTCTGGCCGAAGACACCGCCACCATCCTGGAAACGTCGGACACCGCCTTCACCCCGGCGTGGTCCGCGGCCATCCGTGCCGGCATCGCCGAGATGTATCGGGCCGCCGGCCGCCAGCCGCTGCAAAGAAACGACGAGTCGCTGATCCTGCAGATGCTCGCCGGCGCCACCGGCCGTTAGCGGCCGGATGATGCCCCGGCTCAGGAAACCGACGGCGGCGGCGCGGCGTTGTTGATGTCGGCGCCCCACTCTTCCTGAAGCGCCTTCTGCCGGCCTTCAATCCGCCGGATCTCGGCTTCGTGCTTCTGCACCAGCAGGGAGCCGATCAACGGCGGCAGGCCGAAGTACAGCAGCCATCCGATGCCCGCTGCGCCGAACATGATCGCCAGGTCGTACGGGTTGGCGATGGTGTTCAGCGCATCCTGGACCGTATGTCCGCCTTGCCAGAGGTGGATGGCGCTGGGGAACACGCCGCAGAAGTTCAGGCTGCCGACGGTGACGGCGCCATAGCGCCCGGTGTCGCGGTCGACCAGCAGCGCCACGATGGTCGGCACCAGACCGACGGCGAAGACCAGGGCGGTCGGCGCCGCGACAATGCTGACGGCAATGATGGTCCCCAGGATCATCATGACCTTGCCGCCCTTGGCGCCGCCCATCGCGCCCCCCTTGGCGCCGCCGGCGGGGCGTGCCGTCGCGGGGGCTTTCAGGGCGGGTCTAGCCGTTGCTTTTGCCATGCCGTCTCAAACCGCGCTGGTCAGGACGATGCCTGCCAGGATCAATCCGGAGACTACCATCGTCGTCGCCGCGGTGACCTGGCGGCCGTTGACGGTGGTGAAGCGGTCGCGCTCCGACAGCAGCCGCTTGATGTGCTGAATCTTCATGGCGTTGCCGCGAAACTGGCGCTGTGCCGCGCGGAAGGCCGCCAGGTCCCGGTGTCCGAGATTGGCGTTGACCAGGATCGTCAGCTGGTTCTGCAGCAGGCCGGTTGCCGCCTGCCGGTCCAATTCCTCGCGGACCCGGCGCTGCAGCGACCGGCTATGGAACTTTTCGACCAGCGGCCCCGTCATGGTGGTGAACCATTTGCACAGGTTCCTGAGCGGCCGGTTGCCGAGCTTCTGCTGGAGGCGGGCGAGAATGCTGCCGATCGCCAGGGCCCGGTCGGCGGGTTTGCCGGTGGCCCCGATTGCCGAAAGCTGGCTGTCCACCGAGCCGCCGCCGCGTAGAAGGGATGCGCCATGGGCGGCGATGAAGGCGGCGACATGCCGGTCGATCGGCTCCGCCGGGTGGTCGCCGGAGGCGCCGATCTCGTCCAACGCCATCATCAGCCGCGCGAGGTCCTGGACATAGTGTCCGCGCATCATCGGGCTCAGGCACGGCATGCCCGGGTTCAACTGGTAGAGGCACCGCTCGATGCCGGAGCCCGGCGCCAACCGGTCCAGATGACCCCGCATGGCGTCGAAGATCTTGGCGTTGGCGACGTGTTCGGGGCGAAGGCCGGGCTGCACATTGACCCAGAACATCGGCAACTGTCCGGCGATGACTTCGGCCACCTCCTGGGCGCCGGATCCGCGCGCCATCGCATCCGCCAGCGCGGCGCCGATGCCGTCGGGCATCAACGACCGGCCGCGGTAGCGGATCGGCCCGGACGGGTCCAACGCCATCAGAACCCGGGACAGCCGGCGGTGCTCGATGGCGCCGCCCGATCCGGAACTGGCCGACCGGATCGCCTCCTCCAACCGTTCGCTGGCCGGCTCGTCCTCAAGCGATCGGCGGATCCAGGTTTCCAGATCCTTGCTGTCGGCAAGCTTCTGCGCCTTGATCGGGGCGTTCGCCATGGCGTGGGCGAGGCTGCGCAGGGTCAGATGTTCGACACCGTCGAAGGGGATCGGCCGCGCCGCCCGCTTGATCGGCGCGGCCTGGCGCGGCGACAGGCGCCGGCCGTTGATCCACATCTCCAGGTCGTCCAGCGTCCAGCGCTGCGCCGGGTCGTCGATGGTCAGGCCCCGCAGGGGTTCCGTCAGGCTGCCGTTGATCCGGTCGTCACCGCACAGGGCGGCGAAGGTCCCGTAGTCGGTCTTCGCGGCGATCAGGGCCCTGTCGGAATTGTATCGCCGGCCGGGATTGTGACCCAGCGCCAGCATCATCAGGGTGATGCCCAGGGCATAGAGATCGTCTTCCACCGATCCCTTGCCGCGTCCGACGGGCTCGGTGACCCCGCGCTCAATGGTTTCGAACAGCGCCGGCTGGCCGATTCCGGGTGCGTCGCTGACGCATTGGCCCAGTTTGGCCACGTCGCTGGCGCCTTCGCCGAGATACAGGTTCATCGGGTTGATCAGCCCGTGGAATACCCGACGGGCGCGCAGCTCGCGAAGCGCCAAGGATGCGGGCTGGATCACCTTCCGGGTCAGGATGTCCTCACTCAGCGGCGGCCGCCGGTCTTCCATCGACAGGAACATCGGATTGCCGCGCGGCCGTTCCAGCAGGATGAACGGATGCTCGCTACCGTCCTGGGACCAGGCCGCAAGGCCGAAATCGAGGAGCTTGAGCAGGTTGGGATGCTCGACCCCGCGCAGGGCGCCAAGGGCATCCGTCCGCGGCGGCAGGCCCGAGATGCAGACATGGGCGATGATTTCGGCCCGGGCCTCGCGCCGGTCCACCGCGTCGAAAGCCGGGGCGATGCCCTTCAGCGGCTGCGGCCGCGGTCGGTTGGGCAGCACCTCGTACCGGTCGTTGACCAGCGTCGCGCCCGGTTCCGTCGCCGGTTCCGCCGGCGCACGCGCAGGGTCATCCGTCGCCGGCGCCGCGGGGGCGTCGGATGGTGCGTCCGGCGGTGGGTCCTCGCCGGCCAGGAAGCTGGACAGGTCGCTGGGCGCCATGACGGGCTGCGCACTCCTGCGTCGCGACCGAAGACGTCGCTCCCTGTTTTACTTAGTGAATCCCTAAGAAGCGGTAAGCACCGCGGAAACCCTCAGGCGTCGCCCATGACGGCAGCCTGCGCGACGCGGGCTGGCCCGGTTATCGACCGGTCGGCCCGGTCAGTTGGCGAACGGGTCCAGCACCAGGATCGTGTCCTCCCGCTCGGGGCTGGTCGACAGGATGGCCACCGGCGCTTCGATCAGCTCTTCGATGCGGCGGATGTATTTGATGGCCGTGGCGGGAAGCTGGGCCCAAGACCGCGCTCCCTTGGTGCTGTCCTGCCAGCCCTCGACCGTGTCGTAGACCGGTTCGACCTCGGCCTGTGCCGATTGCGATGCCGGAAGGTGATGGATCTCCGTGCCACGATGGCGATAGGCGGTGCAGATCTTCAACTCCGTCATACCGTCCAGAACATCCAGCTTGGTCAGCACGATGCCGTCGATACCGCCGGTCTTCAGCGCCTGCCGCACCATGACCGCATCGAACCAGCCGCATCGGCGCGGCCGCCGGGTGACGGTGCCGAACTCGTTGCCGCGTTCGCCCAGTTCCCGTCCGATCGCATTGTCTTGCTCGGTCGGAAACGGCCCTTCGCCGACCCGGGTGGTGTAGGCCTTGGTGATACCCAGCACGTAGCCGATCCCGCCGGGTCCCACGCCCGACCCGCAGGCGGCATTGCCGGCGATGGTGTTGGAGGAGGTGACGAAAGGGTAGGTGCCGTGGTCGACGTCCAGCATCGCCCCTTGCGCCCCTTCGAACAGGATCCGCTTGCCGGCCCGGCGATAGGTGTCGAGGCGCTCCCACACGACCGTGGCAAAGGGAAGGATCCGGTCGGCCAGCGCGGTCAGGTCCCGGGTAACCGCGTCCGGGTCCAGCGGGTCGCCGCCGAACGCCTGCAACACAGGGTTATGCAGGGCGGCCAGACGGCGGATCTTGTCGGCCAGAACCGGGGGATCCGCCAGGTCGCAAATGCGCACCGCCCGCCGCGCCACCTTGTCCTCATAGGCCGGGCCGATGCCGCGGCCGGTGGTGCCGAGCCGCCCTTCCTTGCCGGCGGCGCCTTCCCGGGCCCGGTCCAGGGCACCGTGAAACGGCATGATCATCGCCGCGTTCTCGGCCACCAGCAGGGTTTCCGGCGTGACATGGATGCCCTGGCCGGCGATCCGGTCGATTTCCTCCAGCAGGGCCTTGGGGTCGATGACGACACCGTTGCCCAGGATCGACACCTTGCCCGGGCGGACGATACCGGACGGCAGCAGGCTGAGCTTGAACACCTGACCGTCGATGACCAACGTATGGCCGGCATTGTGGCCACCCTGGAACCGGACCACCACGTCGGCCCGGCTGGACAGCCAGTCGACGACCTTGCCCTTGCCTTCGTCGCCCCATTGGGCGCCGACAACGGCGACACCGGTCATGATTTGCGCTCCTCGGCGACGGACTGGGGCTGCCCGGCCAGCAGGACATGGCTGCAGCCCATCCTGGCCGCTTCGGCCGCCGGGTCGTCGACTGCGGTCAGGCCCGCCAGGGTAACCCAACCGTCGTCCCGCAGCTGTTCACCGGCGCCGGCCGGTGTCCCGAACGGCAGGTAGATGCGCCGTGCGGGCGGCGGCGGCGCAACCGCCCGCAGGACCGTGTCCAGGTAAAGCGTCATGCCGGTGGCGGGTTCGCCCAGCTCGGATACCGGGCTGGTGTGGTAGCGCCCGCCGCGGCCCAGCTCGCCCCGCACGCCGGGGGCGAACAGGGTGAATGCCACGCCGCGATGGTATTCGAAGCCCCGGTGCTCCACGAAATCCACGGTCACCGGCAGCGCGGGATCGGCGGCCGTAACCAGTTCGGTGACCCGGATCAGCCGGTCCAGGAACCGCTGAACGGGTTCCGGCACGGCGATCTGGCGGGCTGCGGCCAATGCGGTGTCGGCGCGCCCGGCGATGGAAAGCAACCGGTCCAGGATCGGCCCGGTCGGTCCCGCCAGTTCGGCCACCCGGGCGGCGTCCTTGCGATCGAGTGCGTGCTGCAGGGCGGCACGGCGGTCGTCTTCCAGGCCGAAGGCATCGAACAGCGCCGGCACCATGGGGGGGACGTTCAGGTCCAGCGAAAGCCCGTCGATGCCGACGGCGCGCAGGGCGCCGGCCGCCAGCGAGATGACCTCCGCATCGGCTTCCGGCTTGGCGCCGGCCGACGCCCCGATCAACTCGGCACCGACCTGGTCCAGTTGTCGCTCCGGGGAAAGCTGTGTCCCACGGACCCGCAAGACCGGCCCGGCATAGCACAGCCGAAGCGGCCGCGGCGCCCGGCGCAGCCGCGACCCGGCGATGCGCGCGACCTGCAGTGTCATGTCCGTGCGCAGCGCCATCATGCGCTGACTGATCGGGTCCTGCAGGCGGAACGTCTCTTCCGACAGGTCGCCGCCGCCGGACTGCAGCAGCGTTTCCTCGAATTCGACCAGCGGCGGTTTCACGCGGTCGTAGCCATGCCGGCACAGAAACGCCAACAGCCGCTCCATGACGGCGGCTTCGTGGGCGGCGTCGGCCGGCAGGACATCATGGAAACCGGCAGGCAGAAGGGCCTTGTGCGGCAGATCCGACATGGCGGGCTTTTCGGCGGTGGTTGTCGTTCAGCCGGTACATCCGGCCGCGATCTGGTCAAGCGGTCGTCGACTAGGCTCTAGGCGGTGCCCGGTTGGATGGCAAGGCGTCAGATGCGGGGTCGCCGGCATTGGGCGCGGTCGGCGTCAGGACTGGTAGCGTCGGGCAGCACGGACCGTTTCGGCCACATCCACCGAAAGGGCGGCCACCGAGTCTTTCGGGAAGACCGAAACGTGCAACGCCGTCCCCAGTTCCTCCAGCAGGGCCAGGTCCTTGGCGTCGGGCGTGTCGGGGCACCGGTGCACGGCGCCGGTCACGGTGACCAGCGACTCGCAAAGATCGCCCACATGCGCCAGGCGCGTCCCCACCAGGCGGGAGGCGAGGTCTTCCCCTACCTGCAACAGGTGTTCGCTTAGGGCCTGTCGGTCTTCTATGCGGTCGGGCCGATCCGCCATCTTGAGCAGCTGGGTCACTAGGCGCCGGATCGTCATGACGTGGCGGATCATCTTCTGTTCGTTCACCACGCCATTGGCCCGCTGGATCATCCGGTCGATGGTCGCGGTGTCGGCGCCGTTGACGCTCTTTTCCCGCAGCGCGTTGGGAACCTGGATCTGGGGCAGTTGCTCCTGGTCCGGGCGGATCACGTGGCGCCGGTCGGGACCGATGTAATCGCTGGTGACGACGAAGGGCTTGCGGCGATGGACCAGGTGTATCAGTCGGTCGAGCAGTTCCTTCGGCTGTGCCGCCTGGGTCAGCAGCGCGTCCGACCCGGCATCGACGATGCGGCGGACCAACCCGCTTTTCGCCTCTCGCACCAGGCTTATCACCGTGACATAGGGGTTCCGGCCAAGATGCCCGTGGCGGGTCTGATGCAGCAGACGGCAGGCGGAATCGTCGCCGTCATCGATCCCCATGATCACGAGATCCACGGTCGACCGGTCGGTGAGCTTCTGCAGGTCGTCCAGGCAGTTGACGGCGATGGTGCGCTGAAAGCCCTTTCGCCGCAGCAGATCTTCGCGGCTGGTGCGGCTGCCGGCGTCGGCTTCGAAAAGCACCAGGTCGACGCGGTTCAGGAACAGCGCGCCCATCAATCCTCGCCGAGACCGATGTGCCGCAGATCATTTGCCACCATCGGACAGGTGGCGGTGTCGGTCGAAGAGTTCCGGTCCATGGTTGTCTTGTACCATGGAGACATTAACTAGCTCTTATAGTATTAGGTCGATGTCGGAAAAATAAATATTGCATTCATGGCAATGTTTATCTGTGGGGTTCGGTCTGCCTACAGAAATGATCACTGATCCGGTTGATCCGCTTTCCGGCGCAGGCTCTGCTCGATCCCCCTCAGCAGGATGTCGATCGTCGCGGCGTAGACCCGTCCGGCCTCCTGCTGCTCGAACGCCGGGATCAGCCGCGTGGTCGCAGGAAATTCGGTTGGCGACAGGCTGCGAACGTCGGCCAAGTCCGCCTGTGTGGCCGGTCGCAACAAGCCGCCGATTTCCGCTGAGGCTAAGCCCAGAACGCTGGCGTAGAAGCCAAAGCAGATGTCCACCGCCTGCCGGTCGTCCAGGCCTGCATCCGCCAGCGCCTGGTGGATCATCTCTGCATGCCGATGGTCCGCCGGCCCGGTCACCCAGAAACGCTGCAGCAGCGGGAATGTCATCGGGTGGCTGAGCGCCAGCTCGCGATACTGGCGCGCGAGATCCGCAATCCGGGCCTGCCAAGGGGCATCGCGATCCACGGGGCGAAGCTTGGCGTTGAGCGCGTCGGCCATTGCCCGTTCCAGTCCG
>JANQIU010000161.1 GCA_028281985.1 Alphaproteobacteria bacterium | reverse complement strand
CTGCGAATACCCGTTTCGCCGACTGTTTGCCAATCTCCCTGGCTTGTTTGGGCTCGGACAAATGCGCCTGGGCAAGCTGGTCCACCTCGCTGTTGCCGGGCGGTTCCGTCCAATGGTTCGGGAGTTGCGGCTTCTGCGGGTCGACCATCGCCCCGTCGCAGCCCAGCCGCCATAAGCCGTCGACCAGCGCATCGACCAGGGTGTAGGCGACCCAGAGCGCGCCGACGCCGATCGCGGCGACACTGCCCAGGATCAGGTAGCTGGAATGGTTGGCGACACTGGTGCCGCTGACGGCGACGATGGCGATGGCGACCAGGGCCAGGGCGGCCACCGTAAGGGCCAGGCTGAGCGCCCGTCGCGTGCCGTGGCTGCGGCGCCGAAGCTCAGCCACGTGGCGCCGGTTGATCGTCGGGCGGTAGCATATCCTTCAAGATTGCCACGGGATCGGCGGTACGCTCAAAATCCTCTGCCGTTCGGACAAGATTGAACCGAATATTGTTCTGCACCATTTCGTAATCGTGTCCGCGCATGTTCTGATGTATCGGCAGAACTGCGAATACCCGTTTCGCCGACTGTTTGCCAATCTCCCTGGCTTGTTTGGGCTCGGACAAATGCGCCTGGGCAAGCCGGCGTTCCGTTTCCTCGATCACATCATCCCAGCCATCGGGCCGATGCTTCGGTCTTGGATAGGCCGAAAGCCGCCGATTGACCTGTGCCGTCAGCGCCCCGGCCAACGCGGTGCCGGTCGCGCCCGGGTCGGCGATACGCAGTTTGGCGTCGACCAGCACGGCCACGTCGATCATCACCGCGGCATAGGCTTCCCACTGGCAAACTGCCAGTCCGGCCAGGAAGGGTTCTTCGCGAAAGAGCGAACTCCAGAACAGTCCGGCTTTGGCCCGGCAGTACTCTACCGCGCATTTCTGGGCGATGAATGCCGATCTTTGGTCGAGAAAGGTCTCAAGTGTGGCGGCACTATCGACGCTAACCTTGGAGCGACGCAGCAGGCTGATCACGCTCAGGGTCCCCCGGACACGATGACCACCAGTCTTAGTTCCTTGCGCTGAAGGGTCAATATCGGGCACAAATATGGAAACGGATGCCGAGTCGGCATTCGAATGTTGCAGTGCGGGAAGGATAACCCGCACACGACGATGCAGCTGCCTCTGGACGGGGAGGATCTGCAGCAACAACCAAAACAGGCCCACGGCTTGATGTACTAGGGGGCAGGAAATGACCGACACCCAAACAATATCGCCCGAGGTCGCGCGGGAGCACTGGTCGCGATCGCGTAACCTGATGATCATCACCCTGATCGTCTGGGCCATCTTTGGATATGCCATCCACTACTTTGTCGATCAGTTGAACCAAATTGTCATCTTCGGTTTCCCGATGGGTTGGTACATGGGGGCCCAAGGTTCGCTGATCGTCTTCGTCATTCTGATCTTCTGGTTTGCACATCGCCAGAACAAGATCGACGAAGAACTCGGTCTGGCTGAGGATTCCGACTGAATAGACGGGGTCGTAAGCTCAACCACCTTTAGGGGAGGCACCGATGGCATCGGGCGACTTCACCAGCAACCTTGGCCGTGTCTACAGCATGTACACCGGCGGGTTCGCGGCTTTTGTCATTCTTTTGGCTGTTCTCGAACAGGTCGGGCTGCCCGACGCCGTCATCGGCTATCTGTTCGTGTTCTTCACGATCGCCGTCTATGCGGGGATCGGCATCATTTCCCGCACCATGCAAGTGTCCGAATACTACGTCGCCGGGCGGCGGGTGCCCGCCTTCTACAACGGTATGGCCACGGCCGCGGACTGGATGTCGGCGGCATCGTTCATCGCCATGGCCGGCGGGCTGTATGCCCGCGGCTACGACTACATGGCCTTCATCCTGGGCTGGACCGGCGGCTATGTGCTGGTGGCGACGCTGATCGCGCCTTACTTGCGGAAATTCGGCGCCTACACCGTGCCCGACTTCCTGGGCAGCCGGTATGGCGGCAACATCGCCCGGTTCATCGGCATCGTCGTCCTGTTCTGCTGCTCGTTCACCTATATCGTCGGCCAGATCACCGGTACCGGCCTGATCGCCAGCCGGTTCCTGGGCATTCCGTTCGAAGTCGCGGTCTTCGTCGGGCTGGTCGGCATTCTGGTCTGTTCGATGATGGGCGGCATGCGGGCGGTCACCTGGACCCAGGTGGCCCAGTACATCGTGCTCATCATCGCCTACCTGATCCCGGTGGTGATCCTGTCGGCCCAGCAGACCGGCGTGCCACTGCCGCAGATCATGTACGGCCAGGTGCTGCAGCAGATCCAGGAGCTGGAGCAGACGGCACCGGCGCTGCAGGCGGTCGAAGGGGTTCAGGAAGCCGCACGACCCTTCTTGCAAACGCCGCAGACCTTCACCGAAAGGTTCAACTTCATCGCGCTGATCATCTGCCTGATGATCGGCACCGCCTCGCTGCCGCATGTGTTGATGCGGTTCTTCACCACCCCGAGCGTGAAGGCGGCGCGCCGGTCGGTCGGCTGGGCGCTGTTCTTCATCTTCCTCTTGTACTTCACCGCCCCGGCCTATGCGTCCTTCGCCAAGCTGGAGGTCTACCAGAATGTCCTCGGCAGCGACGTGTCGACGCTGGAGGCCATTCAGCAACTGCCGCAATGGATCTTCATCTATGGCGGCGTCGAGCTGGTCAGCATATGCGGGCAACACGCGGTCGACGCACAAACCGTGTTCGCGGCGTGCCAGGCTGCCGGTATTGAAACGCTGTTGTATTCACAGTTCAGCATCGCCGCGGATACCGTGGTCATCGCCACGCCCGAGATCGCCGGGCTGCCCTATGTCATCGCCGGTCTGGTGGCGGCGGGCGGATTGGCCGCGGCGTTGTCGACCGCCGACGGATTGCTGCTGGCGATCGCCAATGCGCTGAGCCACGACATCTACTACCGGATGATCGACCCCAAGGCGTCGACGGCCCGTCGCCTTGTCGTCGCCCGCATCCTGCTGATCATCGTGGCGGTGTTGGGGGCGATCGTCGCCGGTACTCGGCCGGGCGGCATCCTGGCCCTGGTCGCCTGGGCCTTCAGCCTCGCTGCGGCAGGGTTGTTCCCGGCCTTGGTGATGGGCGTCTGGTGGAAACGCACGACCAGCGTCGGCGCCATCTGCGGCATGCTGGCCGGCTTCGGTGTCACCCTGTTCTATCTGGTCGGCACGCGGTACTTCGACATGCCGCTGTGGTTCGGGGTGTCGAACATCTCGGCCGGCCTTTTCGGCATCCCGGTCGGCTTCATCGTCACCTACGTGGTCAGCCTGATGACGCCAGCGCCGTCACAGGAAATGCAGGATTTCGTGGACGAACTGCGGATCCCGCGTGGGCCGACGCTGATGGCGGAAACCAAGTCGACGCAGAAGGCCTCATAAACCGGTCGGCGGCCGATCGCCCGACCAACTCTTCCGGGCGGGGCTACGGCTCCGCCCGTTCTTTTTTGCCTCGCGGCCTTGTCATCGCTGCTGGCCGTCTGCCACTGATGACTGCCGATCGGTTGCTTGCGTCGAGGGCGCCGTGGAAAACCCCTTCTGGACCTACTGGTACTATCACATCCCGAATTACGTGCTGGCGGCGCTGGTCTACTCCATGTTCGCCCGCTTCGCGCTCGGCATGTTCGTGCCGCCCGACTGGCCCAACTACATCTGGCGCGGCTTCGTTCGGCTGACCCAGCCGGTGATCCGGGCCGTCGCCTTCATCACCCCGTCCTACGCCCATGGCGTCTTTCTGCCGATCATTGCCGCGGTCTGGCTCACCGCGATCCGCATCGGCTATTGGCTGATTCTGGCCCAGAACGACTTGGCGCCGGGGGTGGGGTTCGTTCCTGCCTGAAACCGGGCTGTTTGCCAGAGAACAGGCCCTTCCCGCCGCCGCTGCCGCACCCTATGTGAGTGGGAGGGTCGGCCGGACCGTCAACGACGCTTCGGGGTGGCGGGTTGGACGAAATCAGGAATGCGGCGGAAGTCTCGGTTTCCCGGGCCTGCGGCTTTGCGGCCCTCGGGATCAGTGTGGTCGTGCTGGCGCTGAGCTACGACTTGTCGCTCGCCCTTCGGGCTGGCGCCGTGCTGACGATGATCCTCTTGGCCGTGCTCGTGTATCGCGGGCACTCGGCGTTGAACCAGGACTACAAGCGTACGGAAGTGTACCTGCTTCTCGACCGCAAGCTGGATCTTCCGCCGAAGGTGGCCCAGCAACTGGTCGGCCGCACGCTGCGCGCGACCTACTACCGCTATGCCAAGGTGACCGGGGGAACCGCTTTCCTGATGTGGGCCGGCAGCCTGGCCGCAAGGCTGGCAATGCCGGCAGCGTGAGCCGGGAGCGGGCCGTCAGTCCAGGGCCTGCCAGAGCCCAAGCGACAGCAGCGCGACACTGACGGTCCAGACGATCATCGTGATGTCGTCACCGCGCGGTCGGCCAAATGCGCGTTCGTAAAGCGCCGCGGGCACGCCGCCGACCAGCACCAGCCCGATGCCGATCAGCAGCGTATTCATGAACATCATCACCCGGAGACTGCCCCAGAGAAACTCCGGCATGACCATCAGCGGCAGGATCGGTGGTCCCAGCGGTGCCAGGGCCGCCGTGAACAGGGCGATGGCCGACAGGATGAAGAAGAAATGGTGGCTTTCCATATCGGACTTCGCGGTTTCGCGTGTGCCGGTGACGCGGTGACGGTGCGCGTCCATCTCGGCGCAGTTGCGTGGTCAGGTCAAGCGCCGGCATTCGCGCAGGCGTGCCGCTGTTGCGGATCCGCTATTCCGGTGTCAGGGGCTGATCAAATCCGGCGAATTGCGGCAGCCCGTCGTTGATCGTGTAGTAGTCGCCTTTCTCGTCCACGAAGATGTGACCGGCGACCGTCACGCCGGTCGGCGCGTCGAGACAGCCCAGCGTCACGTTGATCCGATCGCTCCGGTCGTCCCAGAGCAGGGCCGATCCGCACTCGACGCAGAAGCCGCGGCGTGCCCGCGCCGACGATTCATACCATTTCAGGCCGCGCGGCTCCGTCAGCACGAAGTCCGACCACCGGGCGCTGGCGGCGACCACGGCATGCCCGCTCTGGCGTCGGCACTCGGTGCAATGACAGGCATGGGGTTCGCTCAGGGGGCTGCGGATCTCGAACTTCACCGCACCACACAGGCAACGGCCGGTCACGGTCGTCATGGGCATCGCCTCGGTCTAGATTTCCAGATGGGATCGGGGTTGATCCGGTGAAGCGGCAGGAACGTTATCCGCGCCGCCCAAGGTGATTTGGAGCCATCGGTGGAGAAAGCCAATCGCCTTCTGATGCTCCTGGCGGCGCTACGCCGGCGGCGCCCGGTCACGGCCGGCGTTCTGGCCAGCGAGATGGGCGTCTCCCGCCGGACGCTCTACCGCGACATTCAGGCCCTGCGCGCGCTCGGGGCGTCGATCGAAGGGTCGCCGGGCTTCGGGTACATCCTGAAACCCGGCTTCCTGCTGCCGCCGCTCACCTTCTCCGACGACGAGCTTGACGCGCTGGTCCTCGGCTCCCGTCTGGTCGCCGAGCAGGGCGACCGCACGCTTGCCGAGGCGTCCCGGCATGCCCTTGCGAAGATCCTGGACGTCGTACCCGAACGCGGTGCTGCGGCCGCCGGTTTTTGCGGACTGGTCGCGGGACCGGCCGATCGACAGACCTGTGCCGATCCGTTGCTTGCGTCGATCCGCCGGGCGATCCGCGAGGCGCGGTACCTGGGCATGACCTACACCGATGCCGGGGGTGAGCAGACGATCCGGCGCGTCAAACCCATCGCGCTGGGCTTCTTCGACCGGTGCCACCTGATGGCCGCGTGGTGCGAGCTCCGGAACGACTTTCGCCATTTCCGGACTGACCGCGTTCGATCGCTGGACCTGCTGCAAGACCGGTACACGCCGCCCCAGCGGACGCTGCTGGCCCGGTGGCGAGAGCTGGAAGGCGTCCCCTTCCAGGCCTGACCCTTGCTGACAGGATCTGTCACCGCATCCCGGTACTGTTGCCGGCGGACATCTCGGACGGGGCAAGAGGGTGGCACAGGCAATGGAGTTCGCAGGACAGACCGCCTTGGTGGTCGGAGGGTCGTCGGGCGTCGGCTTCGCCGCGGCGGACTTGCTGCAGCGGCTTGGTGCAGCCACGACGGTCACCGGCCGGACGGCGGAAACCGCGTCGGCTGCCGTTGCCCGCCTGGGTTCACCGGCGCGCGCTTTGGGGTTGGACATGACGCAGGCCGCGAGCATCGACATGGCGGCGTCCAAGATCGATGGTCTCGACATCCTGGTCGTGACCGCCGGCACCACGCATTTCGCCCCTACTGAGATGGAAACCGCCGACGGCTTCTCGGCGACGGTCGAGACCAATCTGAGCGGCACGCACGCCGTCGTGCAGGCGCTGGTGCCGCGGCTGCGCGACGGCGCCCGGCTGGTGCTGACGACGACCGCCCTGGCCCGGCGCTACTTCTTCGGGGCGACGGCGCTGTCCGCCTCCCGGGCCGGGCTTTCGGTCCTTGTGAACACGTTCGCCAACGAGCTTGCGCCGCGCGGCATTCGCGTCAATGCGGTCTCGCTGGGGCCGATCGAGACGGAGGCCTGGGACAAGGCCGGGGCCACCGCAGAGGACAGGTCGGGCGTCGCGCAGACCGTGCCGCTGGGCCGGCTCGGTCGCGCGGAAGAGGTCGCCGAGGCCGTCGCCTTCCTGGCATCGCCCCGGTCATCGTTCGTGCATGGCCACGAACTGGTGGTGGACGGCGGCTGGTCGGTGCGGTGAACAGCCCCGTCGGGCCGGTCCTCTCTACCGGTCCTTGGAGGCCCGGCGGTCGGCGGCCCGGCGCTGTTGGCGCGACAGGTCGGGCTCCTCGAACGCCTGCCGGCCGCGGCCGCTTTCCGCTTCCGCCTTGTCGCCGTGCCGCATCGCCACGCCGAAGGTGTAGAAGGTGAACCAGGCGGCCGTACCGCCGACGGTAGCCCAGATGTTGCCGTCGAATACGACATAGGCCAGGAAGCCGGCGAGCAGACCGCCGCCGTAGCAGATCCAGGGATTGATCTTCGGCATCGTCGAACCCGGCGTCTTGCGTCGAAAGGGCCTGCAGCAGACGGTCGGCGCGGCCGGCTTTGCCGGCCGACCGCGCCCTTGCCGTCAGGATGCAGCGACGTGTTCGGGGTTTGCCATACCCGCTTCGTGCAGGACTTCCTGGATCTCGTTCAGGATCACCGGATCGTCGATGGTCGCCGGCATCTTGAACTCCTGTCCGTCGGCGATCTTCTGCATCGTACCCCGCAGGATCTTGCCCGACCGGGTCTTCGGCAGCCGATCGACCACCAGCGCCGTCTTGAAGGCGGCGACCGGGCCGATCTGGCCGCGGACCATGCCCACCAGCTCCGCGCCGATCTCGTCGTACGATCGGCGGACCCCGGCCTTCAGGACGACGAAGCCGACCGGAAGCTGGCCTTTGAGCTGGTCGGCAACGCCGATCACGGCGCATTCGGCCACATCCGCATGCGCGGCCAGCACCTCTTCGATGGCGCCGGTCGACAGCCGGTGTCCGGCGACGTTGATCACGTCGTCGACCCGGGTCATCACGTGGACATAGCCGTCTTCGTCGATGAACCCGGCATCGCCGGTTTTGTAGAAGCCGGGGAATTCGGCCAGATAGGCCTGCCGATACCGGTCCTCCGCATTCCACAGCGTGGGCAGGGTACCTGGCGGCAGCGGCAGCTTGCACACCAGGGCGCCGACGTCGCCAGGCTGGACCGAGGCCCCTTCCGGGTTCAGCGCCCGGACGTCCCAGCCGGGCATGGCCAAGGCCGTCGAGCCCGGCTTGACCGGGTGCAACTCGATACCCAGCGGGTTGCCGGCAATCGCCCATCCGGTTTCGGTTTGCCACCAGTGGTCGATCACCGGTACGCCCAGCTTTTCCTCGGCCCAGCGCACCGTGTCCGGATCGGACCGCTCGCCGGCCAGGAACTGGGCCCGGAAATGCGACAGGTCGTACTGGCCGATCAGCCGGCCTTCCGGGTCCTCGCGCTTGATGGCGCGCAGGGCCGTGGGCGCGGTGAACATGGTGGACACGCCATGTTCGGCAATGACCCGCCAAAAGGCGCCGGCGTCCGGGGTGCCGACCGGTTTGCCCTCATACATGATGGTGGTGCAGCCGGTCAGGAGGGGGGCATAGATGATATAGGAATGCCCGACCACCCAGCCGACATCCGACGCCGACCAATAGGCCTCGCCGGGTTCGACATTGTAGATGTTGCGCATGGTCCAGCGCAGCGCCACCGCGTGGCCGCCATTGTCCCGCACGATGCCCTTCGGCTGTCCGGTCGTGCCCGAGGTGTAGAGGATGTAGAGCGGGTCGGTGGCCGCCACCGGAACACAGTCCACCGGATCCGACCTGGACATCAGGTCGTCCCAGTCGTGGTCGCGGCCCGCCGTCATCGCCGCTTCGGCCTGGGCGCGCTGAAACACCACACAGGCATCGGGCTTGTGGGTTGCCTGATCGATCGCCTGGTCCAGCATCGGCTTGTAGGGCACGACCCGGTTCGGCTCGATGCCGCAGGACGCGGACAGGATGGCCTTCGGCTTGGCGTCGTCGATACGGGTCGCCAGCTCATGCGCCGCGAACCCGCCGAACACGACCGAGTGGATCGCGCCGAGACGGGCACAGGCCAACATCGCCATGGCCGCCTGGGGGATCATCGGCATGTAGATGATGACGCGGTCGCCCTTGGCGACGCCCAGTCCGCGCAACCCGCCGGCCAGACGGGCGACGGCATCGGTCATCTGCGCATAGGTGTAGCGCTGGATGGTTTCGGTCACCGGGCTGTCGTAGACCAAGGCCGCCTGATCGCCGCGTCCGGCGGCGACATGCCGGTCCAGCGCGTTGTGGCAGGTGTTGAGCACGCCACCGCTGAACCACCGGTAGAAAGGTGGGTTGCGGTCGTCCAGGACGCGCTCCCAAGGCTCGAACCAGTCTATGGCCGCTGCGGCCTCACCCCAGAACCCTTCCGGGTCGCTCAACGAACGTCGGTGTAGTTCGGCATACGCACCCATGCGCCTTCTCCCTAAGACAGGCGTTGCGAATGCAACCGGACGCACCGTTGGTTGTGATTTGTTGTGCGGCCGGTCCCCCAATCCGCATCCTTACATGACAAAGCGCCGTCGCAAAGCGACAGGTCGCCCTTTTCTCGCAACCGACCCAAGATGCAACCGCCCGATGGTGTTGAATGACAGCCGGAGGCTCGCCTCGGTTGGAAAAAAGGTAATTTAGCGACTTCCAGGGTCAATTGATTGCATGTTTCTGAAAAATCAGCGTAGGTTTGAGCAACATGAATACCGCGTTTTGGGAGGGTGACCCATGGGCGACGGCTCCGGTGACGATCACGCCAAGAAAGCCGCCAAATCGGCGACGAAGCGCCTCACCGACGACGACATCCGCACCGAGCGGGGGATCGGACGTCGGGCGCTGCTGCGGGGGCTGGGCGTCGGCGCGATCGGCGCGACGGGCGTCGGACTGAGCACGCGACAGGGCCGGGCCCAGGGGATCACCGATTCCGATACCGGTCCCTATCAGGATCCGGCGGGCCAGGGCCGCGGCTACACGGGCATTACCGATAGCGACACCGGCGCGTACCAAGATGCAGCCGGCCGTGGCCGCGGTACCGGATATCGCACCGGCATCACCGACAGCGATACAGGCGCCTACCAGGACCCACCCGGCCAGGGCCGGGGTGCACAGACCGGCATCACCGACAGCGACACCGGCGCCTACCAGGATCCGCCGGGTCAGGGGCGCGGCGCGCAAACCGGCATCACCGACAGCGACACCGGTGCCTATCAGGACCCGCCCGGTCAGGGGCGCGGCGCACAGCAGCAGACTGCGGGGCCGACCGACAGCGACGGCGGCCAGTTCTCCGATCCGTCCGGGCAGGGTCGGGGCGGCGTTCGGACCGGCTTCAGCGATTCCGACAGCGGTCAATGGTCCGACCCACCCGGCGGTGGGCGGTGGGGCAGCGGCCTGACCGACAGTGACCAGGGGCCCTACATCCAGGATCAGGCAAACAACGGTCGCCGGGGGTGGTAGCCGCGCCCCTGGCGGCCCCCGCGGCCAGAACCGCAGCCATGCCGACGCTGGCATGGCTCCTGGACCCGTTCGATCCCGACGCCTTCCTGAAGCAGTACTGGGAGACGCGCACTCTGCACGTTGCCCGCAACCGGTCGGATCGTTTCGCCGGTCTGCTGTCCCTCGATTCCGTCGACCGGATCATCACTACGCTTCACTTGGACAGCCGCGAGGTCATGCTCGTCGATGGGGAACGCGCGCTGCGGGTCGAGGACTACACCTATCCCAGCGGGATGGTGGATGCAGCACGGGTGGCCGAGCAGTTCGCCGACGGGGCCACCATCATTCTGCAGCAGGCGCATCTGCGGCTCGCCGAACTGGCGGAGCTGTGCCGGGCGATGGAGGCCGAGTTCAGCCTGCGCTTCCAGACCAATGTCTATGTCACCCCGGCCGGCCAGGCGCAGGGGTTCAAACCGCACTACGACGCCCATGACGTCTTCGTGCTGCAGGTGGCGGGTGCCAAGGATTGGCACATCTTCGATACGCCGGTCGAACTGCCGGATCGCGAGCAGGCGTTCAATCCCAAAGAACATGTACCCGGCGAGGTTACCGAGGAGTTCCGGCTGCATGCCGGCGACCTTGCCTACATCCCGCGCGGCGTCATGCACGACGCCCGGTCGTCGGATCAGATCTCTATCCACATCACGCTGGGCGCGCTCGGCCGGACCTGGGGCGACTTTCTGGCCGAGGCCGTCCGTCTCGCACGGCTGGACGACCCGGCATTGCGCCGCAGCCTGCCGGTCGGCTTCGCCCGTCCCGACTTTGACCGGGACGATGCGGCCCGGGTGTTTGCCGAGTTGATGCGCAACTTCGTCGACCGGTCGGATTTCGATCGGGTCACGGACGGCTTCACCGAAGACATCATCGCCAGCCGACACGCGCTGGTGCGGGGGCAGCTCAATCAGGTGCAGCGCCTGTCTGGACTGTCGGCCGACAGCCGGGCGGCCCCACGGCCGGCCCTGATGTGGCGGCTGGAAGCGGCGGGCGAGGATTTGGCGGTGCACTGTCTGGGCAAGACCATCGTCCTGCCGGCCCATACCGCCGAGCCGCTGCGCTTTGCGCTGACGGTTCCGAGCTACCGCGTCGGCGACCTGCCCGGCGACCTGGATGAAGACGGAAAATGCGTGCTGATCCGGCGCCTGGTGCGCGAGGGGCTGGTCCAGCTTACCGATTGATCCGGGCGCCGGACTACTCGGCGGGCCGGGTGCGCCGAAGCCTTCGGCCGACGCGCGCCGCCGCCTGGCCCAGCCAGTAGCGGATGTCCTGGTCGGCCGCGTAGAGGCACGGCAGCAGAACCACGGTAATGACCGTTGCCGTCGCCACACCCCACAGCATGACCATGATCATCGGCGTCATGAACGAATGGGCCCCACCCAGACCGTAGGCCGCGGGGAACAGGGCCGCCACCGTCGTGGCCGAGGTGATGACGACGGCGCGCAGGCGCACGCCCGCCCCGGCCGTTACTCCGGCCGCGTCCAGCCGGGCCCCGGCCTCGCGCCGGCGGCGGTTCAGGCTGTCGAGCATCACCAACGCGTCGTTCACCGCGACCCCGGCGAGGCCGAGGATGCCGGTCAGGGCCAGAATGCTCATCTCCAGCCCCTGGACGACGAAGGCGAGCACCACGCCAGCGAACGAGAACGGGATCACGATCATCACCAGCAGCGGCTGGGTGATCGAGTTGAACAGCATGATCAGCAGGAAGGCGATGCCGATCAGGCATATCAGAAAGGCAACGCCGATATTGCCCAGGGCCTCCTGCTGTTGTTCGAGTTCGCCGCCGTACCACAGGCGTAGGCCCGGATAGGCCTGCAGCAGTCCGGTGTCCGCCACATGGGTCGCCAGGGCCGCGTTGACCGTGGCGGGGTCGGTGACCAGCCGGTCGATCTCGCCGAATACCGTCACCGTCCGAGTACCGAAATAGCGCCGGATCGCGGCTTCGCCCGGCTCCAGTTCAAAGCCCGCGAGGCCCCGGAGCGGCACCGGCAGGCCGGTGTCGTTGAGAACGGTCAGCGATTCCAAGGCGGCCAGCTGGCCGGCGTCTTCCGCGGCAAGCTGCACTCGGAAGTCGACGACCTCGTCCAGGGTCCGCAGCTCGCCGACGATGATGCCGTCGAAGGCCATGCGCACCGTTTCGATCACGTCGGCGACGGTGACCCCGCGGGCCGCCATCACCTCGTGATCCAGCTGCACCCGAACCGCGTCCTTGCCAAGCTGGTGGCTGGTCCAGACGTCGGTGACCCCCTGGTGATCCTCCAGGAAGGCGACAAGCCGGTCGGCCAGGTCGAAGCGGGACGCGTGGTTGCCGATCACCTCCACCTGCACCGGCTTGCCGACAACCGGTGCGTCGTTGAACGGCTCGATGACCAGGCTGCGGTAGCCGTCGAGCGCGGCCATGCGCTCGCGCAGCCGGGCGATCACGTCGTTGGAGTTGACCGTCCGCTCGGACTCCCCGCGCATGTGGACGGTGATCAGCGCCCAGGAATCCCGCCGCCCCTCGGTTGAGCCGTAAACGTCGGTGTCATGGTGGCCGACCTGGGCGGTGATGCTGAGCAGGTCGTCGGCGGGAACCTCCTCGCGGACCATCGCCTCCAGAACCGGCAACGAGTCGGCCGTGTGCTCGAAGGTGGACCCAAGCGGCGTTTCCACCCGGACCCAGAACGAGTCGATGTTCACCTCCGGGTACAGGTTGAAGCGCAGCACCGTGGCCCCAAGGCCGGCGATGACCAGCGCCGCCACCAAGAACAGCCCGATGGTCAGGTATCGCAGGCGCACGGCCCGCAGCAGCAGCCGGTCGTAGAAGCGCTGGACCGGATCGAACCACCGGCGATGCCGGATGCGGCCGCGCACATGTGCCAGATGGGTCGGCAACAGCAGCCGGCACTCGACCAGCGAGCTGCCGAGCGTGAGCGCCGCCATGACCGGCAATGCCCACAGGAACTTGCCCTCCAGGCCGCCCATGAAGGCAATGGGGGTGAAGGCCAGGATGGTTGTGCCCATGCTGACGCCCACCGGGCTGGCGACCTGCAGCGAGCCCTTGACGCTGGCAGTGGTGGGGTCCAGGCCGCTTTCGCGCATGCGGATGATGCTGTCGCCGGTGACGATCGCGTCGTCGACCAGCATGCCCAGCAGCAGGATCATCGCCGTCAGCGTCATCACGTCGATGCCCAGGCCGACGGCGGGTAACAGCGCCAGGGTCAGGGCAAACGCCACCGGCAGACCGAAGGCAATCCATCCGGCGACGGGGGCCGGGTAGAACAGCATCAGGATGACGACGACCAGGGCGAAGCCGAACAGGGCGTTGCTGATCAGCACATCCAGCATCACCGTGGTCCAGCGCGACAAGTCGTTGGTGACGACGATATCGACCCCCGGTGGCAGCAGGTCCCGCTGGTCTTCCAGGAACCGGCGCACGGCCGCGGACGTGTCCAGGCCGTCCGCATGGGCATGCTTGCGCGGCAACAGCGTAATCGCGGTTCGGCCGTCCACGGTCGAGCGGATTTCCCAGTCCTCGTAGCCCAGGCGCACATCGGCAATCTCGTCCAGGCGCACGAAGTCGCCGGGCGCGCCTGAGCGCAGGATGACCGCGCCGACCTCCAGCGGGTCGTCGAACTGGCCGATGGTCAGGACTTCCCGCTGGGTGGTGAACGACTCGATGTTGCCGCCGGCGTCGCGCAGGTTGCGACGGTTGATGGCGTCGCGGATTTCCGACAGGGAGATGCCGAGCTGGTGGATACGATCCGCGTGCAGCAGGATCCGCACTTCGCGGTCGCGGTAGCCGATCTTGTCGACCGAGGCGATGCCGTCGACCTCGCGCAGCCCGTCCTCCAGCAGGTCTGCAGCCCGGCGCAGGGCGTCCTCGGAGACCTCGCCGACCACGTGCACTTCCATCACCGGCACGCGGATCGACGACATCTCCTCGATC
>JANQIU010000158.1 GCA_028281985.1 Alphaproteobacteria bacterium | reverse complement strand
CCCACGCCCGATCGACCCCTGCGCCCTCCGGTCGTCCCTATCCGGTCAGGCCGGCGTCAGGACGAAATGCGCCTCCAGGCTGGTGTCGCTGGCGCTGGGCATGATGGGGCGCAGGAAGACGGTTTCGAACTCGCCGCTGTCATAGGCCAGATGGCCATGCGGCTGGCCGAAGGCCGGAACGATCTGCGGCATCTCCAGACGGAAATGCCCGTTCGCGTCGGTCAGCGTCGCCCCATGGCTGTGCGGATCACGCTCGTGCCCCTCAGTGGTGTGGGCCCAGATCTGGATGCGTTGGCCCGCCAACGGGGCGCCGTCGCCGGCGCGGCGGACGGTACCCGACATCCAGAAACCCCCGTCGCCGATCCGATCGACGATCGGCGCGCCGGGAAGGTAGTTGTTGGACCCGCCCCGCATGGAAGGCGTGGGCGCCAGGCCTTGCGCACGGGCGGGAACGACGATGCCGGCGCCGCCGGTCACTACCATGGCGCCGCCGGCGGCCAGGACGAGGCGACGGGTGAGTAGACCATCAGTCATCCAAGGTCTCTCCTGTTCGCGTAGAGTTCTTCGGACCACCCAACGGATGGCCCAGTCATGCCGAAGGATAGGGCGCCGGCGATCGATTGCCAGTTCACGCCGGTGGATCGACGGCCCTCCCGTCCTCACAGCTCCGTGAGGCTGGGCTTGCTGCACTTTTGCCCCGGGCGCGCCGCTAAAGCTCGCCCGAACGCCTGTCCCGGGCCGGCACCGGTTGACAGCCGGTCGCAGGGTTCTGACACTGTGGCCTGTCGGTTTCTGGGCGCGGAGAGCGTCCGGGATGAAAAGGGAACACGGTGCGGCGTACCCATCAGGGGCCAAGACCGTGGCTGCCCCTGCAACTGTGAGCGGCGAGGCCCATCGCAACGAACCACTGGCCCGCACCGGGCTGGGAAGGGGCGCTGGGCCGCAGACCCGCAAGCCAGGAGACCTGCCGGCACATCGAACGACCGTATTCCGGGCGGGGTGCACCGGAGGGAGGACACGATGCCGGTCCCGGTAGATCCGATCCATAGCGGGCGTGCGCGCCCGGCCAGGCGTCCCGTGTCAGCCCTTGCCCCCGCCGCGGCAGGGGGATGGTGGTGGACGCGGATCATACGCAGTCTCGCGCAGCGGGCGCGACGCAGCGCGGCGCGACAGGGATCGTCCTGTCCGTTTGCACCCGGTGCCGCGACGGGCGTGAGCCCGCCCATGCCGGCAGGCGTGGCGGCGCACGGTTTGCCGACCGGCTGATCGACGCGATCCACCAAAGCCACGGCGCGCTGCCGGCCTTTCACCTGCGCGGCGTCGCCTGCATGAGCCAGTGCAAACGGCCCTGCGTCGTCGCGCTTACCGCCCCCCGCCGGTACACCTTCGTCTTCGGCGACCTGGACCCCTTGGACCACGCTGCCGCGGTGCTGGATCTGCTGCCGCTCTATGCCGCCGATCCGCAAGGGCGGATGCCCCGCCCGGACCGCCCTGCCCCCCTCCAGGCCGGCATCCTCGGCCGTATCCCACCCCCCGATGTCACCGACGATACCGTCGAATCTCTGCTCACCTTCAATCCGACCGCGGCCTGAGGAGATCCCCTGATATGTCCGTCCCGTTCGCGCCAAGCCGGCTTGGCGTCGGCGCCGCTGCGCTGCTGACCGTCGCCATCGCCGGCGGGCCCGCCGCCGGGCAGGAGCCGGTGACCGTCACCGTCGGCAAGACGTTTCTGGCGTCCAGCCTGGATCCCGCTGATGGCAGCGCCGGTTGGGCGTTGACCAGCCATGGCGTCGGCCAGGGCCTGTTCAGCGTCGACCGGGAGGGGCACCTCGTCCCGGTCCTGGCCGAAGCGGTGGAACCGGACGGCGACGGCTGGATCGTCACTCTGCGGTCCGATCGCCGGTTCTCCGACGGATCGCCGGTGACGGCGGCTGCCGTTGCCGAGTCGCTCGGCCGCACCAACGAGACCAACCCGGCGGCCCGGGCAACCGGCGGCGCGCTGGCCTTTTCCGTGCTCGACGATCACCGCCTGCGTATCGAACCGGAGCGGCCGGTTCCGGTGATGGCGTCCCTGCTGGCGGAGTGGCCGATGGTGGTCTATCGCCGGACCGACGACGGCCCGGTGTTCACCGGACCCTTCCGGGTGGAAGCCTTCGACAGTGTCGACGAGATTATGCTGTCGCCCAACCCCCATTTCGACCAGGACGTGGACCGGCGGCCGGATGTGCGGCTGATCCGCTTTGCCGATGCGCAAAGCCTGGCGCTGGCGCTGGAAGCCGGCGAACTGGACCTGGCCTTCAACCTGCCGGTCGAAGCGCTGCCGCGCCTGCGCGCCGATGAAGCGCTGACGGTCCGGTCCTTCCCGGTCGCCTACCAGTACATGATGTGGCTGAACACGCGCCGGTCCGCTCTGGCCGATCCCGCCGTCCGGCAGGCCATCGACCTGGCCATAGATCGCGAGATGCTGACCACGGCGATCAACGGCGGCGAGGTCGCGACGGGGGCGTTTGCCGGCTTCTTCCCGTTCGCCGCCGACACGCCGCGTCCGTTCGACCCGGCGGCGGCGGCGGTGCTGCTGGACGGCGCCGGCTGGACGGACACGGATGGCGACGGCATCCGCGACCAGGATGGCCAGAACCTGGCGCTGGATCTCCACGCCTATCCGCAACGGCCGGATCTGGTCAGCTTCCTGCCGGTGGTCGAAGCCCAGCTCCAGGCCGTCGGCATCGACGTGTCCACCTTCGTCACCGAGGCGGTCAGCGAACTGGCCCAGTCGCATGATTTCGACCTCCTGTTGTGGGCCCAGCACACCGCCCCGGCCGGCGACCCGGCGTTCTTCCTGAACGCCTTCCTGCGCACCGGAGGCGGCAACAACCATGCCGGCTATGCCAACCCGGACTACGACGCCGTGTTGGATGCGATGGCGGAAACGGCCGTGCCTCAGGATCGTGCCGCCCTGGCCCTGCAGGCGCAGGACAGGCTTTTCGCCGACGTGCCCGTGTCGTTCCTGATGACCCCGTCCTGGCACTATGGAACCAGCGAGCGCCTGGCCGGCTACGAGGTCTGGGGATCTGACTACTACATCCTGCGCGACGACCTGTTCGTGGCGGTGGACTAGCCGTGCGGGACGGCGAAACCCGGCCCGGCCCCGTCGGCTGGCTGATCCGTTCGGCCACGCTGCTGGCAGTGGTCAGCGTGGCCGCGTTCGCCGTCCTGCACGCGGTTCCCGGCGATCCCGTCATCATCGCCCTGTCGGTCCAGAACCTGCCGGTCACGCCGGAAACCGTGGCCGCCCTCCGGGCCGAATGGGGGCTGGACCGGCCGCTGGCCGCGCAGTACCTGCACTGGCTGACTGGCTTCCTGTCGGGCGATTGGGGCGTGTCCTTCCGCACGACGCGCCCGATCTTGGAGGAGTTCGGCCGCCGGTTGCCGGTGTCGATGGCGCTGGGCTTCGGCGGCTTGGCGTTGGCCGTGATCGTTGCGGTGCCGCTGGGGTTTGCCGCTGCCGCGCGGCCGGGCGGTTTGGCAGACCGGCTGGCCCGGGCGGTCACCGTCCTGACCCAGGCGGTCCCCGCCTTCTGGCTCGGTCTCGTCGCCATCTGGCTGTTCGCCGTCGAACTGGGGATTTTGCAGGCGTTCACCGGTCCGCTGGCGGAACGTCTGGTGCTGCCGATCCTGATCGTGGCGCTCTATTCCCTGGGGTCGCTGACGCGGGTCTATCGCGCCGAACTGCTGGCTGCGGTGGAAACGCCGATGTACCGCACCGCGCGGGCCAAGGGCCTGTCGCGGCCGGAGGCGATCTGGCGGCATTGCCATCGCCGCGGGCTGTTCGGCCTGGTGGCGGCGCTGACCCCGGAATTCGGCTGGGTCATCGGCGGCACGGCGGTGACCGAGGTGGTGTTCGGCCTGCCCGGCATCAGCCAGTTCCTGGTGGAGAGCGTCGGCGCGCGCGACTACTTCGTGCTGCAAGCCTACATCGTCGTGATCGCGGTCTGGATGCTGGCGGTCTTCACCGTGGCCGACCTGGCGGGACGGCTGCTGGACCCGAGGGTCAGCCGGTGAGCGGCCGGGGCCGGGGCCTTACGGCCCTGGGGCTGCTGCTGGCCGGGTTGGCCCTGGCATCCCTATGGCAGCCGCAGGATCCGTTCGCCATCGACCTGGCCAGCCGCCACGCCCCGATCTCGCCGAGCCACCCGATGGGCACCGACCATCTGGGGCGGGACCTGCTGTCGCGCATGATGCTGGGGGCCGGCAACACGGCGATGGTCATCGTGATCGTCGCCTCGCTCAGTTTCGGGTTGGGAACGCTGGTAGGGGTGACCGCCGGGCTGGCTCGCGGCCCGATCGGCAGCGCGCTGATCCGAACGGCCGAGTTCGTGATCGCGGTACCGACCCTGATCCTGGCGTTGACGATCACGACGCTGTTCGGGTTGAGCCCGGTGACGGCAGGCCTGGCGCTGGGTCTGGCCACCTGGGGGCCGTACGCCCTGTTGGCCCATGCCTTGACGCTGCGCACGCTGGGCCAGCCGCATGTTCTGGCGGCGCGGTCGCTGGGCGTCGGCCGGGCCGGCGTCGCGGCGCGGCATGTGGTGCCGGAAACCACCGACACGCTGCTGACCTACCTTGCCAGCGACGCCGGGCGCACCGTCGTCAGCTATGCATCGCTGGCCTTCCTCGGGCTGGGGGCGGAGACCTCGCAGCCCGACTGGGGCGCCATGCTGTTCGAGTACCGCGGCTACGTCTTCGACGCCCCGATGCTGCTGATCTGGCCCGGCCTGGCGATCACGCTCACTGCCCTGACCCTGAACCTGGCCCTGGAACCGCGTCCCGGGCACCCGGGCTCCCGACATCGTCCGAAGCTGAAGGAGACTTGATCATGCCGTTCATCGGATACACCCGCCGATCCCTGCTGGGCATGGCGGGGGCGTTGGCTTTGTTCCCGCTGGCGGCGGGCGCACAGGAAGACGCGGCCCCGCTGCGGGTGATCTCCTATTTCGCGGCATCCACCCTGGACCCCCATCCCGGCGGGTCCGGCTGGTTCCTGCAATCGCACGGTGTTGCCGAGACGCTGTTCTGGGTCGACGACGACCTGACCATCCAGCCAAAGCTGGCGACCGGCGCGGAACCGGACGGCGACGCCTGGATCGTCAGCCTGCGTCCCGGGGTCCGGTTCTCCGACGGCTCGCCCATGAACGCCGAAGCGGTGGCCATGGCGCTCACCAGCCTCAACGCGTCGTCGCCGCGCGCGACCGGGTCGACCGGCACCATCACCGCCACCGCGATTGACCCGTTGCGCGTACGGATCGAAACCGAACGGCCGGTTCCCGTGATGCCCGCCGTCCTGGCCGAATTCCCGCTGATCATGTTCAAGGCGGTGGACGACACCTGGATCTACACCGGTCCTTACACGGTGGCCGAATTCGAACCGTCGTCCCGGCTGTTGCTGGAGCCCAATCCGCATTACTGGGGTCAGGTGCCGGCCGCGCCGGTGGAACTGCGCCGGCTGCAGGATCCGCAATCCCGTGTCCTGGCTGTCCAGGCCGGCGAAGCGGACCTGTCCTTCAACCTGCCGCCGGCCTCCCTGGACCGGCTGGCGGCCGACGGCCTGATCCCGCTGTCGGTGGTGACCACCAAGACCGAGATGCTGTTCATGAACCTGACCCGCCCGCCGCTCGACGACCCGCGGGTGCGTCAGGCGATTGCGCTTGGGGTCGATCGGGAGATGCTGGTCGAAGCGGTCGGGGGCGGCCTGCCGGCCACCAGCCTGTTCCATCCCGATTTCGATTTCGCGCCGAACGAGCCGCTGCCGCATGACCCGTTCCGTGCGGCCGACTTGCTCGAAGACGCCGGCTGGGCGATGGGGGAGGACGGCCTGCGCCGACGCGACGGCGAGCCGTTTTCGCTGCTGCTGCGGCATACGACCCGGCAGCCCGACGCCATCACCATGGCGCCGGTCCTGCAGGCGCAGCTCCAGGCGCTGGGACTGCAGGTCGAGGTGCGTGGCTACGAGTCGACGCAACCGGTCCTGGATGCCGGCGAATTCGACCTGATCTACTTCAACTCCAACACGGTGCCGTCCGGCGATGGCGCCTTCATCCTGGACCAGTGGCTGCGGGCGGACGGGCCGCGCAACCATTTCGGATACGACTCCGCGCCGTTCGAAGACCTGATGGACCGTTTGGGCGAAACCCGCGATCCTGCGGCGCGAAACGCCCTGCTGCTGGACATCAGCGCACTGTTGGAGGAGGAGGTGCCGGTTACGCCGCTGTTTGCGGTGGAGTTCCACATGGCGTTGACGCCGCAACTTGCCGGCTATGTGGCGCACCCGTCCGACTACTTCATCGTCCGACCGGATATGGGGATCGTGGACTGAGCGGTTCTGGCGGCGCGCACAGCGCGGTCCGGTGCTGCAAGCGCCGGACCCGCTGCGCCGTCAACCGCACGCCGGCTCGAGACCTTCGGCTGCGAATGGGCCTCCGTTTCCGGTCAGGACAACGTCTGGAAAACCTCACCAGCGTCCACGGCCAACAGCGTGTCGGCCAAGGCTTCTTTCATGCCCTGGAACTCGATCAGGTCGTCGTCTGTCGCGCCACCGGCCTTGTTCAGGCGGCCCAGTTCCAGGAACCGGTCGGGGATCAGGCCGGCGCGCGGGGTCACCGCCACGGCCCGGCCGCGGTGAGTGATGCGGAAGTAGAAATGGCCAGTCACGGCCTCCAGCGCCCCCGGGGCGTCGAACGCCGTGTCCAGCCGGAAGCGGTCCTGGGTTACCGCTCGGGTGACCATCTCGAATGCATCGATCGCACCCGAGCCAGGAAAAGCGCTGAAGATTTCGATCTTCTCGCGCTGGGGAACTTCGTTAGGGCTCAGTGTGGGTAGGGCGAATTGCAGTACCTTGAAGCCCAGGGCGACGCCGCCGATGTTCTGGCGCCCGTGATACTTCACCAGATCTTCGAAACTGAACACCATCACGTCACTGCGGTCTCGGATTTTCACGCCGTTGTTCACAGAATTTCTCCTGTTCTTTCGCCAATCTCAACCGACATGCACAACATCTGCGCGTTCTGGCCAGACGCGGGTGTAGAACAACCCGCCGACCGGTGTATTCAGGATCCGGGCAGCGAACGCCTGCTTCATGTGGCGAAAGGCCGATTGCTCGGCTTCCGTGCCGCTGCCGTCCTGGGACCGGCGGATCCGGTCGACGAAGCCCCGCGGGAAGATCGACGGGTTCGGAAAGGCTGAGCACGACCACTGGCCATAGGTAGCCTCGAAGTAGAACCGACCGACTGGGGCGAGCGGGGCGTCGGGTTCGGCACAGCGGGGATCGAAGTGGATCCGATGATCCGACTTCGCCCCCGTCACCAGACCGAGACAATCGATGATGCCCGGTCCGTCGAAAGCAACGCGGAAGACGATCCTGGCCCGCTCCGGCGGCGCCCCCGGTGACAGACCCGAGAACATCCAGTGCAGCAGGCGGTAGCATAGAGCTGCGGCGACGACGTTGCTCCGGCTGGCATAGTCCAGCAAGTCGTCGTAACTGAAACCGATTTCGGATCCATGATGGGCGACGCGCAGCATATGTCGTCCCCGCTTTAGCGGGCCCGTTTCGGCGAGATTGTGCCATCCCAGACCGACGACCGGCCGGGCTGCCGGAAGGCTTTGCCGTCAAGCATGTTGGGATGCGGCAGGTCTGACACCCCAGACGGCCGAACTCTGAGAGAACCTAGCATTTGCCGGGTCGACAGACAACGAGAATGCGACTGATTCGCAT